>NZ_JBNWDR010000036.1:0-513 GCF_053521785.1 Agrobacterium sp. A3-95 | reverse complement strand
TCAGGCAAATTCCAAAAACCAATGGTGGGCCCGGGTAGACTCGAACTACCGACCCCACGCTTATCAAGCGTGTGCTCTAACCAACTGAGCTACGGGCCCATCTCGATGCATCGGCACATCAACCCAAAGCAAAAGCTTCGATCAATCACCAATACAGGACGATAGTCCGTCGCCGGACGTCCGGCGCCCTCGCGGAGCATAGGGTCGAAGACCCGCTCATGCGTGAGCACAAACCAATGGTTTATATCCTTTTTGAAGAAAGAGAAACGTGGACGGCGAGACCTGCCATACCAACCGAGCGCTAAAAGCAACTTCCGTGGCGTATTACGTTTCGATGGTCACCTGACTGGTGCCATCTATGTTCTAAAAAGCACGGGAAAGTTCATACCGCGTTGATCCGAAGACCGGTGCGATCGTCTTACTGTTCCACAGCTTCCTTAGAAAGGAGGTGATCCAGCCGCAGGTTCCCCTACGGCTACCTTGTTACGACTTCACCCCAGTCGCTGACCCTAC
>NZ_JBNWDR010000035.1:0-542 GCF_053521785.1 Agrobacterium sp. A3-95 | reverse complement strand
GATACCCGCATTGGGCTGACCGTCATGCTCACCTTCATCAACCTGCCGATCGTGGTGTGGATGCTTTATACCTACTTCCGCGAAATCCCCGGCGAGATCCTGGAAGCAGCCCGCATGGATGGTGCCTCGCTCTGGAACGAGATCGTGCATGTACTGACCCCAATGGCGGTTCCGGGCATTGCCTCGACGCTGCTTCTAAACGTCATTCTTGCCTGGAACGAATCCTTCTGGACCATCCGGCTGACGACCACCAATGCGGCACCGCTGACGGCCTTCATCGCCTCCTTCTCCTCACCGCAGGGGCTGTTCTGGGCCAAGCTCTCGGCCGCCTCGATGATGGCGATCGCCCCCATTCTCGTCATCGGCTGGTTCTCGCAGAAACAACTCGTGCGTGGCCTCACCTTTGGCGCCGTGAAATAAGGAACGACAATAATGGGCAGCATTTCCCTTCAGAACGTGTCCAAGCTCTTCGGCGAGGCAAAAGTCATCCCGTCGATCGATCTCGACATCCATGACGGCGAGTTCGTCGTCTTCGTCGGCCC
>NZ_JBNWDR010000034.1:0-544 GCF_053521785.1 Agrobacterium sp. A3-95 | reverse complement strand
TTCCCTTCAGAACGTGTCCAAGCTCTTCGGCGAGGCAAAAGTCATCCCGTCGATCGATCTCGACATCCATGACGGCGAGTTCGTCGTCTTCGTCGGCCCGTCCGGCTGCGGCAAGTCAACGCTGCTGCGCCTGATTGCCGGGCTGGAAGACGTCTCCGGCGGCAGAATAGTCATCGACGGCAACGACGCCACCGAAAAGGCCCCGGCCGAGCGCGGCCTTGCCATGGTGTTCCAGTCCTATGCGCTTTATCCGCATATGAGCGTGCGCAACAACATCGCCTTCCCGCTGAAGATGGCCAAGCTCGACAAGGCCGTCATCGACAAGAAAGTCGACGATGCCGCCCGTATCCTCAACCTCACCGATTATCTCGAACGCCGGCCCTCGCAACTGTCCGGCGGCCAGCGCCAGCGCGTGGCCATCGGCCGCGCCATCGTGCGCGAACCGAAGGCGTTCCTGTTTGACGAGCCGCTCTCCAACCTCGATGCGGCGCTGCGCGGCACCATGCGGCTGGAAATCTCCGAGCTGCACAACACACTGAAGACG
>NZ_JBNWDR010000033.1:0-546 GCF_053521785.1 Agrobacterium sp. A3-95 | reverse complement strand
GCGTCATATCGCGATGCCCTTGTCATCGAACCTGTGGATTTTGGCATCATCTGGTGTGATGAAGACGGTATCGCCGTGTTTGCATTCGAATTCACCGTCGGTTCTGGCGGTGATGGGGCCGATGCCGGGGACGTCGAGGTGGAGGAAGGTGTCGGAGCCGAGATGTTCGGCAACCGTGACCTTGCCCTGCCACAGCCCGGTTTCTTTCGACAGCGTCAGGTGCTCGGGTCGCACGCCGGCGGTGGTCGCACCCTTTTGCCGGGCGTAATCGCCGGTCACTAGGTTCATGCGCGGCGAGCCGATGAAGCCGGCGACGAAGAGGTTGGCGGGCGAGCGGTAAAGCTCCATGGGCGAGCCGACCTGCTCGATATTGCCGCGGTTGAGGACCACGATCTTGTCGGCCATGGTCATGGCTTCCACCTGATCGTGGGTGACGTAGATCATCGTCGTCTTCAGTGTGTTGTGCAGCTCGGAGATTTCCAGCCGCATGGTGCCGCGCAGCGCCGCATCGAGGTTGGAGAGCGGCTCGTCAAACAGGAACGCCTT
>NZ_JBNWDR010000032.1:0-569 GCF_053521785.1 Agrobacterium sp. A3-95 | reverse complement strand
GCCTCGACCAACCTTGCCTTCCTCATCTATCGCACGGCGCTTCTGGGCTACGACGTCGGCGGCGCATCGGCCGGTGGCATCATCGCCGTCGTGCTCGCCAATATCGTCGCCATCTTCCTGATGCGCGCCGTCGGCAAGAACCTCGACCGTTAAGGAGAAGCGATCATGGCCCGCAAGACAACGACACGCGCAAAGATCGGCTTCACCATCGCGGCATGGGCCGTGGCGCTTTTGCTGTTCTTCCCGATCCTTTACGCCTTCCTCACCTCGATCAAGACCGAGCCGGAGGCGATCGCAGGCTTCAGCCTCATTCCCTCGGGCACGCTCGAAAACTACATCACCGTGCAGACCCAGCGCGATTACTTCAAGCCGTTCATGAACTCGGTCGTGCTGTCGCTCGGCTCGACGATCATCGCGCTCATGATCGCCATTCCCGCCGCCTGGGCCATGGCATTCTCGCCGACCAAACGCACCAAGGACATTTTGATGTGGATGCTCTCCACCAAGATGATGCCGGGGGTGGCGGTGCTGGTGCCGATCTACCTGATCTTCCGCAATGCCGGCCTGCT
>NZ_JBNWDR010000031.1:0-601 GCF_053521785.1 Agrobacterium sp. A3-95 | reverse complement strand
ATGTGGCGGCAAGGTTGAAATGTCGCGAATCGTGCAAAGTTAAAATGTCATCTGTCGCTCTGCCAGCCAGTTAGAAATGCGACACTGGCTCAAACAATCAGCCCCCGACCGGACCGGCTGGGCCGGGTTGCAAGGGTAGGGAGGGGGCGGGTGATGGAACACACCCTTCGGCTTTAGCTTTCTCACTCCAAAGCACTTTTCGTCGCGTCATGGTCAGCCGTTGACAGCGCCATAAGCTACAATCAGATTCACCTTGGCTTCGCCAGATGAGAGGGAAGGGCATGATAGATGGGCTTGAGAACTGGAGAGAGATCGACCATCGCGAACGCGCGCTCCTAATGCATCTGCTGCGAGGTGACTTTCAAGGGAAAGCGGAAATCCTGGAGCAGATGAGCTCCGTGGAAGTGATGCGCATCAGCCCTACCGGGAGCCTAAAGCTTCGCAGTCAAGGGCCGTTGGCGATCGTGAAGGACAACGACGCCCTTCGCCTAGACCAAACGACCATATACCCATCGAGAGCTTTTACGACGATGAAGCTCCAAACCAGAAAAGTATCGTTCGCATCGCCAGACTTGTGCGATTGGCGCTGCACGTAACCAAC
>NZ_JBNWDR010000030.1:0-630 GCF_053521785.1 Agrobacterium sp. A3-95 | reverse complement strand
GCAGAATCTCCGAGCTTGAAGTTTACAAGGAAGATGGAAGCCCAATCCAGACAGATCCATATGAAGTCGATCTGTCGAAAGTCCATTTTTACTGAAAAGCCAGTTGTTTACACGGCAGAAGTGGGTGCGGCCTTCACCCAGCCGCATCCATTTGAGCAAGAGCCTTTTGCCGTCTCGCAATGACGTCCGGATCATTCATGAAATCCGTGCGCGGACCGGGTTTGCGGCCTCTCGGCTTGTAGCCGATCTTCTCACTGTTGGTCTTTGGCGCAGCTGCGTGGTCTCGATCTTGCTGCTCTTTGATGTAGGCCAGTACTTCGCCGAGACGCTTGTTCTCGACCACAGCCGCATGGGTCACGCGCTGATCCTTGTCGAAGATCTTGTAAGGCAACGAGTGACCTTTCCATCGAATATCCAGTCGACCATCAACGTAAGCGAATGTCTCGACATACTTTCCAACCAGGCCGCGCGTGACGTCGTTCTCCTCAAGCATGATGCGTTTGCGCTCATAGGAGAATGAAAGCTGTGCGCCGACGTGTCTTTGCTCGCGTTTGCAAAGCACGTCATTCAGCCTGCTTGGCGCCAGATTGACAGGCCGATGGAGGTTGTCGGGGCGGGTAGGGGTCACCG
>NZ_JBNWDR010000029.1:0-719 GCF_053521785.1 Agrobacterium sp. A3-95 | reverse complement strand
CGAGACGGCGGAACGTGAAGTGCGATCGACGGCCTACCAGCTCAAGACGGCACGCTTCCCGGCCTACCGTGATCTTAACGGCTTCGACTTCGCCAGCAGCGAGATCAACGAGGCGCTCGTGCAGCAGCTTCATCGCTGCGACTTCCTGGACGACGCCAACAACATCGTTCTGGTCGGCGGTCCCGGCACGGGCAAGACGCACATTGCCACCGCGCTCGGCGTCCAGGCCATCGAGCATCACCATAAGCGGGTCCGGTTCTTCTCAACGGTCGAGCTGGTCAACGCGCTGGAACAGGAAAAGGCGCAAGGACGGTCTGGGCAGATCGCCAATCGCCTTGTCCACTCCGATCTCGTGATCCTCGATGAGCTTGGATACCTGCCGTTCAGCGCGTCGGGCGGTGCGATGCTCTTCCACTTGCTCAGCAAACTCTACGAGCGAACCAGTGTCATCATCACGACGAACCTCAGCTTCAGCGAATGGGCCAGCGTCTTCGGTGATGCCAAGATGACCACGGCATTGCTCGATCGGCTTACCCATCATTGCCACATCCTTGAAACCGGAAACGACAGCTTCCGCTTCAAAAACAGCTCCGCGCACGAGACTAAAACGACAAAGGAGAAAACGAGGAACTTGACCACGACCGCAGACCCGAAACATACCTAACAGGCGGGTCAATTCTCGGTGGAAACGCCGGGTCAGTTCTCAGTGGCAATCAACA
>NZ_JBNWDR010000028.1:0-961 GCF_053521785.1 Agrobacterium sp. A3-95 | reverse complement strand
AAAGCGGTCATTGTATCGCTCGATGAAGGCTGGCAGAAACGCATTGCCGGTCTCCATGTCACTGATATTGGCAAGCCTCAATTCCTTGACCAGCCGATCCTGCAATGTCCTGTTCATACGCTCGACGCGTCCCTTGGCCTGGCTGGAATTGGCGCAAAGGATCTCGATGTGCAGCTCCGATAGCGCGCGACCAAACTGCGTCATGCCTTGCCCACCCTTGGCGTCTTTCCGGGCGACACGAAAAACGGAATGTTTGTCGGAGTAAAAGGCGATAGGTGCGCCATGCTCTTCAAGGTAAAGCGAAAGCGCCTCGAAATAGGTAAAAGCGCTCTCCGATCGAACAAACCGCAGCTGCATCAGCTTTCCGGTCGCATCGTCGACGAAGACCAGCAGAGAGCACGCAGGGCCACGGTCCTCAAACCAGCGGTGCTCGGAGCCGTCGATCTGCACCAGTTCACCATAAGCCTCGCGCCGCAACCGCGGCTGATGAAACGCCCGCCGCTGTTTTCTCGAAAGCCATATGCCAGCATCCTGCATCCACTTACGCAGCGTCTCACGCGAGACTGTGACGCCATGCTCTTCCTTAAGCTTCTCGGCCGCCAGCGTTGGCCCGAAATCAAGGTAGCGTTCGCGCACCAGAATCAAAACGTAATCGCGGACGCCGGTGGCGATTTTATTGTTCGACGGGCGACCAATTGCCTTGTGTCTGATCGAGGCAGCGCCGGTAGCCTCAATACGACCAATCAGTCTCTGAACATGCCGGGCGCTGATTGCCAGCACATGCGCCGCTGCGACGATGGTCATGCGGCCATCAACGACTTTCGACAAAACCTCGATCCGCTGCAAATCGCGCTCGCTCATCGTGATCAATCCCATCCGCAATCTCCCCGGTATCATTCAGGTCCGGGGAGTGTGACATTCCAACTTTGCAGAAACAGGACACTTTAACTTTGCGGCTACA
>NZ_JBNWDR010000027.1:0-1319 GCF_053521785.1 Agrobacterium sp. A3-95 | reverse complement strand
TGAACTGCCCCCCATTTCGACCGGACAGTCGGCATAAGCAGAAAGGCTCAAGCACAGGCTTGGGTATAGGCTTATGGCTAACGACTATCGACACGTTGAATTGCTGACGGGTGATGTTCGCCGCAGGCGGTGGACAACCGAGCAAAAGCTGACAATCATTGAGCAGAGTTTCGAACCCGGCGAGACGGTATCTTCGACCGCTCGCCGTCATGGCGTCGCGCCCAATTTGCTTTATCGGTGGCGCAGGCTCTTGAGCGAGGGAGGTGCTGCAGCCGTGGATTCTGACGAGCCGGTTGTCGGAAATTCGGAAGTGAAGAAACTGGAGGATCGCGTCCGGGAGTTGGAGCGCATGCTCGGTCGCAAGACGATGGAGGTCGAAATCCTCCGCGAAGCTCTTTCCAAAGCGGACTCAAAAAAACGGATATCGCGGCCGATCTTGTTGCCGAAGGACGGTTCGCGATGAAGGCCGTCGCAGACACGCTGGGCGTCTCCCGTTCCAACCTCATCGAGCGGCTGAAAGGCAGATCAAAGCCGCGTGGGCCATACAACAAGGCCGAGGATGCAGAGCTTCTGCCCGCCATCCGCAGGCTGGTGGATCAAAGGCCAACCTATGGCTATCGGCGGATCGCCGCGCTCCTCAATCGCGAAAGGCGAGCCGCCGATCAGCCTGTCGTCAACGCCAAACGGGTCCATCGCATCATGGGTAACCACGCCATGCTACTGGAGAAGCACACAGCCGTTCGCAAGGGCCGCCTCCACGATGGCAAGGTCATGGTCATGCGCTCCAACCTGCGCTGGTGCTCGGACGGCCTGGAGTTCGCCTGCTGGAATGGCGAGGTCATTCGTCTCGCCTTCATCATCGACGCCTTCGACCGGGAGATCATCGCTTGGACGGCGCTCGCCAATGCCGGAATATCCGGCTCGGACGTCCGCGACATGATGCTGGAGGCGGTCGAGAAACGCTTCCATGCAACCCGAGCCCCGAATGCTATCGAGCATCTGTCTGACAATGGTTCAGCCTATACGGCGCGGGACACGAGGCTGTTTGCGCAAGCACTCAATCTAACGCCCTGCTTCACGCCGGTCGCCAGCCCGCAGTCGAACGGCATGTCGGAAGCCTTCGTCAAAACGTTGAAGCGGGACTATATTCGGATATCAGCTCTACCGGACGCCCAAACAGCGCTCCGGCTCATCGACGGATGGATCGAGGACTACAACGAAATCCATCCCCATTCCGCGCTCAAGATGGCTTCCCCTCGGCAGTTCATCAGGGCTAAATCAATCTAGCCGACTTGTCCGGTGAAATGGGGTGCACTCCA
>NZ_JBNWDR010000026.1:0-2466 GCF_053521785.1 Agrobacterium sp. A3-95 | reverse complement strand
CAATTGAGGTGATCACCTCCGTAGAGCGCCGTCGGCGCTGGTCACGCGAAGATAAAGAGCGGCTCGTCGCTGCGTGCTTTGAGCCAGACGCGGTCATCTCGGAGATTGCCCGCGCGGCCGGGATCCATGTCAGCCAGTTGTTCCGTTGGCGCAAAGAGCTTTGTCGGATCGAGGAGCCAAGATCTGACACTGCGGCTTTGGTGCCGGTGATCGTGTCCGAGGCCGCTTCGACAGTCTCCCCCGCTCAGCCGGAACCACCCACCAAATTCCATCCTCGTCGGAAGCGCAGTGATGTAACAATCGAACTAGGTCGGGGCCGACGCGTCCGCGTGGAAAGCGACATCGACACGGACGCGCTTGGCCGGATTCTCGATTGCGTATTGGGTCTGCGATGATCCCGGTTCCGAGTGGTGTGAAGGTCTGGCTGGCCACGGGCTATACGGACATGCGCAAGGGCTTCCCCGGTCTGTCGTTGATGGTGCAGGAGGCGCTGAAGCGTGACCCGATGTGTGGGCACTTGTTCGTATTCCGCGGCCGCGGCGGTGGCCTGATCAAGGTGATCTGGCATGACGGCCAGGGCGCTTGCCTGTTCACGAAGAAGCTGGAGCGTGGCCGCTTCATCTGGCCATCGGCGGCCGATGGCACGGTGGTGATCACACCTGCGCAGCTCGGTTATCTGCTGGAAGGTATCGACTGGCGGATGCCGCAAAAGACCTGGCGGCCGACGTCGGCCGGATGAGCAAAAACACTGGAATGACAGGCTCGAATATGATTCCATCCTGTCATGAGCAATACGACTGAAGAGCTTCCGGACGACCTAGCCAGTGCCCTTGCACTGCTGGCCCAGGAACGCGCTCGACGTGTTGCAGCCGAAGCAGAAGCGGCGACCGCCAAGGCCGAAGCCGCCAGTGCAAAGGCACTCGTATCGCATTCCGAGGCGCTGATCGCACGGCTGAAGCTGGAGATCGACAAGGTTCGCCGTGAACTCTACGGCAGCCGGTCCGAGCGCAAGGCGCGGCTCCTGGAGCAGTTGGAACTGCAGCTCGAGGAGTTGGAAACGGACGCCGGTGAAGATGAACTGGTGGCGGAGATCGCAGCCAAAGCTTCAACCGTCAAAGCCTTCGAGCGCAGGCGTCCGTCACGCAAGCCCTTTCCCGAACATCTGCCACGCGAGCGCATCGTCATCGCCGCTCCCGCCAATTGCGCCTGCTGCGGATCGGCCAAATTGTCGAAGCTTGGCGAGGACATCACCGAGACCCTGGAGGTCATCCCGCGCCAGTGGAAGGTCATCCAGACGGTACGGGAGAAGTTTACCTGTCGCGAGTGCGAGAAGATCACGCAGCCACCAGCACCCTTCCATGTAACGCCACGCGGCTTTGCCGGGCCAAACCTGCTGGCGATGATCCTGTTCGAGAAGTTTGCCCAGCACCAGCCGCTCAACCGCCAGAGCGAGCGTTATGCCCGTGAAGGCGTCGATCTCAGTCTGTCGACGCTTGCCGATCAAGTCGGCGCTTGTGCCGCAGCCCTGAAGCCAATCCATTCGTTGATCGAGGCCCATGTCCTGGCAGCCGAGCGACTGCATGGCGACGACACGACCGTGCCCATCCTGGCGAAGGGAAAGACTGATACCGGTCGCATCTGGACCTACGTCCGGGATGACAGACCCTTCGGCGGACAGTCACCGCCCGCCGCCCTCTACTATTCCTCTCGGGATCGGCGGCAGGAGCATCCCGAGCGACATCTGAAGTCCTTCTCCGGCATATTGCAGGCGGATGCCTATGGCGGCTACAATCCGCTGTTCAAGGTTGATCGCGATCCAAATCCTCTAAGGCAGGCGTTTTGTTGGGCACACTCGCGGCGCAAGTTCTTCGTGCTCGCCGACATTGCCGCAAATGCCAAGCGTGGAAAGAACGCCGCGCCGATCTCGCCTATGGCGCTCGAAGCCGTCAAACGGATCGACGCCCTGTTCGATATTGAGCGCGAGATCAACGGGCTTGACGCCGATCAACGCCTGGAGCGTCGCCGGAAAGACAGTCTGCCACTCGTCGATGATCTGCAGGTCTGGCTTCAAACCGAGCGGGCAAAGCTCTCACGCAGTTCTCCGGTGGCAGAGGCGATCGACTACATGCTCAAGCGCTGGGATGGCTTCACGTCATTCCTGCAGGACGGCCGGATTTGCCTGACGAATAATGCGGCAGAGCGAGCGCTCAGAGGCTTTGCGCTCGGCAGAAAATCCTGGCTCTTCGCCGGATCAGACCGCGGCGCGGATCGTGCAGCCTTCATGGCCACGTTGATCATGACGGCAAAGCTCAACGACATCGATCCGCAGGCGTGGCTGGCCGACGTTCTTGCCCGCATCGCCGACACGCCGATTACCAGGCTGGAGCAGTTGCTTCCGTGGAATTGGACGCCGCCGACCGTCAACGCTCAAGCGGCCTGACCTGCGGCCTTCACCGGAGGCTTACG
>NZ_JBNWDR010000025.1:0-3217 GCF_053521785.1 Agrobacterium sp. A3-95 | reverse complement strand
GGGGTTAGAACAAGAGCAGTCCGAAATCGTACGCTAAGGACGAACGGAATGAGAACTTACGCGGCGTTCCTTAGCCTAGCCGGAAGGCGGAGCGATCGAAATCCGTTCGGCATCTGATGTTCGGCATCCCATGTGTAGATGCCGGTAAGGTTGATATGTTCCCAACTGAGCGGCGAGATGTGTTTCAATAGAGTATCAGGAATGTCTCGCCCCGCTCGTTTCAGCTGTGTGACCGCGCGATTAAGATAGACCGTATTCCAGTGCACGATTGCACTTACGACGAGATTGAGCCCTGAAGCGCGGAATGCCTGGCTCTCGAACGACCGATCACGGATCTCGCCTCGCTCGTGGAAAAAGACAGCGCGCTTCAGCTTATGGGCGGCCTCTCCCTTGTTGAGACCGGCTTGGCATCTCCGCCGCAATGCCGGACTTGAGTACCATTCGATCATGAAGAGCGACCTTTCGATACGGCCGAGTTCGCGGAGCGCCCTCGCGAGATGGCTTTGCTTCGGAGATGCGGACAGCTTCTTCAGGATCGTAGACGGTACCACGGACCGCGTCGTGATCGACGCCGCGAGATGGAGCAGATTGTCCCAATGGTCGAGAATCAGGGCGGTGTTGATCGGCGCCCCGATATGGTTCGACAGGGTTGGATATGCATCGCTCTTCTCGAACGTGTGGAACTTCCGGTCTTTGAGATTGCGCAGTCGCGGTGAGAACCGCTTTCCGATCAAGGCGAACAGCCCGAAGATATGATCACTGGCACCGCCCGTGTCGGTAAAGTGTTCCTGAATGTCGAGCACCGTGTCCTGGTCGAAGAGCCCATCGAGCACATAGGCCGCCTCGCTTTCGGTCGGACTGATGGGCAAAATGCCGAAGTAGCCGTACTGATCTGATAGATGGCTATAGAATTTCGTCCCGGGGTCGCTGCCGTAGTGCAAATTGATGTCGCCGCGCTTTGCGGCTCGGTCGCTCGCACGAAAGAATTGGCCATCTGACGATGACGTTGTGCCATTGCCCCAAAGGCGGGAATGCGGATGCTGGGTGTGGACATCGGTGATGCACGCTTGCGCCGCGCGGTAGGTCTCCGATCGGGCATGGAATGTGCGCATCCACCCAATCTGGTGAGCGCTGATCCCCTTGGATGCGCCCGCCATTCGCTTTGGGCCGAGGTTCGTCGCATCGGCCAGTACACCAGCGAGCATGGCAGAGACATTTTTCGGGATGTCGCCGGTGCGAACATGCGTGAAGTGATCCGCAAAGCCGGTCCATTCATGCACTTCCCTTAACAAGTCGGGAACCTCGACCAACGGATACATATCGCTGATCTCGGCATTCAGTTCCTCTGCTGCCACGGGGACTTCGCCGACGGTTGGTGTGACGATCAACGTTCCGGCCTCAAGACGAACTCCTTCGAGCTTTCCGGATCGTGCTCTGTGCGCAAGACGCTGCAGGTTGAACTCGAGCATCTGGCACGCTTCAGCAAGCCACTGCGCGCCGTCGCCTTGGACCCCCAAACCGAGACGATCTTCTTCCTTCATCGTGATGAATGTCGACCGCGGCATCAGATGCTCGTCAATCGGCCGGAAAGATCGGCTGCCGTCGACCCAAATGTCCGCAGATCTAAGCCGGTCTCGCAAAGCCGCTAGCGTGGCGATCTCGTAGAGACGGCGATCAGGTTTCCCTTGTTCGAAGATAAGCCGTCGATCAGTTTGGCTGAGATGGGTGAGCGGCACGCGATCAGGGAGTGTCCGCCGCTTCTCGGCATAAAGCCGTTTCAGCAGCGCAATTGCCGCCAGAAGCGGGTCGTGGCGATGCGCCGAGCGAAACGTGAAGGCCTGAAGAAATGCACCAATGTATTTGTGGACGGTCGCGTATTGTTCGGCTGCCACGGTCAACGGCGGTGCCTCGTTGTCGTCGACCATCGACTCAAGCTCAGGCTTCATCCGAAGCAACCGGTCCCAACCGACTTTCTGGTCGAGAACATCCAATGCGTTCCGACCATAGTCGTTGGCGGACTGCAGTGCGGTGATCGTATCGAGAAACATGCGCAGCGCTTTGGCGGTATTCGCTCTGCAGTCCATCTGTCGCTGCTTCTTTCGATTGTTGGCTTGCGAGAACAATTTACCCATCAGCTTGATGAACATCGTCACCGCATCGTCCGTGAGCTTCTGGCAAAGCTTGATGACTTGGGCCACGATTAGAGCGTGGCGACGGCTGGCGTTGAAGTCGTTGGCGAGCCAGGCCGGCGTTGCGTTGCCCTCCCGGATCATCTGGTCCCACCGTCCGGATGACACGCGCGCCTGCAATTCCGGATCGATCTCCAGCCGCCGCAGAAAGGCTATCCGCTCGGTCAGCCCGACGAGGTTCGACGCGGCCGGCGCTTCTGGTGCCGAACGCAGCCAATGAAAGCGGGTCTGGCCGATCGACGGGTCAACCTCTAACAGCCTATCCAGTGATTGAAGCCTATCGAGTGGGATGTCTTCAATCAGGGTTCTTTCTGCTCGCCGCCGGGCTATGGCACGGCCGGCAAGGCCGATGCGTTCGATCGTGTCGATCGCCGGCAGAAGAGCGCCGCGTTCGCGAAACGCGGCGACAGTCGAACTGGCTATCGCAGCACCGTCGTCGGACATGGTCGCCGCTTGAATTGCCGCCAATAGCGCGGCGCGGCGATCTTGCAGCGTCGCGCTTCTCGTATCCAGATACACCATTAGCCGCGCCATATGATCCCGACGGGTTTCTTCGCGGCGTGCATAGAGGGCAAATTCGTCTTGAGCGGCGCCGATCTGATCAGCAACATACGTCAGCATGGCGCGAGGCGGAGTTTCTTCTGTTCCAAGCACTCGACCCGGGTATCGCATTAGACATAGCTGGATGGCAAAGCCGAGCCGATTGTGATTACGTCTCCGCAGTTCAATCTCCAGGCGATCCGCCAATGACAACGAATAGTGTCGGATTAGGTTATCCTCGTCGACTGGTATGTCGACAAGCTTCCGGCGATCTTGATCTTTAAGAAGCTTGCGCTTTGCCATCGCCCGACTCCATTGATGAGCAATCTGCTCGAAGCGTTGTCGAGTCGGGCCAGACAGAGAAATCAAAATTGGCGCATGTCGATGGCAATCCACAGAGATCGGATGTTGCACATCCGATCTACGGTATCGTTCCGGTTTCGTTCGACCTTAGCGTACGATTTCGGACTGCTCTTGTTCCGACCCCA
>NZ_JBNWDR010000024.1:0-4953 GCF_053521785.1 Agrobacterium sp. A3-95 | reverse complement strand
AGATGACCGCGTCTGGCTCAAAGCACGCAGCGACGAGCCGCTCTTTATCTTCGCGTGACCAGCGCCGACGGCGCTCTACGGAGGTGATCACCTCAATTGCATGCTTCGTCATATGACTACTCCTAGTGTTACCACTAGGACTGGCAGTCAGAAGGCCGTCATCGCAAGACGGCCTTCACCGTGGGCTTACGTTGATACAGCACTTCGCTCTGCGCTTAGCGGCCGCCAGACTTCTCGAGATCATAAACGAACCGGTCTATGCGCAGTAGTGCGGCGCGTATCGCGTCCGCGATAAAGGGGTGTAGTTCCTGAATCATTTATAAGTTGTCGGGGCGGCGCTTCTATTTAGCAACGAGCCTATCTCCGTCGATGAGAAGTTGCGTATCCTCCAGATGTATCACCTCCGCTGGCAGCAATGGCACCGAAAGCTGTCCGGCAGGATGGAACCAAGCCCAGGGTCGACGCCCTGCAATCACCGCTGGGCAACAATCTCAAACGCATGCCGCAAAAATCCAGCACGGTGGAGGCGATCCGCCACGCGCTTTCCAATGGGCATCGCTCTCCCGTTTCCTTGATGACGGTAGTACCGAGATTGCCAATAATGCTGCTGAACGAGCAATCCGGCCCATGGGCTAGGACGCAAAAACGGTCTGTTCGCCGTATCAGATAGGGGTGGTGAACAGGCAGCCGCCACTTGGGAGCTGATCGAAACGGCAAGGCTAAATGGCCGTGATCCGGATGCCTATCTGCGGAACGTCGTTACCCGAATTCCCGATCATCCGAATTCGCGCCTGGAAAATCAGTTACCCAGGCACTCACTACCGATTTGCAATCGTTACACAATAGGGAGCAATTTACATGGAATATTAACTTGCAAAGAAAAGAAGGACACTTATAACGAGAAAAAATAAGGGACTACGTCGATCATGAACCTCGAGCATCTACCATTAAGTGGACTAGTGAAGATTACTCCAAAACGCGTTGGCGACAATCGCGGTTATTTTTCGGAAGTGTTCAAGGAAAGCTGGTTTCGCCAACATGTCGCGGACTTGACCTTCGCACAAGAAAATGAGTCACTTTCAGCCACCGTAGGCACCGTACGTGGCCTGCATTTTCAATTACACCCTTTTGCTCAGGGAAAGCTGGTTCGTTGCATTGCAGGAAAAGTGTTTGACGTAGCGGTCGACATCCGCGAACGATCGCCCACCTTCGGTCAATGGTATGGCCTTGAACTCTCGAAAGAAAATGGCGATCAGCTATGGATACCGGCAGGTTTCGCGCACGGATTCG
The DNA here is from genome assembly GCF_053521785.1 of Agrobacterium sp. A3-95. Lineage (NCBI taxonomy): Bacteria > Pseudomonadati > Pseudomonadota > Alphaproteobacteria > Hyphomicrobiales > Rhizobiaceae > Agrobacterium > Agrobacterium sp. A3-95. Next base: position 3,663 of record NZ_JBNWDR010000024.1, on the reverse strand, counting down.
CTACGCTCGCGCCGGATACCGTCCTTTCCTACAAGGTCACCGCTCCTTACAGCGCCGAGCACGACCGCGGGCTACTATGGAATGATCGGGATATTGGTATCGACTGGCCAATAAAACTGGACAATGTCGTTTTATCTGACAAAGACCGTGCGCAACCAAAACTTTTCGACCTTCCTACATACTTCTAGTATTCTGTACGGAGTAATCAATGCGAATAATTGTCACTGGCGGCGCAGGCTTTATCGGTTCCGCAGTCGTTCGGCATCTCGTGAATAATGTCGGCTCTGAAGTCCTAACGATCGATAAGCTGACATACGCAGGCAACCTGGCCTCCCTGAAAGAAGTTGAAGGGGCATCCAACCATCAGTTTTTAAAGGCAGACATTTGCGACCAGCAAAAAATGTCGGAGGCAATGGAATCGTTCAAACCTGATCGGATCATGCATCTTGCAGCCGAAAGCCACGTAGATCGCTCAATCGCCGGTGCAGGTGATTTCGTGCAAACAAATATTATCGGTACGTTTTCACTCCTTGAAGCGGCTCGCCAATATTGGAATGGCCTTCCTGGCCCCAAGAAAGATGGTTTCCGCTTTCTCCATGTATCGACCGACGAGGTATATGGCTCGCTGGGCGGCGATGGTCTTTTTGAAGAAACGACACCCTACGACCCTTCGTCTCCCTATTCCGCATCAAAAGCCGCAAGTGATCATCTCGCGATTGCGTGGTACCGCACATACGGCCTACCTGTCATCATATCAAATTGTTCCAACAACTATGGCCCCTATCACTTCCCGGAAAAGCTCATCCCACTAACCATCTTGAATGCAATGGAAGGCAAACCCTTACCGGTCTACGGTAACGGTATAAATATTCGTGACTGGCTATATGTTGATGATCACGCAAGGGCGCTCGACCTCATTGCTTCACGCGGTCGCATCGGCGAAAAATATAATGTCGGCGGTCGCAACGAACGCCGTAACATTGAAGTAGTTAAGCGTGTCTGTGAACTTATGGACGAACTCCGTCCATCCCAACGTCCCCACGCGGAACTCGTCACCTACGTCACCGACCGACCGGGCCACGATGCTCGATATGCTATCGACGCGACGAAGCTTGAGACGGAACTCGGTTGGAAAGCTCAAGAGAATTTTGATAGTGGTATTGCGCGGACCGTGCGCTGGTATATCGAGAACGAATGGTGGTGGAAGCCTCTGCGGCAAGAAGTATATTCAGGTGAAAGACTTGGCATATTGAAGAAGGTGTAGGCTATGCGTATCGCAGTCACCGGCAAGCACGGTCAAGTCGTGTCATCACTCGTCGAAAGAGCGTGCAATAGAAATGTTGAGATCATAAAACTTGGCCGCCCTGAACTTGATCTTCTTGAGCCAGCAGGGTTCAAAGAGGCCATTTTCAGAATGACACCTGATGTCTTAGTTTCTGCTGCGGCTTATACTGCAGTGGACAAAGCCGAGAGCGACGAAGATAGCGCCTTTGCTATCAACGGACGCGGTCCTCGCGCCTTGGCAGAAGTTGCTAAGCTAGCGGGAATACCGATCATCCATATTTCTACAGACTATGTTTTTTCCGGCGATAAAGACGGCCCGTATTTTGAGACCGATGCAGCCGATCCGATATCAGTCTACGGTAGGTCTAAACTTGATGGCGAAATTGGGATTAGTGAAGCCAACCCAGATCACGCCATCCTGAGGACAGCTTGGGTTTACTCACCGTTCGGTCAGAATTTCCTCAAGACCATGCTGCGGCTGGCGGAAACACGCGACGTCGTCAACGTGGTATCTGACCAATACGGTACCCCAACAAGCGCACTCGATATTGCGGATGCCATTCTGTATGCATCTGAACAACTAATGAGAGACACAGACCAGCGATTGAGGGGAATTTTCCATCTAACGGGAGGTGGTGAGGCGTCGTGGGCTGACTTTGCAGAAGTGATCTTTGATACATTTGCGGAAAAAACCGGCAAAAAGGTTGCAGTGAACCGCATCACAACAAGGGAATATCCCACGTCCGCAAAAAGGCCGTTCAACTCACGCCTGTCGGGAGACAAGTTGTCTGATGTTTACGGTATAAAACTTCCTCAGTGGGAAATATCTGCCCGAGCCGTAGCGCGGCGATTGCTGGCATTAGATCAATCGCATGGTGGTGCACAGCAAACACTTTAGACAAAATGAATGAAATGAATTGTCGAAACCTATTAAAGGAAAACCCATGAAGGGAATCATTTTGGCGGGAGGCTCTGGCTCGCGGCTATTTCCAATAACAATGGCTGTCTCCAAGCAGTTGATGCCGGTTTACGACAAACCGATGATTTACTACCCACTCACAACGCTGATGTTGGCCGGAATTCGTGAAATTCTGATTATCACTACTCCACACGATAATGAAGCGTTTAAGCGGTTGCTTGGTGATGGAAGCCAATGGGGAATTTCCCTTAAATACGCCGTTCAGCCGAGCCCCGATGGCTTGGCGCAAGCATATATCATTGGCGCTGATTTTGTGGGCAAGAACCCATCGGCTCTAATCTTGGGAGACAATATCTATTATGGCCACGGGCTGGCCGAATTAATGCAACCCAAAGATAAGAACAAAGGCGCCCGTGTCTTTGCCTATCACGTAACAGATCCAGAACGCTACGGTGTGGTGGAATTCGATGCGTCGATGAGAGCTCTCTCAATTGAGGAGAAGCCCCTGTCTCCTGCAAGCAACTGGGCCGTTACAGGTCTATATTTTTATGATGAACAGGTTGTCGACATGGCCGCTAATCTAAAGCCTTCGCAGCGCGGTGAATTAGAGATCACCGACATCAACCGCATATATCTTGAAAAAGGCGAACTTTCTGTGGAATTGATGGGGCGTGGCTATGCGTGGCTCGACACCGGAACACCGGATAGCCTGCTAGAAGCGGCCAACTTCGTCAGCACACTGGAGAAACGGCAAGGATTCAAGATCGCTTCACCCGAAGAAGTGGCACTTCGAATGGGGTTCATCGACAACGGGCAACTTCACGAACTCTCGGTAAAGCTTGGAAAGAGCTCGTACGGTCATTATCTTAAAAACCTGGCGGCCTCGCCAACAGAAAATCTCAGATAGACCATCGCTTGAGTGTGTGAGCAGTAGATAGCAATTATCCAATATAGAGCTTTGGTGTGCTTTATGATCACAGACGGTTTTATTGCAGACAGCGACTGCTTGACCACTTCACTGTATTCCGGATCATATCCGCAGGATTGATGTAGTTGGCGCAACCCCTCACCTCAAACGCGCTGTTGCCGTGAACGTCGGTTCGCTCGCGCCAACTCTCAGCCACTTCGCAATCGTGTTGCGCGACAATGCGGTCCTAGGCTGATTTCGCGCACTGGCAACTTCTGACGAATCCATCCAAATGATTATTTTTAAAAGTCCCATATGAATCAGTCCGTTGCCCTCATCGCTCACTGCGTTTTGGGAGCAAGCCCTTGCGGCCTCAACTCGCAACGCAAGTTTTGCCCCTAACCTGCTCAAGCAGCACCTCGCTCGGCATCGCAATTATATGTGGTAGGTAAGGCGTAAGCCTCCGGTGAAGGCCGCAGGTCAGGCCGCTTGAGCGTTGACGGTCGGCGGCGTCCAATTCCACGGAAGCAACTGCTCCAGCCTGGTAATCGGC
>NZ_JBNWDR010000023.1:0-3611 GCF_053521785.1 Agrobacterium sp. A3-95 | reverse complement strand
CTGGGCCCGTAGCTCAGTTGGTTAGAGCACACGCTTGATAAGCGTGGGGTCGGTAGTTCGAGTCTACCCGGGCCCACCATTGGTTTTTGGAATTTGCCTGATCCCTGGCGGTTATGCTGTCGGGTGTTTGCGATGGTTGGGGCTGTAGCTCAGCTGGGAGAGCACCTGCTTTGCAAGCAGGGGGTCAGCGGTTCGATCCCGCTCAGCTCCACCAATCGCTAGCGCGGTTGGTGAGGTTATGTCTTGACGCTGTCGCGGCTTTGCCGCTGCGCTCCAGACGGGCCGGCCAATGATGGCCGACGGCCTATCGGCCTGTATGGGTGGATTGATCGGTGAGTTGAATATCCTTTTGAAGAAATAAAAGTTTGCATCTTCTGCTAAGGAAGATGCCTGTTCTGAATACATTGTGAAGAGAAGATATGTCTGGAAGCGTCCAGGTGTTTTGGGTTTATGCCTGAAACGTCCGAGACCAATCCTTGTGAAACCATGTGATGGCTTAGTCGGCCGGAATTGGTGGAGGGGTTGGAGGTAGGAAGGATCGCTTGTCCGAGGCATTTTTGTTGTTGGAGCTTTTGCTCCTCTGATGGGAATGCTGGATTGATGTTGCCTGACCGCGCATCACCGGATGATATCTCGAGAAGCTGGTCTTAATGATACGACCTCGAAGTGCACCGGCGTGCCTTCAAAGAGGATTGTATCGAACACGTCGATGTCATCAGGAGATAATCTGGTTGTAAAAGGTAACCGGATTGCCGTTCCTTTGGAACGGCTATGGATGAGCATAGACAATGAGAACGAAGAAGTGAATTAAGGGCATTTGGTGGATGCCTTGGCATGCACAGGCGAAGAAGGACGTGATACGCTGCGAAAAGCCGTGGGGAGCTGCGAATAAGCTTTGATCCATGGATCTCCGAATGGGGCAACCCACCTTAAATGCTTGGAAAATCCAGTCTGTTTTATGAACGGCCTGGGTTTCCAAGCATTGTGATAAGGTATCTTACTTTCGAATACATAGGGGTAAGAAGCGAACGCAGGGAACTGAAACATCTAAGTACCTGCAGGAAAGGACATCAACCGAGACTCCGTAAGTAGTGGCGAGCGAACGCGGACCAGGCCAGTGGCAATGATGAATAAAGCGGAACGATTTGGAAAAGTCGGCCATAGAGGGTGATAGCCCCTTACGCGTAGAACAGTCATTGTCCTTGAGTAGGGCGGGGCACGTGAAATCCTGTCTGAACATGGGGAGACCACTCTCCAAGCCTAAGTACTCGTGCATGACCGATAGCGAACAAGTACCGTGAGGGAAAGGTGAAAAGCACCCCGACGAGGGGAGTGAAATAGAACCTGAAACCGGATGCCTACAAACAGTCGGAGCCCGCAAGGGTGACGGCGTACCTTTTGTATAATGGGTCAACGACTTAGTGTAACTAGCAAGCTTAAGCCGGTAGGTGTAGGCGCAGCGAAAGCGAGTCTGAATAGGGCGATTGAGTTAGTTGCATTAGACCCGAAACCGAGTGATCTAGCCATGAGCAGGCTGAAGGTTGGGTAACACCAACTGGAGGGCCGAACCCGTATCTGTTGCAATAGATTGGGATGACTTGTGGCTAGGGGTGAAAGGCCAATCAAACTCGGAAATAGCTGGTTCTCCGCGAAATCTATTTAGGTAGAGCGTCGACCGAATACCCTCGGGGGTAGAGCACTGGATGGGCTATGGGGACTCACCGTCTTACTGATCCTAACCAAACTCCGAATACCGAGGAGTACTAGTCGGCAGACACACGGCGGGTGCTAACGTCCGTCGTGAAAAGGGCAACAACCCTGACCTCCAGCTAAGGTCCCCAAGTCATGGCTAAGTGGGAAAGGATGTGAGGATCCCAAAACAACCAGGATGTTGGCTTAGAAGCAGCCATCATTTAAAGAAAGCGTAACAGCTCACTGGTCTAAATAAGGGTCTTTGCGCCGAAAATGTAACGGGGCTAAAGCCATGCACCGAAGCTGAGGATGTGACAGTTGTAGTGACTGTTGCGTGGTAGCGGAGCGTTCCGTAAGTCTGTGAAGGCGGACCCGTGAGGGCTGCTGGAGATATCGGAAGTGCGAATGTTGACATGAGTAACGATAAAGGGAGTGAGAGACTCCCTCGCCGAAAGACCAAGGGTTCCTGCTTAAAGTTAATCTGAGCAGGGTTAGCCGGCCCCTAAGACGAGGCGGACACGCGTAGTCGATGGGAACCACGTTAATATTCGTGGGCCTGGTGGTAGTGACGGATCTCGTGTGTTGTACATTCTTACTGGATTGAATGTGCGGCGAAGAGGTTCCAGGAAATAGCTCCACCGTATAGACCGTACCCGAAACCGACACAGGTGGTCAGGTAGAGTATACCAAGGCGCTTGAGAGAACTATGTTGAAGGAACTCGGCAAATTGCACGCGTAACTTCGGAAGAAGCGTGACCCCATTTTACGCAAGTATGATGGGGTGGCACAGACCAGGGGGTAGCGACTGTTTATCAAAAACACAGGGCTCTGCGAAGTAGCAATACGACGTATAGGGTCTGACGCCTGCCCGGTGCTGGAAGGTTAAAGGGAGGGGTGCAAGCTCTGAACTGAAGCCCCAGTAAACGGCGGCCGTAACTATAACGGTCCTAAGGTAGCGAAATTCCTTGTCGGGTAAGTTCCGACCTGCACGAATGGCGTAACGACTTCCCCGCTGTCTCCAACATAGACTCAGTGAAATTGAATTCCCCGTGAAGATGCGGGGTTCCTGCGGTCAGACGGAAAGACCCCGTGCACCTTTACTATAGCTTTACACTGGCATTCGCCAAGGCATGTGTAGGATAGGTGGTAGGCTTTGAAGCAGGGACGCCAGTTCTTGTGGAGCCATCCTTGAAATACCACCCTTATCTTCGTGGATGTCTAACCGCGGTCCGTTATCCGGATCCGGGACAGTGTATGGTGGGTAGTTTGACTGGGGCGGTCGCCTCCGAAAGAGTAACGGAGGCGCGCGATGGTGGGCTCAGACCGGTCGGAAATCGGTCGTCGAGTGCAATGGCATAAGCCCGCCTGACTGCGAGACTGACAAGTCGAGCAGAGACGAAAGTCGGTCATAGTGATCCGGTGGTCCCGTGTGGAAGGGCCATCGCTCAACGGATAAAAGGTACGCCGGGGATAACAGGCTGATGACCCCCAAGAGTCCATATCGACGGGGTTGTTTGGCACCTCGATGTCGACTCATCGCATCCTGGGGCTGGAGCAGGTCCCAAGGGTATGGCTGTTCGCCATTTAAAGCGGTACGTGAGTTGGGTTCAGAACGTCGTGAGACAGTTCGGTCCCTATCTGCCGTGGGTGTAGGAATATTGACAGGATCTGTCCCTAGTACGAGAGGACCGGGATGGACGTATCTCTGGTGGATCTGTTGTCCTGCCAAGGGCATAGCAGAGTAGCTATATACGGAATGGATAACCGCTGAAGGCATCTAAGCGGGAAACCAACCTGAAAACGAGTGTTCCCTATCAGAGCCGTGGAAGACGACCACGTTGATAGGACGGGTGTGGAAGCATGGCAACATGTGAAGCTTACCGTTACTAATAGCTCGATCGACTTCTTCGTTCCCATTG
>NZ_JBNWDR010000022.1:0-7665 GCF_053521785.1 Agrobacterium sp. A3-95 | reverse complement strand
AATCCATCCCCATTCCGCGCTCAAGATGGCTTCCCCTCGGCAGTTCATCAGGGCTAAATCAATCTAGCCGACTTGTCCGGTGAAATGGGGTGCACTCCACCCCTGACCATTTCTAAGGCGGCACGTCAGGCTACGTTACCTGCAATAGATCGATCACGACAGCGTGGTTGGCTGGCTTTCGAACGACCAATTCATAACCGAATTGCGAAGGAGAGCGATTCTGGCGTAGCCATTCGAGCGAAGGCGCCTCGTTAGTGACCACTATGAGCGGTTCGCGTTGATCAACCTTTGCGACATCAACGATCACCGCCAGGACCTCCTGGTCCGGCTTCCCATGTTTGCCGTTCGCCGAGAGCAGATAGATGTCAGCAGGCAGGCGTTCGAAGTAGTTTTTCGTGACGTTTCTATCGCTGCCGTGGTGCTATACCTTGAGAAGGCGAAGGTGGTGGGCGGCACCTTTCGCGACAGCACCGCTCTGTTCGAGGCCGTTGAGAATGTGATCGCCCCGCGCATCTCCGGTGAGAAGGATATTACCGGCCGGCGTCCTTCCGAAAAACCTGATGAGAGCGGAATCGAACAATCGGTTACCTAGATAATGACTTTGGTTGAGTTCACTGGACTAGCGGCAATTTATTTCTGCAATGACAGCGAGTACCGGGTATGCCTACGTTCACCCGTACGCGTCAGTGCGCCAATCTCCACGAGCTGCTGAAGGTCGCGTGTTGCTGTAGCGCGGGAGGTGTCTGTGATCGAAATGTAGTTTTCGGCACTTAGCCCCCCCTTGAAGCCTGCCGTGCCTTCCTTGAAGATGCGCGCGACTACTTTTTCCTGCCGATCGTTTAGCTGGCCCCGAAAACGATCATAGAACTTTGCTTTCTGAATGAAGAAATCTATACGCTCAAGCGTCGCCCGTTGAGCATCCAGGATAGTTTCTGAAAAGAAAATGACCCAGTCGGTAATATCGAGCGTGCGCTGGTGCCGCTCAAGCTCTGAGTAATAGGCCTTCCGGTGTTTCTCGATTGTGAAGGCGAGTGAAATGAGGCTTGGCTGCCCTATGTTTTGCGCTAGGGATTTCTCGGCGAGCGCGCGTCCAATTCGCCCGTTGCCATCCTCAAACGGATGTATGCTTTCAAAGTAAAGATGGCCTACTGCGGCACGCGTCAAAGCTTGAAGCGAGCATTGGCCATCTGGCCCTGATTGATTGAACCATGTGATGAAGGTCTCCATCTCAGCGGCAACCCGGCGCGACGGGGAAGCCTCGAAGTGGATGGTGGGCTTGTCCAATCGACCTGACACGATCTGCATGGCGTCTTCATGCGTGCGGTAAGCCCCAACCGTTTCAATATATTGGTTTCCCGCCATCAGCATTGAATGCCAGTGGAACAGTCCCTCATGACGCAGCGGTCCATGCCAACTTCGATAGACATCTGCCATCATCTCGGCGATCCCCCGCTCTTGGGGGCGGATCTGTCTATCATCAGTGTTTAGCCCGAACTGTCGGCGGAGTGACGACTGGACACTCACGCGGTCCAGAAATTCCCCCTCAATCTCTGAGGTCTTGACCGCTTCGTCGCTCAGCAACTCAATGCGAAGTTGGTTGCTGTCGTCCTCGTTGAAATGCCGGACAGCACCGATAACCTCTCCGGCTGATTGCAGGAATTTCTGCTCCAGTGGTACCAGGCTTGCGGTGTCGCACCTGAAGTTTGGCCAATCAGTGTTTTGCCAGTTCCATTCCATGAGTTATAGAATCCCCCTCTATAACTCATAATTATTGCCATAAATGAGCTATTGCAAGCACGTCTATCGCTCAGCACCACAATCTGCAGCTCTCCATTCAAGAGGCAGCGATCGACGGCTAACCACTTGCCCTAAACATATTTTGTTAACTGGCGCTCAAGCGAAAAGCTGCAAAAACGATCCGTTCGTCGGCCATGATGGCAGCTGACCGATTATCCGATTCAATAAGTGCGAAGATGGCGTCTCGATCTTATCGCGCAAACGCTGAGCAAGTAAGCTTCACGACTCGCGTGCCACTGCTTTAAGCCGCGCTTACCCGCTACGTTTCTCAAACTGTGCCTCGACTTTACCGTCAGAGATGCCCGGTCGAGAGAAATTAGTTCAGCCCCACCTTGTTACGGGCGGGGCTGGTCAAATAAATGCATGGATAAGGGCTTGCGGATAATCTATTGGGCTAGGTGCGTGGGGCAAGGTCTATGCTCGATCTCCTGCTACGCAAATCGCCCCCTACGTTTCGTCGAGGCGGGTTTGAAGAAGGTCCATTCTGCTTCCAAACCAATGTAGATTGAAGCAAGTTGACACCTGTCGGCGCTCAGTTTCCTTTGGCCTCGTTATCTTTCTTAGCCTGATCGTGATGCCACTTGATGGCGTAGTACATGCCAATGCCCAGTACGATAATTTTGAACGGCAAGAAAACTATTGGGAAAAAGTCTACCCATTCCAGGTCAGCCATTTCGAGTACTTCCAGTCTGTTGCTTGGAATTGTCTATGCTTTTGCATAGGACACACCCGAAATGCTCCTTTAATAACTTAATTACAAGATCGACAGGCATGGTCTTTTTGACGCAGCCTCGCCTCCTTTGTGCCGGCTGCTAACGTGATGCAGGGCTCCTCAATCAGGAGTGATACGCCGCCGCGCGCCGGTGCATCCTGGCTATCAGGCTGGATGGAAAGACTGTTGACACCGATACGGTCGGACCGCTCTCGGCCTCGAATGCGAGTTGGCACGCGTTTGGATCGGATGGCCGCATCGCTCTCACATGCCAATCGGTTCAAGCCCATAGGCGCAAGTTCGGTGACGAAGTGCCCTGAAGCTCGCATGTCTACAACTGTTTCGAAAACCTGGCCGCCAGTGCTTCTGATCCGCGCGCCAGCAATGCGACATCGACACCGACGGCAGTGAACAGCGTTCCCAACTCTATGCAACGTGCCGCGAACTTCTCGTCAGGCGTGAGTATTCCTGTCGGCTTTCCGAGCCGTTTGAGTAATGCGATCGTATTTTCAATCGCCTCGACCACTTCCGGGTGGCCTGGTTGTCCCGGATAGCCGAAACTGGCTGCGAGATCCGCCGGGCCGATAAATATCCCGTCCACCCCTTCGACCGATGCCATGTCCTCGATATGAGCAATAGCCTCCCGCGTTTCGACTTGAACGAGAACACAAATCTCCCCCTCGGCCTGCTGGGCATAATTCTTTACCCTGCCGAAACGTGTGGCACGCGTGAGGGCCGAAACGCCTCGAATTCCTTTCGGTGGATAGCGGGTTGCTTCCACCGCGGCTTTCGCTTCGTCTGCATTTTGAACAAAGGGGATTAGAAGAGATTGTACACCAATATCTAGGAATCGCTTGATCAGCACAGGATCGTTGACAGCTGGGCGCACCACCGGCGCGACATCGTAAGCGGCGATCGCCTGCAATTGTGGCAGCACGGTCAGCACGTCGCTGGGGGAATGTTCGGTATCAAACAACAGCCAATTGAACCCGGCTGGCGCCACGATTTCGGCAGCGTAGCTCCCTGGAAGCCCGCACCAGAGTCCTATCTGGCTTTGCCCGGCCTGCAGTTTTGCTTTAAATTTATTGACTGGAAGATCCATCTCTACCTCACGTAAAAGAGACGCCGATCGAGCCAACTGGCCCATAATCAGCCTGAATGACATCGCCCTTTATGATGTCAACCGGTCTCGTAAATGAGCCCGCAAGGACGATCTGACCTTTTTTCAAGCCGCCGCCGACGGCATGAAGTTTGTTGACCAGCCAGGCAACGCCGGCGGCCGGATGACCCATGATCGCGGCTGAAACCCCCGACTCTTCGATAATGCCGTTTTTCGACAGAGTTGCTCCGACCCAGCGTATGTCGATATCAAACGGGCGGATCACCCGCCCACCCACGACGATTGCTCCGAAGGCTGCATTGTCGGCGATTGTGTCGGTAATCGCACGCGGAACTTCGGTTCTGTAATCGATGATCTCGAGCGCAGGCAGAATGAACTCCGTCGCGCGCATGACGTCATAGATACGGGTGCCCGCTCCTTCCAGGTCTTCACCCATTACGAACGCCAACTCGACTTCCAGGCGCGGCTTGATGAACAAATCCGCATTAATTTGCGCGCCATCATTGTAGAGCGCATCATCCAGGATCACCCCATAATCCGGCTCGGTCATCTTGGATGCCATTTGCATGGCGCGAGACGTCAGACCTATTTTGTGGCCGACAATCCGCGCACCGCGCGACACACGCAACTCGGCCCAAAGCGCCTGAATGCGATACGCATCCTCAATTTCGAGCTCGGGATAAGTTTTGCTGGGTTGGACAATGGGAGTCCGCGTGGTTTCGGCCTCCAGGATGTCCCTGGCTGCTGACTGGCGTTGTTCCTCGGTAATCATTATCCGGCTCCAAATAACGTTATTTTATTGGCGGGCGCGGCAAGAGAGCCTCGCCTGCTTCCATGACATAAGTGTAGTCGAGCGAGAACCACGGCGCCTGAATGTCTCGATTGGTTGGATGCAGTTCGTCGTGGCGAATGAAATCGCCGGTGAGTGCCGCAGTCACGCCAAACTGAACGTCGGATTCGATATTCGGATCGCTCGGATCGAAAACCTGCGAAATCAGCGTCTTGTAGCCCCGCTTGAAGATCAGCGCGTGCAAATGTGCTGGTCGATAAGGATGACGGCCCTGAGCCTTGAGCATGCGTCCGACGACTCCATCGACGGGGATGGGATAACCAACCATCTTGACTGTCTGGAACCAGAAACGTCCCTCCCCGTCCGTCGTGAATTTGCCGCGCAAGTTCATTTCCGCCTGATCCGGATCCTGGTTCTCATAAAGACCGACAGGGGATGCGTGCCAGACGTCGACTTCGGCACCTGATATCGGATTGCCTTCGCGATCGATTACACGAGCATGGACGAAAAGCGGGGTACCAGGCGTGTAGGACCGGATGATCGTGCCGCCGTTTTCAACTCTCGGAGAATTCAGGCGCCAAAATGGTCCAAGAAGCGACTGTGAAGTCTCTGTTTGCCCCTTGTCACCGTTATTGAGCAGGCAGACAAGGGACGAAACGCCAAGTGAGCCGGACATGACGACAAATTCGTTATGACTGTCGGTTTGCATTTGGCCGATCTCGTTGAGAATAGCAGTCGCTTCCCGGAATTCCACCTCGGTCAGCCGCACTTCGCGAACGAAAGCATGGAGATGTTTCACCAGTGCCATCAGGATGTCCCGCATCCTTGGATCAGAGGTCTGGCCCATGGCCGCAATCACGGCGGGCGTTAAGTCTCTTTCAGATTTAATCACCATCGTTACCTCCCAACGCTCGAGTGATACGTAAATAATCGATTATCTGTCAAGCGCTCATCAACGCCCCCAGCGTCAGGATTCTGTGAAATTTCAAAATTATGAGATAAATAGCTGATATCGAAACTTTTTCCTCTCGACATGCTGAATTGTGCTGTCAAACTATGGTGGAAAACTCCAAATTCGTTGACAATAATAATCGTTTATAATATCGCCCATCAACCAAGCGCGACATTCGCGTGGGAGGTTTTATGAAGCGACAGAGTGCCTCACCCGACGCACCCAGCGAGCAAGCTGGAAATGGTGACTTTGCCGATGACGGCAAGAATACGATTGGAAGCCAACTGGCATTCCGGCTGCGCGAAGCAATTATTTCCGGAGGGCTGGAGGCTGGCAGCAAGATCAATCTCGACAAGGCGCGACAGTCATTCAATGTGAGCCTCAGCCCCTTGCGCGAAGGCCTTGCGCGCTTGATTTCCGACGGGCTGGTAGAGTTTGAAGACAATCGCGGCTATCGGGTCGCGCCAGTATCACTGGCAAATCTGGAAGAGATCACGAGTCTTCGCGAGGAGTTGGAGGTTTTCGCGTTGAAAGAGTCGATTAGGCTCGGTGACGCGGAGTGGGAAAGCAATGTCATGCGCGCGCTTCACAAGCTCAACCGTGCCGACCGCGATGCGAACAAGCCGGAAACTCTCGAATATTGGGAGATGGCGCATCGCGACTTCCATCTCACCCTTATTTCGGGCTGCGGAAAGCCGCTTCTCCTGCATTTCTGCAGGACCCTACTCAATCTAAATGATCGATATCGCAGAAAATTCCTGACCCAGACTTCAGGCGATCGAAATGTCAGCCAGGAGCATAGTGAAATCGCTCAGGGCGCTGTGGCGAGAGACAGCGATTACGCGACTGACAAGCTTCGTCAGCACATCCATCGCACCGGCGCTAACCTGCTTGATCATTTGGCTCGTACCGGAGTTGTGCGATGACCGATGCGGTGAAAGAGCCGCTCGTCGGCATCGCCCATTTCTCTGCGATCCAACTGCCGCCCCAGCAGTTCGTCAGGCATGCTGCAGTTGCAGGCTTCAATTCCGTAGGACTTCGGCTGCATCCCGCTTTCCCTGGGGCACCCTATTACGAGTTGCCGCAGGGCAGCAGGGATGCAATGGAGTTTCGAACTCTACTCGACAGCGAAGGCATCAACGTTTTTGATATCGAGTTTTTCATTATCGGCCCGGATTTTAACGCTGCCCTCGTCGAACACATCGTTGCCGCCGCCGCCGATATTGGAGCCAAGCGCCTGTCCGCATGCGGCGACGATGGCGACTTTCAACGGCTAATCGGCAATTTGACGGAGTTCTGCCAGCTTGCCGCACGATATGGGCTGGCTGTCGACGTTGAGAACATGGGTTGGCGCACCATCAACACCTACAGCAAGGCTGGTGCGCTGGTCACGGCGTCCGGCCAAGACAATGCAGGTGTCTTGGTCGACGCCATTCACTTTTTTCGAAATGGCGGAAACATTGACGAGATCAAAACTGATATCGTACGGCACGTGCAACTCTGTGACGTAGTGGGGCCGGCACCCAAGCGTCCAGAACACATAATGACCGAGGCCCGGGCAGGACGGTTGGCGCCGGGTGATGGCATATTGGAGTTGAGCCAATTGCTGAACAAAGTTGCTGGCAATGCCACGATATCGGTAGAGGTTCCATTGGTTGGCGACATCGATCTGCTGGTTCATCTGACAACGCTCAATATGAAGTCCCGGAAAATTCTTCAGCGGGTAGCCGAACAGTTTTAAAGTAGCCTTTGTCGGGCTCCCCCTGCACCGCTCAGCGGCGCCCTATGGCTCGCCGTCCGATCGCCACGGCAGTTCACCAGTCCTTGTTTGGTTCAGGGTTTGGGCAATCGAACTTGGCGGCCATTGGGCGGGAGGCTAAACGAATTACGGAATCAGGTTAGTGGCCTAGAAGAATATGGTGGTCGCAGCCTGTTCGCCCCTCGCCCCCTCCCCGTGTTCATGTCCATTTTACCTCGGCGGTCAGATTTCATAGTTTCCGCCCCCACGCGCGCTGTTGGTGGCCTTGGGTCGAGGGATCGAGCAGCAGAGGTTATCTTCACACTGAAGTGCACATTCTGTTACAGCATAGTCCAATCCGTCTGTTGCAGCAGCTTACGGGCTCGGATGTAAATGCATCAGGAATGCCGGTTGTCCACGTCCCTGCCCTGCTCAAGTGGACATTGTCGCTTGGTGTAGGTCGTCGGGGTTGCGGTGACGGTCTTGCATGAGATCAACCTGCCCCCTGCCCCCTGCCCCCCCCCGCCCCCGGCGGGGGGGGCGGGGGGGGGGGGGG
>NZ_JBNWDR010000021.1:0-7953 GCF_053521785.1 Agrobacterium sp. A3-95 | reverse complement strand
TATCATGATATTGTTATTGTAATCGATCGCCGCTAATTTTCATCGCCTTTTCAATCCACTTCCCAATCAGATTCCTTCCCGCTTCCCATATAAATAAATCCACCTCGCTGTAAAACCTATATAAAATCACATGGTTATAGCGGTCCAAAATTATCTGCGCACAAACAGACGAGCTTTACCAATCAAATCCCCATCCTCCCCTTAATGCGGTTGATTTATGATTATTTATATGTTTTGCATGCCCGGTTGAATAAATTATATGTTTTATCGACACTCTCCCGCCATTGATCCAATCCTGACCAATCCACCCATTCACCCATTCACCCTCGCCTAAGGGAAAATTCATTCCCATTAACAAGTATAAATACACAAATATATGTATTAATAGCGATTACAAAGGTATAATATTCCGCCTGAGCACCCTGCAGCGCGTACTACCCTCATCGCAATCGAATGACAGGTAAATACGGATCGTTCAGCCTATCAAAAGTTGCAAAAATGATTGACTATCGCGGCTGCGTGAGGGAGCCTCTGCGCGAAAATACGGGGAACATAACAAATCATCATGTCGCCAGAACGCTTTAATGAATGCCTGCGGGTGATCCGCTGGACGCCAATCAATATTGCCTCTGCCTTGCAATGTGAACTCTCATGGATCGAGGCGCTGCAAGCCGGCAACGATACAGTTCCAGATGGCCTCGCAACATGGCTGGAAACGCTTGCGCAAGCCCATGAAGCATTACCACCGCCATCAACCTACAGAGGAAAACGGTCGACATTCTGATGCGGCCAGCAGCTGAAAACCTTCACCAACAACCGGATTACGCAATATGAAACATGCCATCGCAATTCTCGGTCTGATCACCGTCTCCAGCCCGGCCTTCGCAGCATCGTGCGAGAAAAACTTCACAGTCTCAGGTGTGCCGATGGTCACAGCTGTCTCTTACAAATCCTTTCAGGAACTGCCGAAAGCCAAAGCACCCGCTGTCCTTCAAAAGCTCGCCCAGGCCGTCGCAGCGGAAGGTTTCTCAGGTATCCAGATCAACAAGGCACTGTCGTCAATCGATGCCCACCAGGAAACCAGCGGAAGTGGCAGGATTCAGACGCTGCGCGTTGTCGCCCGCCAGAAAGGCGCCGCTGTCCGGATCGATGCTGTTTTCAACATTCAGGCAGGACAGATCGCCGACAAGGACGTCATCCGCAAGGGCATCTGCGACATCATAAAAGGCGTGTAAGGCATGGCTTAAAGACACTCCGGTCCAGCAGCACGAGCCGTCCTTCAGTCGTGGCATCTTCGTCTTTCTTCCCTACGGTGGAGAACCCGAGAGACAATAAAAGGCCACGCATAGCTCTAAACATCATACCTCTGTCGCAGGACGAAACTGCTGTGATTTTCAGCTACCCAAAAACGCAGTCAGCGCATGCCAGGAAATACATTGCGCCAGTCATGCTCAAAAACGGCGATACTCGATTACTTGCGCTTTCTACGCTTGTTCTTGATACCACCGAGAATTTCTATCTGCGGCCATCGCATGTTGATAGCTGGGCCTCCGAAAAGCGAGATGCCATTCAAAAAGCATATTTCTCGACGGTCAAGGATGGGGCGTTCCTGGAACCCACGCCCGAATACATGCTTTTTTGAGCTGTGTGCATATAAACCGGGGAACTCCGACGCGACATTGAATGCGGTCCTCCAGAAGACTCTCTGAAAAGAAGAGCTATGCGTTCGATCCTAACAGGAACCGACCCAAACTGTTGTGGTGCAATTATGCAACTGTCGTGCAGTCCTTACTGTCGGTGTACCTATGCACTTACTGACAGCGGAGCTGTTTGTTTCGTTTATCCAACTTTACTTTTTCCGGCGACGCAACAACGATCCGATAAATCTTGTTGAAAGGACATCGGATGGCTTACACAGGCACACAATCAAGTCCGCTCGTTATCTCTGAAACCCCTGGTGCGTTACAGCGAAACTGGAAGATTCCGGCTCGATTCCCCCTGTGTCCAGACACATTGGTAGAAGCACCGCTATTGACCTATTTTGAAAATTTGTTCGTGGGGGATGTGGCGGTCGTTACGCCCTTCGGGCAGACCACCATTGGTGATACTGCGATGACACCGGACAGCAGCAGTATTCTTTTGCTTGGTGAACATGGTGAAGACGCGATCAAACCTTGGTCGTTGATGCAGATAACGTTCGAAGACGGATACTTCGTCCACGAAAGCCACGGCATGTTCTTTTCCCGCGAAGGTGCAGAGAAGGAATTTACTCTGGCACAGGGGCTACCGTGGTGCGGTGAAGACACCATTGACGACTATTGTAGGTAACGTGCAGACGTCTAAATGCGGCTCGAGTCAATTCAGCGAAATGGCGCGACAACGATAAAGTCTTGATCCGGCCCAGAGCGTACAATGGCGAGGGCGGCGGATAGTTGCGTCAATGGCGATCCTGGCGTATCGGCCACCTCCGCCAACCGGCCACCATCCCATTTGTGGGCGACTGACCTGAAGCCCATTCGCACGGAAGCGGGCTATGACGCGGCGCTCGCGGAAGTGGAGCAGCTTTGGGGTGCGAAAAGCGGTACGCGAGACGGCGACCGACTTGATGTTCTGGCAACCCTCATCGAAGTGTATGAAGCCAAGCATCATCCGATGGACCCGCCTGACCCGATCGAGGCGATCAAATTTCGAATGGAACAGCAAGGGCTGACCCGCAAGGACCTCGAGCCGATCTTCGGCACCCGCAACCGCACCTCGGAAATCCTTAATCGACGACGCGGCCTGTCGATCGAAATGATCCGGCAATTGCACGCAACGCTCGGTATTTCGGCCGAAGTGCTGATCCGCCCCTCCCTCCACGACAAGGCGCCATCTTCGTGGCGATCGTGATCTCGCTGCTTGGCACAGGCGCACGGCCCAGGATCGCTTCGCTTCGGGCATACGCGGGAGCCGTGTCGAACAATCGCAAACCGTTCGAATATGCGGCCTCGATCAGCGAAAGTGCTGCCTCCTCTTTCGGAGGTAGCACATCATTCACATCCCATTGCCGACCTATCGACAACAGGCCCAACCCCAATTCGACTGAAGGCATGTTATTTCCCTTTGGGGTGAAAGAAAGACTGGGGCTTGATTTCAGCCGGAGAGAACGTGCCATTGCCAAGAATAACTTGGCCGACAGGCACAGTGAGATTGCGGGCAGTACCAGCCCCCTTCAGCAAGCCCGCTCGAAGATCCGGATCGGTGTCCTTATAGGAGTGGCCAGCTTCTAGATGGCAGCTATCGACAATGATCGCGCCGAGAATCTGGCTGCCCGTCCCGAGGGTAGCTCCCCAAACACAGCCGCACCGCCCAGATAGCGCCCGTTGTCCCCAATCACGATCCCTGCCGCGGGCCGGTTCGTCTTTGCCGTGAAGCCGCCTTCACCGAACTGGTTGGACGAGCCGATGATGATCGGTCCGGAAACCGCTTCAACGAGCGAATTGCTGAAGAATGTATTGTCGTCGCCGATCGACAGTTCACCAAGATCGTTGCAGAACAGGGAAACGCAAGGGAATATCGTATTGCCCGTGCCGATCTTTACCGTCGCCGAGATGAGTATGGAGAACGGATCAAAGATGACGTTTCCTCGTTGCACAAGATATTGAATGTCTCCGATGGTCATGAGTCCGCGTGAACGGCGAACATCGTCCATGAAGGTGGGGAAGTCATGTTCAAGCAACCTCTCTAGTCGTTTCTGCATCAAGAGTCGGGAGTTCGTCGCACGGTCTGAGGGCGATGTCCGAATTGTCGAGCCTATCGTGAATGAAGAACGTCAATACGTCCGTAAGGTATGGAGCTTCAGTCATCTTGCCGGGGAGGACCACGACATGACCAGGGATCGGCTCGCTGATGGCGATATTGAGCGAACGGGCGCTTGCGAGATCGGTGACATAGTCAACCTTTACGCATGCGACGTCGCGAGAGCCTTGTTCATCCCATGATGGAAAAATCCGGCGAATTCCGCGACGCAGATTCTGCGCCCGTTCCGGGATTACATCATAAGAGGGCTCGGTACTAAGCAGCGCGTCCTCATTAAACCCGACTATGCTGACCTCGCCATGGTGCATCATCGCGGCTTCATGCGGGTCCAAGAAGAAGACGCCAGCATGGGCCAGCCCCTTGGTGACGACCAAGTGGCTCTTCCAATAGCGGATTGGCAGATCGATGCCGTGATACTTCTGGAAGATTTCCTTCGCGCCTATGCCGGAGGAATAGATGATCTTGCGTGCTGAAAATGTCTTTCGCTCGCCGCTGACCTTGCCCCGTTGAAATAATCCATTTTGAAGTAAGCTCTGGCCCATTGAGAGGACCAGGGAATGAAGCGCAATCGTTTTACAGACGAACAGATCATCGGCATTCTGAAGGAGCACGACGCCGGCCCAAACCGTTCACTGGCCGCCGCAAAAGTGTGGCTTCGCGTGACTATGGATAGACGCCGTACAGATTCAAATAGTGCAACAAGTCTGGCGTCAGCGGAAGCTTGGAAAGCTCGTCATTCCTGAACCAGCCAATGGCTGCGGCATCGTCCCCGGCGGACGCTTCGCCAGAGATTTTTTCGCCCAGGAAGTCGTGAATTTCATAGATGCCCCCTTTGCCGTCTGGGACATGCAATTTTCCCAGCTCACTGACGATCCTGATCACCAGCCCCGTTTCCTCGAAGACCTCACGGATCGCGGCCAGCTCCAAGGTTTCCCCAGGATCGACGCGCCCACCGGGCAGGGTCCAGCTTCCCTCATCTGGCGGGTTGGCTCGTTGAACCAAAAGGATGCGCTTCTGCCCATCGAGAATTACGGCGCTGGCTGCTAAGGTAGGCGTATCATCCACCATGTATCACTCCCGGCAAGATCGGTTGAAGTCATTCATCGCGACCGAGCTACGCTTCTCGGCGAGCGCAGCGAGGACCGAAGCCCACAGCGCAAGCGCGGTAGACAGAAGCATGATGGAGAACAGCGCGTAGGGCGCATTGCCTTCCGTCAGCACGGCGCCCGTGATCGAGGACAGGGTAGCCCCACCTGCAAGCGTGATCGCGCCAGCCAGTCCGGCTGCACTGCCGGCAAGGTTAGGTCGTACGGAGAGAGCACCGGCATTGGCACTTGGCATCGTCAAGCCATTGCCAACGCCGACCAGAATGCAAGGACCCAACAACGCAACCACATTCTTCACGTCAGCAAATAGCAGGGTCAGGCAAATCACCGGACCGCTGCAAGCAATGATCCGCCCCAGGATCATCATGGTCGTCAGTCGATATCGGCCGGCATAGCGCCCAGACAGGAAGCTGCCAAAAACAAAGCCAGCCGTAATGCTGCCGACGATGAGACCAAGCGCAGTCGACGACATGTTGAACATCGTAGCGACGAAGGGAGCCCCGGCGAAAAACGCGTAGACCGTGCCGACGGAGAACCCCATGCACAGCGCATAGGCCCAAAAGCGTGGCGCGCGGAAAAGCGCTGGGTATGCGCGGAACTGCTGCGCTATGAAGCCAGATCGGATTCTGTTCGTCTCACCGAGTTGGAACCAACACAAGGTCAACATTGCGGTGCCCGCAAGCGCTAGGCCCCAGAAGATAGCCCGCCAGCCCAAGGCCTCATCCGCCAAACCGCCAAGCGCCGGGCCAATCATCGGTGCCAGCGCCCAGATCATCGCTGCATAGCCAATGCGGCTTGCTGTCTGCTCCTTGCCAGCATTGTCCCTGATAATCCCCATTGAAACTGGATAGCAGGAGGTGATCGCCGCCTGGAGCGAACGGAAGGTAAGAAAGGCCCAGATATTGGATGCAAGAGCACAACCGATGGACCCGACTGTGAAGAATACGAGGCTGACGATGACGATCGGCCGACGCCCGAACCGGTCGGACATCGGCCCCATGATCAGTTCCAGTATAACGGCGACAGCTGCGTAGCCCGCCAGAGACAGGCTCACGAGAGCATAATCGCTTTGGAAATCTCTTGCGATGTGCGCCATCGACGGCAGGAAGATGTTCAATGGTAGCACCGAAAGGGAGCATAGAAGGGTCAACGTAACAAGCGTAGGCGGACGTTGTGCGCTCAGTCGTGCAAGTTGGCTATGTAACGTCATTGCGGCCCCTTTTATGAGGCCGGCAAAAGAGAGAGGCGTCTGACCCGTCCCTTCGCCGGCATGATCCGGATCAGGTTCAAAGGGTCACTGCGCTGCGTTCGCCCAACAGTATCTCAGCCCTTTGACAGGGCACCCCTCGGTACTGATGAGACTAGCCTAAACTTTGAAGGATGCACATGGGGTTTGGGTTTGAAATCTGTCGCAGCGAACCTGATCGCGGCGATGTCCGATTGCTTAGGCATCCGTGACCGCTTCTGGCGCGAAGGGAAGGACTGCCGACGGCCCAAACCGGTCATTGGCCGTGGAAAAAAATCAGGAGTTGCGCGACAATTTGGTATAGCGTTTAATGTGCTTAGCTAGGCGATCAGCATCACAATCGGGACAGCACAGCCTGATCCCCTTACCAGTCAGCAGTGCTTGCGGTTTACCGCAGGATGGACAGGTCAATATTGCCGGGTTGGCATTATGGACAACGCCGCCTTTCCAAGGGAAATCGACATCCGGTCGCTGGGCCTCGAACTGAGCAAATTCCTGCCAAGAGAAATTGTTTGACAGAAAAAGCTGGTGAAGCAGTTTCAACCCCCAAAGAGGCTTCAACGAACCATCGCTGACATTGCCCGAGAAGATTAGTGTGCTCAGTGAGGTGGAGTCAGAGAGTGGCGAAAAAGAGTCAACTTTGTTCTTACCGGAGAAGGACGGCCAGATCGTTAAAGCTTGGAGTTCCTTCAAAAATTGCAACCCATCAAGGGTATTCAGTTGATCACATGAATAGACCCAAAGAGCTTTGAGCTTCGGAAATCGCGTTGCGATCCCCCGAAAGGAGGTGAGCTTGCGGCATTCAACAAGATAAAGGGACGTTAAGTGCTCAACGTCAGAGAGTCCGCAGAAATCTACTAGCGGAGCACCTTCTAAGCACCAACTCAATTCGCTGGGAGCAGGAAGTCGCTCAATCTTCTTTACTGAGCGATGGATGCCGTCAGGGTTTCCCCGAAGGAATTCCAAAGTACCAACTATCGCTGAGAAATATTCCAAATCTAAAGCCGCACCAACTTCGTTAGGATTTAAGCTGTTCTCACAACATCTTAAATAAAAGCTAAACTTGTTTCGCTGGCTTTTTCGAAGCCGCAGAGTAGGAAGTTTAGCAGCAGCCACAATGACCACAATTGGCGCGAAGCGGAAGACCGCAGTTGGCCCGTAGTGGTCATTGAGCTTGGCTAATATACAGGTATCGATTTACGATGCGCCCGCTGCTCTGGAGCCGTTTTTGGTAGACCTCCATTCGGTCATGGACTTTTTCCGCGACTTTCTGCGACGGTATATTTTCGGGGCTTATTATGCTGACCACCCTGCCCAGGCCAAGGGTGTTCAGCGCATGGCCCCGACAAGCTGTCGCAGCCTCAGTAGCAAAGCCGTTCCCCCAGAAGCCACGCCACAGATGATACCCAATTTCCGGTTCGGTGCCTTCAGGGGTCTCTTGGAGAGTAATCCCACAGTCGCCGATGACCTGTCCAGAAGAAGGGTCAACTACTGCCCAAAGGCCGAAGCCGTGCTTGAGGTAGCTGTCGAATGAAAGCTCCTGAAACCAAGTCCGGATTTCCGATGACGACTTGGTGCTTGGATAGAATTTCATGCATTCATGGTCGGCGTAAATCTTGCTCAACGCGTCTAGGTCTTGTTTCTCGACTTCCCTAAGAAGCAGTCGGTTAGTCCTCATAATAGTTGGCACGCAAACCTCTCATCTGAACTGCCCCCCATTTCGACCGGACAGTCGGCATAAGCAGAAAGGCTCAAGCACAGGCTTGGGTATAGGCTTATGGCTAACGACTATCGACACGTTGA
>NZ_JBNWDR010000020.1:0-26114 GCF_053521785.1 Agrobacterium sp. A3-95 | reverse complement strand
CCATAGGGATTTACGCTGGTAACGCGGGGTGGAGCAGCCCGGTAGCTCGTCAGGCTCATAACCTGAAGGCCGCAGGTTCAAATCCTGCCCCCGCAACCAATCTTCACAAAAACCCCGTAGCTTAAGCTGCGGAGGTTTCGCGGTATGGGCATAAGCAAAATGCTCACACAAACGGGTCCTTAATTCGCCACAACGACGGGCCTCAGTCAGCAGCCAGATATTCAACCGAGCGAAATTCTTGACTGCGCAAGTGCGCCAGGTCTTCATCCAGTTGGCTAAGTCGCATCATATGTGCGGTGATCTGTAATGAGATGATGTGCCGGTCGTCTATAGAGAAACGTGCCCACCTCTTGAGATTGTCGATGACCTCGATGAGGTCGAGACGTTCTTGTTCAAGTTTCTCCAAATTCCAGATCATCGCAGCCGGCCTCCCGATTTGACTTGCGTGAAACGTAGCATGGCCGGATCGGTTCAAACCGATAGGATTTAGCGTAAATTTTATCTAAATCGCAAGTTGCTCCAAACTGCGGTTGGTGTGCTTAAGCAAATCCAGGGGATCCGTCAGCTAGCCACCGCGCTTAGTCGCGAATAGTGTCGTCGTCGAACGCATGGAACAGGCTTGTACCGATCCAATGCCTCGAGGGAACACCCGCATCATCCGCGGAACCTTGCCGCGCGGCAACGGGAGCTCGAGGTGCGGCTGAAAGTGCCGCTTGGCACATGGATTCTCAACCAACTGCAAAAAGCCGGCGGATGGAATGGATGCGCAGATGCTGCTCCACTTACTGCGGTGTAAGCTGACGCAGATGGCGCTGCGTGATGCCGATCGTGCACTGCTTGGGGATTTGCTCAAAGGGGAAATCGTGGGTGAGGCTGGCTGATCGTTTGCTGGAGGGAGAAGGAGCGTGTCCGGTCGCGTCCGGGTCCTGGTCGGCATGTTCAGTCATTGTGGTGGCATTGCAACTGGCCAACAGGTGGCCCGTACTTGCCCACCCCTGTTTGTCGCTTCCCGCCTTCGGAAAAGGGACAAGAAAAAAGCCCGGCACAATGGCCGGGCTTTTGCTGTTGCTGTCCGGGTGAATCAGAATTTTACGCCGAGGCCGACGCGTATTGCATGCTGGTCGACATCTGCATTGATTGCAGCGCCGCCGAAATCGAAATCCTTGTCGCCGAAATCGGTGTAACGATACTCAACGCGTCCGAACACCATGTCGGTAAACGCGTAGTCGAGACCAACGCCGACGGTGTAGCCGTTGAACGTTTCCTTCACGTCGGCAATGCCCGGAACTTCCGCGTAGCCGCGAGCATAGGCCCAGCCTGCGGTACCATAGACCAGGGCACGGTCAAATGCGTAGCCGACCCGGCCACGAACCGAACCCTGCCAGTCAAACCCGTAGTCAAAGCCCGTGCCAAGGATAGTGGCTGAATCATCGCCCCAGTTCTTTTCGAAGTCTGCTTCGAGGCCAACGACCCAGCTGTTGCCAAGGTCGTAGTTGAAGCCGACGAAACCACCGGCTAGAGCACCGTCGAAGTCTGCGGACGTTTGGCCGGGAAGGCCGACGATCGAAGCGTCATTGTTGTTCCAGCCGTAGCCGGCCTGGACACCGGCGGTAAACCCGGTCCAGCTGAACAGCGGCGCAACGTCTGCTGCCGGGGCTGCAGGAACTTCTGATACGGCATCGGCCGCCATTGCAGTCGATGCCGCAAGCACGAATGCAATAGTCGATACGATTTTCTTCATAGTCTCTGAACTCCCTTATATGAGAGATCATTCATATGCCTTTTTCCCGAAATATGATGTAACCTTTGTGCAACGCCCGCGACCTCAGCAGCTGTCTGCATAAATTGAGGCTGTCCGGCTTCAGCGAGCGTCTCGTGCAATCACACTTTTTCGGCTCATTTTTCTGGCGCTGGCGGGCCACAGATACCTTCGTCCGGTGAAGGCCGTCAGCCGAGCTGGCGCTCAATTGCGGCCTTGTCGATGACCGACCAGACCCTGCGGATTTTTGTCTGTTCGAAGTCGTAGAAAATATGCTCGCAGAACTGAACGCGTCGGCCATTGACCGGAAGGCCCATGAAGGTGGATTTGGGAGTGCAATCGAACGAAAGCCGGGCGCCGATCCGGGGCACGTCGCTGACAAGGATCTCTGCCTGAAACCGAAGGTCTGGAATATCAGCAAAGTCCCTGACCAACATGTCGCGATAGCCCGACAGCCCTAACGCCCGGCCGTTGTGTTCAACAGTATCGTCGACGAAAGTGCCGAGCTCATCGAAGGCCTGACGGTTGAGGCAGTCGAGATAAGCCAGGTAAATGACGTTAAGTGTATGCATGTGTCTGTCCCCTGTCGACGTGGCGAATGACGTCCTTGGCCCTTGGCTTTCTGGATCATGACGGTGCGGGTCAAGCTGTGATGAGATCGCACCTGCCATCATCCAGTCGGTACAACACATCCTGCGGAACGGGCAGTTCGAGCATTTCCAGCTTCGAAAGTCCGAGAAAAACACCCCGAAGAATCCGCCCGAACAGGCCATGGGAAATGGCGATCGTCGGATGCCGGAGATCCGAGATCCATGACGTCGCGCGCTTGCAGGCGTCTTCAAAACTTTCGCCATCCGGCGCCCTGAAATACCAGTCGAATGCGTTGGATCCTTCGAGGCGCCCAGGAAATTCGGCATCAATCTCAAATCGCGTCATCCCGTCCCAGGATCCGGTGGTGACCTCAACGAGCCTGTCATCTTCGAGATACTGGAGCGTAACCTCGGCCAGGACCCGTTCTGCTGTCTGTCGCACGCGCCCGAGCGGACTGATTTGCATCCGGAAAGACTGCTCATCGTCGCAGAGAGCGTCACGGAGCAGGCGTGCGACTTGATCTGCCTGTTCGATACCGCGCGCGGTCAGCGGCGAATCCTGTTGCCCCTGAAACCGGCCAAGACAGTTCCAGACTGTTTCGCCGTGGCGCAGGAGATAGATTGTTGGGACAGCCACGCTTGCTTCACCTCTATGTTCGTAATCGATTGCCATCGCTCGTGGCATCAATACGGAAACGTGCCGATTGCAGCGCATTGATGACCGCGTGCAAGGCCTGATCCCTGTCCTTGCCCGACAACGATAGTAGGTTGTGCTCGAAAGCCCCGAGATTTTCGAACTGGGCATGAAGATCGGCCACGACCAGCGGATCGTGGAGGCTGTCGCCGCCGCGAGTCTGACAGCGTTCGATTGCTTCTGTTACTGTCGTGCGCAGCACGATGTAGTGCAGCGGGCATGCAAGCGCCAGGAAGGCCGGGAGCCAGTCCGGTCGCACGACGCCATCGAGAATGACGAAATAACCCGCCTCGGCATAGCGACCTGCGACATCGGCGGCGATCTGCATGATCATGCGGTTCTGCTGATGGGATTGCGGTAGCCATGGATCGATGCGGCCATGCTTGATATAACCCCATAGGTCATCGCTGTGAAAATGCACTTTTGGAACCCCGGGCAAGTGCGCCAGCGTTTCGGCGATTGTGGACTTGCCGGAGCCGGGGTGGCCGGACAGAAGCAGGATATGGCCGCCGAGATCGTCTGTCATGTTCCGTCACTAACCACTGGCATACATGAACCCGCCGATACGACGGTCATTGGCCCAGGTAGCCACCCTGTCATTCTACGTCCTGGCCGATAGGCGGGTGAAGAGCTGCCGCCTGAGCTGTCCTATCTGGCAAAGCTTACCACGAGATAGGCGGACGCCAGAAGCAGGGTGACGATTGTAAAGAATATCAGACCTGCCGCCAGTTCATCGAACCGGCCGTCGCGTTCATTGCGGTCCCAGTCGTAAGCCATAGCCAACCTCCATCCTTGCTGTGAGAGAAGGGTGGTCCGGTATGGTTAATGGAATGCTAATAGTCGAAGGCTGAATGTTGCCGGTATGATTTGGTGGCTGGGCCCTGGTGACTGATTTCATCGCGAGATTGGTTGAAACAAAGGTACAGAAGTAATACCATTGGTTTCGACGGTATTACGGGAGTTTGACATGACAACAACGGTAACGGCCAAAGGGCAGGTCACCATTCCAAAAGCTGTACGCGAGCTTTTGGGGATTTCACCAGGAAGCTCGGTCGATTTTGTTCGAGCCCCCGATGGAAGGATAGTTCTCGTCAGGGCGGACAAGAAACAGCCACTCACGCGTTTCGCCAAGCTGCGCGGCCATGCCGGTGAAGGTCTGGGTACCGACGCGATTCTGGCTCTGACCCGTGGTGACGAGTGACGCTTGTCGATACAAATGTCCTGCTTGATCTCGTGACGGACGACCGGGTTTGGGCCGACTGGTCGATTGAGCAGCTCGAGCTGGCGAGCGTTTCGGGTCCGCTGTTTATCAATGACGTCGTCTACGCGGAACTATCTATTCGATATGAGCGGATAGAGGCTCTTGATGCTTTTGTCGATCAGGCGGGGTTGAAGTTCACCCCTTTCCCTCGCGCTGCGTTATTTTTGGCGGGTAAGGCCTTTGCCAGATATCGACGCGGCGGCGGTACCCGTACCGGTGTTTTGCCTGACTTTTTCATCGGAGCCCACGCGGCAATACAAAACCTTCCCTTGTTGACGCGAGATGTGGCTCGTTACCGATCATATTTTCCCACGGTCACTCTGATTTCACCTGGAGCTTAGGCCTGCGCCGCTCTGATCCGGCACCGGTTTCGGGGTCGGTATGGCTCTGATGGGCCGCCCAGGCGATAGCTACAAGGGCTTTCAACTGGATGGCTTAACAATGCTGATGTCGGTTTTGCTATCGAGGACGATATGCAGGTCGCGGATCATGCCTGCCGCGAGCAGCAGAGCGTTTCGGATCTCTTCATCGCTGCGCCACCCGAGCTCGATGGAGAGGGTAACGGTTTGGATCTCGAGGAGGCGGTCAAGACCGGGGCCGGGTGGAATTCCGATTGTTTCGCGCATGTCCCGGATCGTTGTAACGGCCCGTTCGAGCACACGCCGCTTCTGATAGTCGTCGAGGTGATCGAGCCTGTTGGCGTCGCGGACAAGTTCGGCAATGAAACTGTTGGTCAGGGTCATTGTGTGAGGTTGCCGGGTCGGCTGAAGGGCGTCAACACAAGACCGGCAGCGTGGGCTTCAGCTTGCGGTTTTAGGTGTTGCTGTGATCACGGTGCATCAGGGCAGAACCTGCGGAGAAACGGATTGTGCGACAATGAAGTTTATATATTGCCGATAAATATCATATATTTATGTAATAAACCGCATGTAAAAAGTGAAGACTATGGTAAGTACTGTTTCAGCAATTTGTCGAACAATCGTGATGAAACATAGTCTTCTCAAACGAAGAAAAAGGCCCTTGCTCCTGGCGGGGGCAATCCCTCACATTCCCGATCAGGATGATTTGGTGCGATCAAGTGAAAAACTTACCGATCGGGAAGTGATGCGTCGATTTTTTGTGAAAACTTCCTGTACGGTAAGTCAAGAGATGGAGGTTGACGATGTTCAGGTCCGCATGCGATTTCGGAGCTGCTATCAGGGAGAAACGCAAATCTCTTGGCTGGACGCAAACCATGCTTGCTGCCCGTTCCGGAACGGGTGAACGCTTCATCGTCGAGCTTGAATCGGGCAAGCCGAGTTGCCAGCTCGAAAAAGCCCTGATCGTCGCGCGCACCGTCGGCATCGAGATCGGCGATCTCAACACGGTCCAGACTGTGCAAGCCGCGCCGGACGGTGACCTCGGCTTTTTGCCGATATTTGGTGTTGATCGATGACAACTATTTACTATGAGACCTTGCCTGTCGCCCATCTCACTTTTGATGGCGAATGGACGTTGGACTACGATCCGGGCTGGGAAGCACGCCGCACGGCTTCTCCGGTGTCGCTCACCATGCCGCTGCGCTCGGGGTCCGTGAGTGCCGCGAAGCTGCTGCCCTGGCTTGCCAATCTGCTTCCGGAAACACATCTTGCCGAGATCGGCCAGCGCCTCAAGGTTTCTCCGCAGGACATTGTCGGTCTGCTTGGTTATATCGGACGTGACACGGCGGGGGCGCTCTCGATCGGCGAACCGCGGAAAGCGGGTGTCAACATTTAGCCCGTGCCGGATGAGCAGGCTCTGGAGCCTATTCTCGATGAACTTCCTGCCAAACCTTTTCTGGTCGGTGAGCGCGGTGTTTCCATGTCGCTTGCGGGCGTCCAGGAGAAGTGCGTGCATGCCGCGACGTGAAGGGGAAGAAGCTTTATTCGAGATGTTTTTACCGCGAAGTGCTTTTTAGGAAGCAGTTCTATGATGACATCGTGTTTCGTCACGCACATGTGCCAAAGCGATAGTGAACCGGTTCATTACCGCGCGCGTCGGGCCGTCCGAAAAGCTTGTTTACGGGCATCTTTGTCACAGACCGTACGAAACGGAACGCTGCGGGAACGCGACGCCCGTCTCGCCGTTATGACCTACTGCTGTAATAGATGGCATTGGAGTACGTGCGTATGGGCAGTCGAGTTTGCATCATTGGGTCAGGTCCCACCGGTATTTTCACACTTCAGCGTCTGGTTCAGTCTCCCGCACCACTCTCCATCACCGTTTACGAAGCCGAAATGCTGGCCGGAAAGGGGACGCCCTATCTTCCCGGCGCCAACGATCCGGTAATGCTGTCCAATATCCCCAGCATTGAAATACCTTCAATGCCCATGTCGCTGATCAACTGGCTGTACAGCCAGAGTGACGACTATCTGAGCTGCTTCTCCATTGTGCGATCTGGAATCAATGAGCGCGAATTTTATCCACGGCTCGTTCTGGGCGATTATTTTCACACACAATTCACAGCCATTGTGAGAGACGCGAGGAACCGCGGGCATGAGGTCGATGTGTGCCCCGGCCATTGTGTCAGGGATATCGTTCTCGGTATCGATCAGATCCGCGTCAGCGTCGATACGAATGATGGCAGTTTTGACGCCATTTTCGACCACGTCGTGATGGCGACCGGCCACAACTGGCCAGATAAAACCGAGGTGAGACCCGGTTATTTTGCGTCTCCATGGCCGGCGGCAGCTCTTAAGGCTGCCTGCCACGGTCGGCTTGGTATATTGGGAACGTCTCTGAGCGGCATCGATGCCCTGTTAACCGTCGCGGTATCGTGCGGTTCATTTATCCATGATGACGCGGGAATATTGCAGTTTCACGCTGCCACCGGCCACGAGAATTTCTCGGCCGTGATGATGTCGCGCAAGGGGTTGTTACCGGAGGCTGACTTCTACGGCCCGCTTCCATATTCAATGCCAAATGTGTGCACGCAGGAGGCCGTGGATAAGGAGATTGGACGAGGACCGGTTGGTTTGCTCGACAGGGTGTTTGAACTTTTTCGCCGTGAAATCGCAACTGCTGATCCCGACTACGCCTCTGAGATAGGCTTGAGCAGCCTTACCGTCGATAGTTTCGCGGAAGCTTATTATGGGCGCCGGTCAGCCACTGATCCATTCGCCTGGGCAGCAGCGAACCTTGCGGAAGTCGAGCATAATGCCCGGGAACGTTTCACGGTACCTTGGCGCTACGCCATTTTGATAACACACGAAATTATCGCGCGGGCGATCCCACATTTGGACACACAGGATCTGGGCCGGTTTAACAAGTCGTTCAAAAGTGTCTTCATTGATGACTATGCGACAGTTCCGCATTTGTCGATCAAGCGTCTTCTTGCACTACGGAATGCCGGCCGGCTCGAGATTATGCGGCTCGGCGACGATTATTCCATCGATACTGATGGTTTTTCGCGCGGGGCGGGGGTGCGGATGAGGGATGCCGAAGAGATATTCGACAGCTTTATCGATGCCACTGGCCAGACTGCCCTCTCCGCCCGGGACCTGCCTTTCCCTTCGCTGCGGCGCGGGACTGTGAAACCAGCAATGACAGTGGAGTCCGGGACTCCACTAGCTATTGAAGAGAACGACCCAATTGTCAGAAGAACCGGTGGTATAGCGGTGGATGAAAGTTACCGTCCGCTCGATACGGGCCTGCTGTCGAACCGCCTTTACTGTGTGGCCATTCCCTTTTTGTTGCACAAGCATCCGTTCGTTCAGGGCATAACAAGCGCAGCGGAACTGGGCGAGACCGCTGCGGAGGCCATTTTGGAAGACCTGAGCAAAACCGCATTTCCGTCGATACTTTTAACGGCCTGACAGTAGCAGACGGGAAGTGATGATGACTGAGCGCATTCGACCAATGCCGGCAATCGGGAAAATCGTAGAAATATGGCGATACCCAGTGAGCTCGCTCGGCGGGGAAATATGCCATGAGGCCGACATCAGTCTGAATGGCATCACGGGAGATAGGCGTTTCGGCCTCTTTGATCCCGTGTCCGGCGTAGTCGCTGCGCCGGAAAAAGACGCTCGTTGGCGCCCGGCGCTTTTTCTTAAGAGCGCCATGGATGAGAATGGCGTTCGTATTGGGTTTCCGAACAGACGATGGCTATACCTCGAAGATTCTCAATTGCCGCAGGCGCTGTCAGCGCATTTCGGATTTGAAGTGGCGATCGGCAGTTATGCCGCGGCGGATCCTCTGGCACCCTCTGTTCCGCAAATCAGAAATCGCTATTCGGTATCGCCCCTGCATTTAGTGACTACCTCCTCGTTGTGCGAACTTCAGCGGATGACGCCACAAAGCACTATCGACCGGCTGCGTTTTCGTCCCAACATCCTACTTGAAACGCGAGACATGTCCGGCTTTTCAGAATTTGGCTGGATCGGCGACGCCATCGGTTTCGGCACAGTTGAGGTCACGGTGACGGAAACGACAAAACGCTGTGGCATGACACTTATCGCCCAGCCGGAACTGAAGGAGCAGCCTGAAATCCTCCGAACGATGCTGAGAAACACCAGTCGCGCGCTTGGCATTTATTGTGAGCCCAGGACAACAGGCCGTATTGAGATCGGCACTACCGGGAAAAAACACGTCGGGTAGCCAGTTGTCTGCAGTGAGATGCGTCACCGCTTTCGCAGGGGTTATTTAAGTGTACCTCTCGGCAGGTATGCCAAAGCGCGTGCCGACCAACGCAACAATTAAGACTGCTTATTATTGAGGGCTTGAGAGATGTAATCTCTTTCCCGACGAAGGCAGGTGGTATTTCGTGTTCCCCACTGCTGCGCAAAAAGGGATGAGAATCGTGAAGAATGCTATCAGCTTAGCCGTCTTTTTTGCTTTGACTGTATCATCGTAATCAAGCCAGACGAAAGAGCCGAAATTCTCGACCCGTTTGATTATATCCGTTGATGAGCCGCTTAATAAAGAAGGTGGGGCGGTAATTATATCTGGTCGTCAGGTTTCAGATGATAATGGCGCGCCCTAGCTGCAGATTCGGCACCTGGGGAGGCAAGCGAAAAGGCGTTCCATATAAGCGTGTCGTCGCCTGCCTCTATCGTGGATTTTGTTTACCCTGAGAGCGGAACCTACAGTTTTAAGTTTCAATCTCCTCCTGGCAGCAACGCCGCGCCCCTTAAAACTCGGGAGGTTTTAACAGGCAGCGCTGAGGTGGCCGATCCGGAAACCAAAGAGCAGGTGAGTTGGCCATCGATGAGCGTCATTTATGTTGAAGGTGCCACCTATAATGAGGGATGGGCGCGGATATTCGCTTCAACTTTCGATCTGGCTTTCAATAGCGAGGATAAATCTGCCGTTTCTATCGAGCGTTTCCCTGCGGGCCGTGTTTTATCGTTATCCTGGAGCGCGATTGTAGCGTTTGTGAGGGATTCCAAATGAGCCAGTTGCTCCCGGTAGCGCTGTCATTTCGTCTCAATAGGAGAGATATCGGTCTGGGTGGTATTGGCTTCCACGGCGATTGAAGAGGATTCTCGTGATTTTGGACTTCATTGGGAAAGATTGCACGCTCGACCATCAGGCCATCCAAAACAGGAATTTCGCGGCGAGGATTTATCCCGAATTTCCAAGTGGGGAGGAAGTCGCTCTTGTGGCCGCGCGTATCGGTAGTAACGGGATTGATTTCACTGCTTACGAGTTCGGTCAGCCTCCGTGCCAATTTTCACCGCAACCGGTCGGGTTGGTGCTTGATGCGCTGTTTGAAAATTCGCCCTATAACCTTCTGATCCATTTTT
Organism: Agrobacterium sp. A3-95; assembly: GCF_053521785.1. Classification (NCBI taxonomy): domain Bacteria; kingdom Pseudomonadati; phylum Pseudomonadota; class Alphaproteobacteria; order Hyphomicrobiales; family Rhizobiaceae; genus Agrobacterium; species Agrobacterium sp. A3-95. The sequence goes on along the minus strand of NZ_JBNWDR010000020.1, from coordinate 16,048 downwards.
CAGGTCATGATCTCTGGATCTGGGCGCCGGAGGATCACGAATACCTCGTTGTCTTTGGTGATACCAATTTGGTCCAGGCGATAGAACGAAGTGACATATTCTCCTACAGCTTTGCTGAATATCTGGGCAGTGGTGGTTTGTCGCAAGCGACAGTCACGCATCTTCGCGGCGTGGCATCGAACTATACGATCGGGGAATAGCGGGCGAGCCCGCTGATGGCGGATCATGGATGTGCTGGAAGGGTCCGGGAATGTGTTCGCTGGCCGGCACAAGGGTAGCCAAAGCACCACATTTTCACGACGACACCTAACTATATGATCGTGTTGTGCCTGGAAGCAGATTCTAGATGTTCGACCAGCATGAGCTGTTCTGCAAGGAGCAACGCCTCGGGAGAAGAAAACTCTTTCGCTATTCCGCTGACATAGAAGGTCGGCGCTTTGGTTAAAGCAGATCGACTATCATCATAGCCCAAAAAAAGACGAGCATGGCGATGCAGGCCGGGCGGAAGAGATAAAATCGCTGCCAGTTCGTGAGGCGGAGGTCGTTGTAGTGCATGGATCTGTCAAGTTTGACGTGATCCATTTCGCTGTCGACAGAAAAATCACCACCATTCTTCTTGTAGAAATTATACTCCCGAACCTGCGCGATAATCTGTTGCACAGCCAGAAGGCCAACCGCGATAAGAGCCGCAGAAAAAATGACGATCTCAAGTATCAGCAAGCTTTTCTCCTGTGCGATCGGTTGAAACGGCGACGTATCCGAGTTTGAATCAAATCGTGGGAGACGAAGTGCCAAACCGCTTCAATGGATGCAATTGTCTTTAAAAACTACGCAATTTCGATTTTTTCGTCCAGTATCTGACAATGATGTGGCGCGATATTTCGGACAGGCGGAAAGTGGGCTTCCCACGAGCTTGATGCGGACACAGGGATAAACTGTCATGTGAGGTCGCATATTAGAGCATCGGATTGCGCCGGAAGTAGGTAGACGGAAATATAAAAACCAAAGATCTGAAAATTTTGTCGAGGAAGACGAGAAAATCGAGATGATGTCGGCAGAAATAGAAATGAGTTTAGCATGATTGGCGTGTTTGTTAGACTAATAATTATTTCGGTTGCATTGCCTGTTTTCTCGGAGACGTCCGTGGCGGCGGCGAATGCTGAGGTAATAAAGCCAGTAAAAACTCAGGTCACGATAATTGTCGATAATGCTGTGCTTCAAACCGGCGGAACGGTTCTCGTGGTGCCCCAAAAGGTCTCCCGGGACGTCTGGGATAGACTGCCCAAGCGACCGGAGAATTCCCTGCTTCGGAATAATCCGAAATCTCGGGTGATCGAGGACGGGGATAAATTGCTGGAGGTGACGGTCTCCAGCAAGGTTTCCGTTGTCGAGTTCGACTATCCAGCCGATGGGACTTACGGGTTTAATCTGGTTCCCGGCGATAACACTAGGCCGTCCGCCCTGCGCACGAAGCGCATTTTGGTGGGCAGCGGATATTATACCGATCACAAGACAGGAACACGGGTGGACTGGGGCGAAGTTTCAACGATCCACATCTATGGGCCGGACGTTGATGAGAGTTTTAGCCGATCGGTCAGGATCTCATCCAACGAAATAATGAATATTGGCGCCGCCAAAATCGCGGGTGAGGGATTTGTCGTACATCGGCTCAGTGATAGGCAGATAGACCGTGCGGTGATCAAAGAGCCGAACTAAAGCGAATATGTCTATATTACCAATATCCGTTAGGCCGTCGACATGAGTCAACGATGCAATCCGATCGTTATGGAATAGACAAGGAATTCTGCCGCAGGAACGGTTGGAGGATCTTCTTTGGGGTGGATTGGCTGGATGACGCCGAATTTGAAGCCTTCAAGGCATTTTTCGGCTCGCGTCAATTGTTCGTCTCAAGCGGGGATAAACCAATTGAGCAATCGCCCGCCTCCTCGTTTTCCGAGGCTGTGAAACTGGAAAGTGAATTTGTGGATAGCGACAAGTATATTCTCTCACCGAATGACGCGTTGGTTTATGTAAGTGATGATCGCGATGTTTACCTCGTTGCCGCATCGAGCGAGCGTATTGCAACGTTGATCACCGAAATATCAGCCCGCGGCGGGAAAACATATTCTTCCCTCGTGCGCAGCGGCACAGTCGAACCTAAGAGGCAGGTCAGGGCTTTATTCGACTATTGGGCAGATCTGAATTTCGAGAGTGCCTGAATAGCCGGCTACGCAATTTCGAGATTAAGATCCCGGTGTATTCGCCCGGCATGTGCGCTCGGTTCAATGGTTGAAGCGGTTCGCGGTCTCAACGCATACGCGGTGCGCCGCAGCATTCTCTTTTCGCAAAGATGCTCGGGACACCTCTAGGTCGGTGAGGGGAATACCCGCATACTCCGTGTGAAAGAGCCATTGGCCGCAGACGGAGACCCAATCGAGCGGGGTTCTGACCTGCTCCTGCCAATCATGGCGATCGCGATGGCGATGCAGAGCATCGTCGGCAACAATGTTGGAGCGCGGCTTTACTCCCGCTCGGATGCGGTCCTGCGGATCGCTGCCGCAACAACATTGCTCTATTGTCTTGCCGTGGAGGTTTTGTTGCTGGGCCAAGGCACAGTCGTCGGAGCAGCCTTTGTCGCTGATCCGGATGTGATCGGTTAGGTCGGCCGGTTGCTTCGCCCCATGGCTGCGGTCTATCTTCTTGTGCTCGGTGTATATTTCCAAGCCATCGGCCGACCGGCCCGCGCGGCTCTTCTGACCATGGTCAAGCCGCTTATCCTATTACCTGTCTTGTTCACGATCGCTTCGGCAATGTTGGGCGCGGACGCAATCTGGTTTGCCTTTCCGCTGGCAGATGGTGTGGCCGCAATCATCGCAACTCTTATCCTTGCCGACGCCCTCAAGGCGAGGGGAAACGCGGGTATCGGGCTCAAGGCCGTGGAGAATCTGTCATGACAGTAAGAACCATTGCAGAAGCCAAATCGCACGCAAAATCTCCGCGGAGCGTACTCGCCGCAGACGGTAACGTCTTGGGCCATGCCCAGGCACTGGAGCTCGTCGCCCGACAGAACGGCGCGCGACTGGAACACCTTGTCCACCAGCCTCGCCAACGCTGACCCTCCGTTCCATCTGCACCAAAGGGTGCAGGGGCGGTATCTTGGGCAATCATTTAAAGGCGAAATAAGCGCATTATCATCCTCGGGCTCGCACTATTCCGTGACTGTCCGTTTCGATGAACCGGTGGACGCAGTTACCTTCAACAGCTTTTCGAACATGGGCCGAGTGGTAAGAGGTACGGTGGATATCAATGGAACTTCCGTACGCAAGACATCAAACGGGACGCCGCACCTGACTTTAAGCGCGTTATGAGCCTCGGTGCGTTAAAGGTTCGCGGCGATTTCCGCGGTCGCCAGTGTCCGCAATGGGCCAAGAGTCGTCTACCGCTCGGCGCGATTTGCAGACATCAGAACTCGCGTTAGTATCTAGCGATGACAAGCGAAGCATCCGACGAAACAACCGAAGCGAACCGCCACGCTTGGAACGCTCAACGGTTCGCCGCGTGGCTATCTGCCTTTGGTAGCCCAGAGGCGGAAGCGCGTAAAATCGTTGCTGAGCCGAGGCAGGTTCTCCGGCGACTTCTGCCATATCTCGGCGAGGTTGCGGGCAAGCGCATCTGCAATGTGCAAGGCTCGTATGGACGCGTTGCAGTCGCGCTGGCTCATATGGGCGCAGAGGTTCTCGTAATCGACTTTGCAGAAGAGAACAGGCGCTTTGCACTTGAACTCGCGGCGTGTGCGGGTGTGGTTATCGACTACGCTGTCAGCGATGTCCTCAAGGCGAATGAACTCGGCCGAAACCGCCAATTCCACGTCTTGCTGCTTGAGCTTGGCATCCTTCACTACCACCAAGACCTAGACCTCTTTTTCCGCGTGATGCGGGGACTTGCGGCAGATGGCGGCATTCTCCTTTTAAATGAATTTCATCCTATTCAACGCAAACTGTACTGGCCAGAAGGGCCGCATGACTACTTCGAGGCAGGCCTGATTGAAGCGGACGTCCCGAACCCCGACCAAGATGGCGAAAGTCTAGGACGTTGCATGTACCGGTTCTGGACTTTGGGAGAGATCGTGACCGCAGCCATAAACGCTGGATTTAGGGTTGCAAGGCTCGACGAGCATCCAGACTGGGAAGACCCAACTATTCCGGGCAGCTTTACAATGCTGGCCGAAGTGTAAGCCGATGCCATGACCGCTTAGGGCCAGAACCTGCCGCGAATAGGTCACGCCATTTCTGGTGATTGCGCCAGTTTCTGATCTGGCCGAGTATCGATGCGACTATGTCCGCGCTGGGAGTCTCACATGAAGTTGGTCGAAACGCCGGAGTTTTCCGTTGAAGCAAATCCGATGTTTGAAAATACCCGTGTCTTGGCAGGGTCAATCGGATTGCGTCGTCATCCGGAGACGGCGTTCTCACCACAGATGAGCGTGTGGTCTGCTAAGCGTGAGAGAAAATCGCCCGAAAAATGGCTCAGCGACCGCCTCAAAGATGATGGCGGCAAAATCATTGGGCGCGAAGCCGTGACCTTCGCAGGCATGCCGGGCGAGATGAGCAAAGTAAAGGATCGTTTGCAGGATTGGGAGACGAAGGAGAAACGCAACTGGTATCGGCTGCGTGCGCTTCTGGTGTCGGCCGATGGCTCTACCTGGTATCACGCCACTGCTATGGTCAGTGAGCCGGAGCTTGCCGAGATCGAGAAAGATTTTAAGCGTCTGCTAGAATCCCTCCGCATCAAGCTCGAAGGCAATGCCGCGAATGAGGTAAGAACTGCGGCGGAAGCTGAGACGGCAGCCGTCGTTGAAAAACTGAAGAACAGCATGGAGAAGGTGTCAGCCATTGCCATCCAGCAAAGCCACGAAGAACGGGGCCTCGAAAATGCAGCCGCCGCGATGGCACCCGTGGCAGGTATTGAGGAGCGCTTCAACGCGGCGGTAGCTGACGCTGGGTTGCAGGATAAGCATGAGGCCCTGCGTCTGATCGTCATGCCGACGGTTGCCATGGTTGAATGCAATGCCGCCGACATCGAAATTACTGGCCTGAGCCGCATCGGCGGAGGCCCTGATCTGCCCATCGACACGGATTGGCCGCGCGACGACAACGGCTTACACCTCAATTATCTTGCCCAGATCAATCTTGATGACTTGCCTGATCGCCCGGAAGAACTACCGGCATCCGGGTTGATCTCCTTCTTCACGGGAACGGACTACACGGATTGGCGCGTCCTCTACACTCCGCCGGACGTAAGTCTCACGCCCCATACAGTTTCGGAAGACGCGATGGACACGGCAATCTCGGTATCGCAGATGATCGTCTGGGATAGCGACCTCAAGCGGTTTGTACCGAACGGACAGGCTGTCGACGGACTATCGGTCAGCACGGACGAGGCCGGTCGCTTGACATTCAGCCGTGACGGGGTACCCGTCAAGGCTTTCGCCTCCGAATACGAGTTCAGCCGCTCGGCGCAGACGCTGCGCTTCGAACGCTCGCTTAGCGCTCCCTTCGGCCAGCGTGGCCCCAACAACAACCGGAGGGCCTATGCTGATATTGGGATCGAAGACCCGTCGGATTTTTCTATCGCGGTCAGCGAGCGCTTTAAAATCGGAGATGGACCGCAGCACCAGATGTTCGGAATAACCGGCGTGCGTGATCTCGCCGCAATCCAGCAGATGGCTGCGAAACATGCAGCACAAAACGGCTGGTCCGATATATCCGCACCAGATGGCTGGTTCATTCTGGTCAAGCTCGCATCCGGAGGCGAAGCGGATTTCAGCTTCAGTGATCACGGCGACTACGTTTTTATGATCAATCAAAATGACGCCGCTCGAGCGGACTTCTCGCGGGTCTACGCCTTTGTCGACTCTGGTTGAGTAAGAGATCACGACATGACGCCATGGCTTCAGTTACAATCGCAACATGGAAACGACAGGTCGAGCATCCGTTGCGCGCCAATTGCGTCAATAGCCGTCATGGCGCTGATGCGCCAATACCGGGCATTGAATTCGGGTTGACTCAGCGCGATCGACGGCAGACCGGGTTCTACGTATGCTCCCTCGCATGTTCCTTTTAAACGGGAGACAACCGATCCATGAGCCAAATCGACAACGCCATAGAAGTTTTAAAGGAAAAGTGCGGCTTTCAAGTCGTGTCAGGCACAACTTGGAATGACGGGGATTTCAGTCGCTTCACAGAGCTCACAGGTTTTTCGATCCCGAACCAATTGGCGGATGTGCTGAGACGATATGGTCAATCCGGGACGGAATATAACGACTACTTTCTTGTCGAGGACCGTGACGGTGGTCGGTTCGTGCACGACGTTCAGGTTCTCATATCGACTTTCGATATCATCGTGGAGCGCCATGAAACCTTCATTTCTCAGTCCGTCTGGGAGGACCAATTTACGCTGCCGATGGTTTTTTTTGGTTCTGCCGATTCAGGGCATTCTTATCTTCTTGCCGACGGGATCAATTCTGAAAACAATGCTGTCTACTTTTGGCAGCGCGCCACCGATCCCTTTGGGACGGATAATAACTCCAAGGGGATCATAAGGTTGGCCGATAGCCTTACAGATTTTTTTCTTTCCCTGACTGGGCTTGAAAACCTCGAAAAGGATTGATGGACGAAGTAATGACCGCAGTGGGGCAACAGCGGTCATGCGGCAATGGCGACATATAGGAAGCGTGGACTCTTAGGATTCCCAAATCACGGTCGTTCTGATTTATTGCTGCTCTTTGAAGGGAGTGATGGAATCGCCATATGAACGAATACCAGGCCAGACTTGCTTCGATCGTGGAAGACTTCGGTGTTCCCAATGGCGGAGAACCGGTCGACATTGAGCGCCATAGAGGCCAAGTCCCAGACGCTGTGATCGAGTTTTGGGAGCATTACGGCACCGGGATCGTATTGGATGGATATTTTCAGTTTTGCGATCCCGCTCGATTTGCTTCAATCATGAAGGTTGTTTTCGATGGCGATAACGAGATCAGACCCGAACAGACGCATGCCCTCGGCTTCGGCGCGTTTGGAACGATCGTCGCATGGAATGAAGTGTATCAGGACGTCGTCATCAACCTCGTGAACAGCCAGGCGTCGTGCCCTGCTCTTGTGAGCGGCAAGACCTTCGATCCCGATGTGGCCGTCACCAGCCAATTGATGATGATCGACGATCCTACCCTCGATGAATATGATGCAAGGGTAAAAAAGCTGTTCAAACCGGCATGTGCCAAGCTGGGAAAGCTCGGCGTTGGGCAGGTCTATGGTTTCCAACCGATTCTGGCGCTTGGCGGCGACAGAGCCCTGGAAAGTCTCGCGATCTACGACGCGTTGCCGCATATGGCGATCCTGGCGCAGGCGCATGAGATGCAGTTGATGGACAATGCCGCTTTTCCGCCTCGGCCGGTGCGCGTGATTGGTTCATGAGCTCGGCCCAATGAACGCATCGGGCCGAAACCGGACGTAGGTGCACGCGTGGATGAACGACCTGTGTCGAGCCATTTCTCCTGTATGACGACAGGAGATGACGGCGCTTAAGGCGGACTTTGGAGGCGACAGGTGTGTTGGGGCATGTCTGTCGCAGCTTTTGCGCAGACATCAATCGCTACCGTCAGGGATTACGCAGACTTTTTACACCGGAGATTTTCATGAGACATTGTAGACTCGTTTATCAGAGCTATCCGCTCGACCTTGCAGTCCAGGAGCCGTGCATCACCCTGCGAGCCACAAGTGGATCTTGGCCTGGTCAAACATTGGAGGACTACATCGGTCTAGATCTGAAAATGAATTCTCCGAAATTCTTCTTCGATCCCAATAATGACCCCGAAGATGGCGTTGCCCATTGGTTGAACCCGGGTCTGGATACACAGTGGCTGAAAATTCCCTTGAAGCACTTTAAGAACCGTGATTTTCGCAGCCTCGAAGAAATCCGGGTGGATTTTCAAGGCGAGGGAACGCAAAACCCTTTGATTGGGGAGAATTGGTGGGAAGCTCCCGGCCTAATCACCACCTACAGCGATGAATTCTTCGCCCGTGCGGCAATCTCCATTCGTCACGACGGTGGTGGCACGTTTTCGGTTCAGCTTTCTGGCACCTCTCAGTTCGACACTGCCTTTGATATAGCCTTCAGTGCTCCCCTGACCGTCAAGCTGATCGGATATCGCAACTCTGCGACCCAAGAGGATCTTTTGGGCTGGTTCGACCGCTTTCTCAAAAAAGACGACTTCACTTTCACGCCGCTGCAACGAGGTGAAGACCTCTATCTCGATGGTGTGGTCAAATAACCGCCGTGCCAATCGTCCTTAGGCGTCAATTTTCGAAAGCGCACCCACGATCACAGTTATTGGTATGCGGCGCGGTTCTCATCGTAACTGGACACCCAATGGACCCAGACAGAGACTCCCCTGGCCTTCAACGCTTCCATCACCTGTCGATTGGGATGCCCCGGCGTCGTGACATCTGCGTAAAGCTGGTCGTCGAGGACACGGACGCTTCGTAGACTGGGCATGTCGAGCAGAGCCGGAATGTTCTCTAACGCAATCCCTGCATTTATGGTCTCGATCTTGAATGGCGGCAGGAGGTCACGAAGGTCCACAGTCCCGATCATCGACGTCAGATCAAGACTCTTGATATTCGGGCAGTGCTTGATCCCGGCAAGGCTGTTGATGTCGAAGATATCGTCCTCTCCATCCCAGAAGAACCAGACATATCGATAGATGGAACTGCCTCCATCCAGAACAAGCTCGTCGATCTCATTCAAAAGGTCGGTCGAAAGAGGATAGCGATCCAGGTAGGCACGAACTGCGGGAATGGGCTTGTAACCTTCGTTCTCAAGATCGACGGGCCGCCCGAGAACATGCTCGGCAAGCTGTTGTGGGGTCCCGAGATCGATTATTTGTTTGTCAATGAGGCTGGATAGGATCGCAAGCTTTAGATTAGGATCACCGAACGGCGCACCCGAGATATCTCCAGGCGCAGGGTAGCGTGATGCAGTAGCCATCCGCGACCATCCAAGAGTTGCGAAAATACCTCCCGCGGCCACGAAATCACGTCGTTTCAGCATAAATGTGCCATATCTCCATGAAATTGAGCCGTTTTGTCGCGCTGACCTGCTTCAGTAGCAGGTTTACCGAAAGTAGCCTACACTGACTCAGCGCAAGATCGGTGCGCGGAATGGGCCGACGGCCGTCATGGCCCTGAAGCGCCGATACCGTTGAAAAACTCACCTTGCTCAAGGGATCACTTGCAGGAGTAGAGTAGGTGAGCTGAGGAAAATGCCAACCACGAGGCCGACGAAACCCAGGACAATCGCACCGACAATTCCGTGGGTTTCCCAGCCGGTCACCGCGCCTAGTCCGGTGGCCACCATGATAATCGACACTGTCCAGATCACCTTGATGATGGACCAAATGCGTTTTCTGGCCGTGGGTTGTTCAGGTGGCATGATAGCTCGCTTCAGTGCTCGGCTAGCTTGATATAATATTGGATTTGCATTCCACGATAGGCATGATTCAATCGTCGTACCGATTTGCGGAGGATTGAGCGATGATGGGATGTCAGACGGCTCCGGCGCAGCTCTTCTACGACTTCTGCCTTGATGATCATGTCCCTGCTGACCACCTGCTGCGCGGGATCGATCGACATCTAGAACTCGACAGCGTACGGGCACAGTTGAAGCCTTTCTACAGCACCACTGGTCGCCCTTCGGTTGATCCCGAGCTGATGATGCGGATGCTGATCATCGGCTATTCCATGGGTATTCGCTCGGAACGGCGGCTCTGCGAAGAGGTCCACCTTAATCTCGCCTATCGCTGGTTCTGCCGCCTCGGATTGGACGGCAAGGTTCCCGATCACTCCAGTTTCTCGAAAAACCGCCATGGCCGTTTCCGACAGAGCGACATCCTGCGGCATATGTTTGAAACGGTGGTGGAGCGCTGCCTCGCGCAAGGGTTGGTCGGTGCAGAAGGATTTGCCGTCGATGCCAGTCTGATTGCGGCGGATGCCAACAAGCAGCGCTCGGTGCCGGGAGCAGAATGGGAGGCAAAAGAGGAAGCTGGCCGTTCAGTGCAGGAATATCTGGCTGTTCTTGATGATGCGGCTTTCGGGGCTGCATCGCCAGTGACACCGAAGTTTATCTCTCCGTCCGATCCGGCTGCTCAATGGACTGGTGCCCACAAAGGCCATGCCTTCTTCGCCTACGCGACCAACTACCTGATCGACACAGAGCATGGTGTTATTTTGGACGTGGAAGCGACACGCGCAATCCGCCAGGCGGAGGTCAGAGCATCTCGCACGATGCTCGACCGAACGGAGAACCGCTTCGGTTTACGACCTGGTTATCTCGCTGCTGACAGTGCCTACGGTTCTGCTGACAACCTGGCATGGCTGGTCAAGGAGAAGAAGATAGCACCGCACATTCCGGTCTTCGACAAGTCCAACAGGACGGATGGCACTTTCTCTCGTTCGGACTTCTCATGGGATGCCGAAAATGATCGCTACATCTGTCCGGCGGGCAAGGAGCTAAAACAATTCCACCGAACCTATGCGACGCCGAGATCAGGGATCACGGCTGAAGGAACGCGGCTCTACCGTGCCAGCAAGCGGGATTGTGATCGCTGCGAACTAAAACCTCGCTGCTGCCCGAACATGCCGATGCGCAAGGTGCCTCGTGATCTGAATGAGGATGCCCGTGATGTCGCCCGCGCGATTGCCACGACGCCGGAATACGTGCAGTCGCGCCATCGCCGGAAGAAAGTCGAGATGCTCTTCGCACACCTCAAACGCATCCTGCGGATGGCGCGATTAAGACTGAGAGGGCCGTGTGGTGCGCGAGACGAATTCCTCCTTGCCGCAACCGCCCAAAACCTGAGGAGATTAGCCAAACTGAGGCCGACGCGTAGCATCAATGCCGCTTAATAGCGGCATTGATCGATATCCTGCGCTAGAGCGCGGGGGCATATGCTACGTCTATCTCGTTCCGAGAGCAGATTTGAGCGGCTCGGCAGCAAGTCCAGCGAGTTTTTCAACGATATCCGCCAACAGCGGACATTGCGCCTGCTGCAAAACTCTCTATTCTGCGATGTCACAAGGTAGGAAATGATCGGGGTTTTTCGCGACCTAGCATATCTAGCTCAGACGAAATTTTTGGATAAGAGACCATCATGGATTTAGAAAGCCTCAATCCGCAAGTCTTCAAAATGTGGGAATTGCAAAAGAATGGAGGTCCTGATTTCTTTCAACCAAGTACGAGAGAGGACATCGACGAAATCGAGCTCCTGGTAGAAAGACCTATCCCTGAAGACTATCGAGTTTTTTACTGAAGTATTCAGCCATCGGTGGCTCTATCGAAGTTGGTGCGTATTTTTTCCAGTGTAATTTCAAGAAAAGGTCGGTTATCGCTGGGAACCTATCCTTGGTGCCTTGGGCAAAAATGACGATCAGTGCTATCAGGGCCTACTGTAATCCACATCCGGATTTCGAAGGAGTGAAGCCGCGTATATCGCGCGAACTGCTTCCGCTCACACGCACAACTACTCCACGCTGCTGATTGATCTTCGCCCGGAGAGCTTCGGAAACGTATTGTATCTGCCCTATGTCCGAAAGCAGGTGTTTGGCAAGCACCCAAATTACGGATGGGGAAATGTTGGTTATGTCGCGCCAAGCTTCACTGACTTCATCAGGGAACTTGGAACTGAGGCCGAACTGAAGGCGCGCTATCCTCATCGGGTTGCTTAATCTTTTCGCACTAGTCAGAGTTTAGTGACCAATTTTACGACGGCGAATGACCGTTGCGGGCCGGTCGGAGACATTGCAATGGTTTGGTAAAGGTCTAATCTCAGCGGCTGCTTAGAGCAAGCGTCACGACAAATGAGGCGGTAATGAACCTTGGTGCCCCGGATGCGCCTTTTGGCATGGAAGAGACGGTTGCGTAGATCGTCAGCACGCTTCTGGCGCAGCGAGGCAAGCCAAGGGCTTCAGTATCTCGACCGCGACGGAAGGACTGTTCCATTGTGAGGCTTTCGCAGGCGCCAGCATTTTTCTGAAGACGAAGGCAGGTCATTTGCGGCGAATTCATATAACGCGCGACGGGCAGCAAGGCCGTTTTAGGGAGAAGTCGGGTTCCTAGAGCGGCTGACCGATGGTGGAAAACGGTCACGATGATACAGTCTTGCAATTCGCAACGAGTCATAAAGCCGAGTTTTCTGAGCATGCATGTGAGTTGCGATTTCTTTTAAGTGCTATTATATTGGCATTAATGTGTCAGATGTGCGCATGGGTGATAATATGTTAGCATTTAAAATGTCTTCTCCTGTGGAGGTTATCCGGGACCTGGCGGACAGAATGAAGCGCCGACGGATCCAGCAAGGATTGACCCAGCGCGAATTGGCTGCGAGATCGAATGTCTCCTACGGATCGCTGAGGCTATTTGAAGAAACCGGCAAAATTTCCCTCGAAAGTCTGGTGAAAATTGCCTTTGCTCTTGAGGCGGAAGCGGAATTCGAACGGCTGTTTCCAGGTCTGCCGCCACAGAATATCGATGATGTCATTGATCGTCCTCTCAAGCAGCGTGTGCGCAATAAATGAAGTTCACGTCAATCCAGAAGATGAGCATTTATCTGGAGCTCGAAGGGAATGAGAAAAAGCTTGGGACGCTTGCCTGGAGCGGCAGGGAACGGAGGGCTTACTTCGAGTACGCGGCGGAGTTTCTGACAGCGCCCCTTTTGATTTCTCCATTCCATATAATGGCGGCCAGTGGGTTGATTGCGGCGCCTCGCGATCCGTTCGACGGGCTTCACGGGCTGTTCAACGACAGCCTGCCGGATGGGTGGGGTCGTTTGTTGCTGGACCGCCGTCTTCAGCGGGCGGGTATCGACTATACCCAGCTTACTCCGATCGACCGTTTGTCTGCAGTCGGCAGAACAGGAATGGGCGCGCTCTCGTATGTTCCTGAATTACCAGACGACCAGCAGCCTCAGGCCGTCACTGATCTCGACTGGTTCGCTGATCAGGTCGAGTTGGTGCAGGCTGAAATGGACGTGGCTGACATTGATGGCTTGCAGGGTGCGCAGGGCGGATCCGCGGGCGCACGGCCGAAGATTATGATCGGCTTCAACCAAGCGGAAAACAGATGCGTTCTGGATTATGGCCAACCGTTGGACCCGGGGTTCGAAAGGTGGATGGTCAAGGCGCCGAGTTCCGATGATCCTCGGGAAATCGGTGCGGAAGAAAAAGCCTATTCGCTGATGGCCGTCGCTGCAGGACTGACGATGGCCGACACCCTGCTGCTGGAGACCAGGAAAGGACGACGGCTTTTTGCGACGAAACGTTTTGACAGGACCCCTGCCGGCAGGCTCCACATGCACACGGCAAGCGGCCTGCTGAATGCAAGCCATCGTGAAGCGAGTGTGAGCTATGCGCAACTGCACAAGCTTACTCACATAATGACCCGGGACGCTACGGAAGTCCTGAAGATGTTCCGAAACATGGTGTTCAATGTCTATGCCAGAAATCGCGACGACCATGCGAAGAACCACGCCTTTCTTATGGACGTGAATGGCCGCTGGTCTCTGGCGCCCGCATACGATCTTACTTTTTCGTCGGGACCAGGTGGAGAGCACAGCGCGACAATAGCCGGGGAAGGCAGGAATCCCGGCATGTCCCACCTTCTGGCAGTCTCCAAAGGGGCCTCGATTTCTGATCAGGACGCACGGGAAGTTATAGAACAGGTTAGAGCGGCCGTTGACCGATGGCCTGAGTTTGCTGGGGAAGTTCAGTTATCCAGAACTCGGACCGCTGAACTCGACAGGTTCTTGAATGGTAATCGGCTGGCTTAAGGGCCGATGATCACCTTTGCCACGTTCGTTGTCGAAACCGACGATACGCCTGCCGTCCTTGCCATAAAACACTCGATACTCGAACAGGTGCGTCCTACCGGGAACGGGTTCCGGCACCTGTATAAAAATTTTTGAAACTTTCATTAATTGGAAGTATCAAGAATTATGTCTTCGTTGGTGGACCAAATTTCCGCGGCCGGATTGGCTGATCGTTTTCTGAATGACCGGCAATTCGCCGAGTTGCTGGACGGCAGTGACGCGCGCCGTTATGGCCTAGTCAACCGCGCTTTGAAAGACGGGTATCTCATCCGTCTGAAGCGTGGTTGTTATGTGCTGGCGCGACGCTATCGACGTGACCTGGTTCATCCGTTTGCCGGCGCCGAAAACCCCGGGCAGCTATATCTCTTTCGAAACAGCACTGTCGTTTCATGGATGGATTCCGGAGGCGGTGTTTGTTACGGCCAGTGTTTCACCTGGACGCAAAAGCCAGGATTTTTCGACGCCCGGGTTCGGGACCCTCAGCTATCATCCTCGGGCGATTAACGATTATCGGTTCATGACGAGTGTTGACCGTGTCCCGCTCAACGGCTCGATTGCGTTCGTTGCCAGGCCTCTTCGGGCGCTTATGGATCTGGTAGCGCTTCGCAAGGTGGAGTGGAGCGGGCTTGAATGGCTGACGATTGGTATGAGGATTGAGGAAGATGCCCTTTTCGGAACGCGACGTAAGGATTTTACGGCATTGAAGCCGGTGTACAAGCACAAGGCTGCAAATGCTTTTCTCCGGACGTTGGAGGCTACAGCTTCACCTGTCAGACCATAGAGAAAAGACTTGTGGGCTGAGATTCAGTGAAAGGGATGAAATTTATCACAGCGCTCAGTTAATGCAGCATTTACAGGATTGCTGTATTTTATGGATTTACTTTTGTGACCGTGCTATCCTCGCGATACACGACGGGAGTGTGTTTGATGGCAGGTTCAGGTAATTCCTACACCACGAGTGATCTTTCCAGGAAGTCGGGTGATATTATCGCTGAGGCGCTTCGTCATCCGGTAACGATCACCCAGCGCAACAAGCCTCGTCTGGTTCTTCTTAATATCGAGGATTATGAACGTTTGATGCGGCAGTCTGATCTGCGTGCGGTTGGCACTATTGATAATATGTCTGACGCTTTGCTAGAGGAATTTGAGGCCGCAGTCGACACTTATGCGGAAACTGAAGAGACGGTTCGGTGAGCGGTTTCGATAAGATCGAGACTGCAGTCGTAATCCGCTACCCTTATCTATGGAGCCGCGTGGCTGCCCGCGGTGAAACCGAAGGTCGGAAGGGGCGACCTGTTGTTGTTGGCGTCAGGCTCGCCCGTGCGGGCGGCGACATGGTTCTTTTCTTTCCTATCACGACGAAGCATCCGGAAACTGATCGTTTTGCTATTTAGATCCCTGCGCATTGAAAAGCGCCGGGCCGGTCTTGATGCAGATGTGCGGCTTTGGATCATTCTGGATGAGTATAACAGCGACATTATCGGACATTCTTTCTACTGGAGCCGGAGCTACCTGTGGGACGGTTCAGTAAAGCTTTTTTTCTCCCTGTCCTTCGGGAGTTTATTGCGCGTCGTCGGTCGTCCAGCGAGGTTTACCGCGCCCGATAAAGAACCGTGTGATGTTGGGTAACTCAGGTCGACAAACCGGACAGATCCTTGATGTACACGCTTGACGTGTCACGTTCGACGGACTGGCAATCCTATGTTGGATGGGCCAAATCGCGCCGATATACGCCTCTGGAATATTTTACCCATATTGGTGGCATTAATACATATATTCCCGTATTTATACTTATTTAACGGAATAAAATACTTAGAGATGATTGGGCGGCTGTAAATTGAACAGGGGAGGAAGAGGGTCGGTAAAACATATAATTTGTCGAGAGGTGAGCGCAAAACATATAAATAATTAAACACACCATTACTGCGGGAGAGATGAGAGATTTGCTGGAGAAGTCCGCCTGTTTGTGCGCAGTCAATTTGGCACTGTTATAAGCAGGTGATTTTATATAGGTTTTTATTGTTTAATGGATTTATTTACAGGTAGAACCGGAGGGAATCTGATTGGAAAGTGAATTGAAAAGATGGTGAAAATTGGTGGCGATCGATCATAATAACAATATCATGATAT
>NZ_JBNWDR010000019.1:0-33199 GCF_053521785.1 Agrobacterium sp. A3-95 | reverse complement strand
AAACGAGGAACTTGACCACGACCGCAGACCCGAAACATACCTAACAGGCGGGTCAATTCTCGGTGGAAACGCCGGGTCAGTTCTCAGTGGCAATCAACAATCGCGGGAAATCCAACATGCTGAGCAAGCAAGTTGAAATACCGGAAAATGTTATGCTAATGGCGTGGGTAATGACGGTGCAACATCTGACTAAGGGCGAAAAAGACGTTACGTAAATTGTAGCGGACGCAATCTGGAAAGAGCGCAAACGGCACATCCGCCCGCAATGCCCATCAGCCGATGGACAGCCAAACCACTCGTGAATTCCTCATGAAATGTGCACATTATATGGTTGTAAAGCCCTCTAAGCTCAACTAATTTGGAGGCGCCGCGCGTCCCCTGAAACAGGCCGCGGCTTGAGGTCTCGTCGCCATATTGCGCGCGACGGGCCTCTTTTGTCTCTGTTCTGCTACGTTAAATCCTTGCCAATTTGAGGCCATTTTGCTGAGCCATGAATGGAAACTCACGGCCAGTCATTTCCCGGATTCAAAAATGCTCACATCGCCTCGTCTAAAATCATTGCTCTTGGCTGGAACTTTTTTGCTGCACTCTCTCAGCTACTCTCACGCCACCGCTCCAGTGTGTGGTCCGGGTGCCACTGTACCTATAGGAGGCGGGAAAGATGGCATTGAAATAGACAAGGCTTGGTCAGGGACGACAGTTACTTTCGACGCAATTTCCCGAGGCGGGAAGATTTACGTTGGATATTACGACGCAGACAGATGGCTCACTGTAGCACAACTCGAGCCCGCTTCCGGCGTAGTCTGCCGAGCCCGGATCTCCTCTCAGTTCGCTGGGTGGGATAGCCACAACAGCGTCGCTCTCGCTTTCGACAGCGCTGGACGTCTCCAAGTTGCTGCGAATATGCACGCAAGCCCGCTTGTCTATGGATCGGCGAATACTCCGGACACTGTATCCGGCATCACACTCACCCCAATGACTGGCCACGACGAGAGGAAGGTGACTTATCCAAACTTCGTCAACGGCGCGGACGGAACCTTATATTTTTCTTACCGGAACGGCGTGAGCGGGAATGGCGAATGGTTTGTCAATACTCGCTACGGCGAGTACTGGAAGAGAACATTGGACGTACCAATCTTTTCCTCGACTTGGAACGGATTACCTACGAACGCTTATCCAACTCCATTCAAAGTGTTCCAAGACGGGTATGTACATCTTGCAATTGTCTGGCGCCGATCCCCGGATGTCGCAAGCAACTATGCCATAACGTATGCCCGCACACGAGATTTTGTACACTGGGAAGATCATCTAGGTCACCAAATTGAACCGCCAATCACCCCTGGAAACAGTGATGTTGTCGATACGGTCGGTGAGGGGAACGGCTTGCTCAATTCTGCTCGCGTCGGCCTTACAGAAAACGGCTCTCCGGTGATCGCATACACTAAATATGGGCCAGACGGCAAAAACGTTATGGTTCTTGCTTCACCAGGTTCCAATGGGTGGCGTCGTTCCATTATCGCAACGGCTTCAAGCCAAACCGTTCTTAAGGGCATGGGCACGGTTCCGAATTTACCGGCCTTCGGTGAATTAGACCTCAGTCATGACCACGTAGGTGGTATCAACATTGTGTTTCCGGGAGAGCCGCGAAAACGTATCTGGTTCAATGTAGATACACTGCAACCTGCTGACACACCGAAGTTACAGACTCCGCTCGTCACAACGCGTCCCCTTGATACATCACCGCCACCTGGCCTTTTTAACGAGCGGCGGACAGTACTGGGCGTGCGAGAAGATCGAGCGTCTAAGAAAGCGGCAGGGTCGATAGTTTACTTCTCTCAAGAAGTAAACCGCGATCGAGCCCGCGACTGCACCGTTGCGCAGCCAACCGCATGCAATCCGCCTCCCTCGCCACTAATTTTCGTGCCGTAAATATCGAGAGACAGAACGCCATAGATCATTCTTGGCTTTCCGCTCTGTTTAGGCCTTTTTTGCGGCTTCGTATTCGAGACTGCTTGGACCTCTTATGTCATCTGGGCACGACACCAAGAACCGCTCTACTTGCTGGCTGAAGACGAAATCCGGTCTCTCGTCTTGCACAACTTTATAATCGATGTTCGGCTGCCAAAGCGCCACGACTCGTGAGAACATTGATGCAAACATTTCAAGCTGATGCGACGCGAAAGAGTCCCTGAACAGAAGTAGCGTTGGGAGGTTCTTATCCTCGTTTTCGTATACGGCTCGCTGTCCAATATTTTGAACTCCGTTGAATTCTACCTTCTTGAAAGCTGGGCTCTTGATCACTGCAACTTTCGTTGTGGTTGTCAGTCCTAGCTTTCCTGTAAGGTCACCAGCAATCACCTTGTCCTCAAAAGAAATCAGATCGCTACTCATTTGCGGCAAGCAATTGGCCTGCATCATTTGATTAAAGGCAACGAATGCACCAACATGATTCCAATGCGTGTCACCTTTGGTGTACGTTTCAGACCTGAGGGAGGCCTCCTCGAGACATTCGAGAAAATACTGGTGTGCAACCCGGCCCTGTGCCGCTTCAAGTACCTTGTTAATCGGCCTACTTTCGGAAAAGTTGACGCCGTCAGGAAGATAATGTCGGTAAACGCACTCCTTGTTCGGGACTACCCCAAAAAAATAGCGGGACCCCAGATCAGCTAAGCGTACTGCACGATACGCAAAGAGGCTTGCCCACATCGCCTTGAAATCAGGAGGCAACGAAGTTCGCCCAGTTATTTGCTCCATGACTTTGTTTGAGTCGTTACTGAGAAAAAGCCAATCTTCTTTTCCATCCAGCACCGTGGGAGCTATAACCATAATTTGCGCCTACACCTATTGATCGGGTCTCGTCGTAGGATGAAAATCCAACTAGCGCAATTGCTCAATTTTGAGTTTCACACCTTACGTGCGGTGAAGTCGCTTCTAGCGCTATGCCTTCAGGGAAAGAGATCGATTGATATCTTTCCAGAGGAAACAAATTAACGCCACTTCACCTCGAAGGGAATTCGCTAACTCTTCACGGAAAAAATGCTCTCCCGCATTGTCCTATATGCTTTTGACGCGTTTCTTTTTTCATAGGCGTAATCGAACGCAACACCGCGCATTTGATCATAATTTTGGATGTTACCGACAACATCAGATATGGCGTCCGTCCAGTTTTCAGTCGTATTGGTGACTAGGATTCCGCCTTGGGTCGCACGCAATGTTTCACTGTAGGACGGCCCATTAGAAGCCACAGGCAAGATGTCCAGTGCGCCGTAATCAAGCAGCTTAAGATCCGATTTTGCAGAGTTGAACTTTGTATCGATAAGGGGAGCCAATCCAACATCGAACGGACCTTGCTGCCTAAACCAACGAACAAACGCGGGATATGATTGTGACGATCGTGGCGGCGTAAGCACCCGGAGCCATTCCCTTTTCGGTGGCTGCCGTACCGCGCCAATTACTGTGAGCTCGAACCGTTGCTTTTGGGCTACCCGATCGAGCGCTTCAATTATCAGGTTGAAGTCTGCGTCGTGGGTTGCAGTTCCAGCGTAAACCAATTGGGGAACAGCATTTCGGCCGCGGTTTGGCCGCCTATAATCACGCCACAACCGCGGATCAATTGCGTTCTGCATTACGACGGGCTGGGTGGACAAGTGCGAATAAGCCTCCCGCAAAACGTCCGTCGACACCCAATTTTCTTTGGAGTGATCGAGAAGGAAATTAAGAGCTTCGATACGCGGCTTGTAAAGCTCGTATTCACGGTGAGCTTCATCCATGAAGCAAAACGCGTCATCATTGTCTACAATCAGATTCTGCCTATGGCCGCTGGAACCCGCCACGAGCGCTTGCGCGTCACCAAGCGTGTCAAAGGCAGTACGCTGGACGATGGTAACATCGGCAGTGCGACTCTCTAGTGCCAGTTTAGCCGGCACTAATTTGAAGTCGATCTCTCCGTAAGCTTCGTCTGTAGTCAGGGGGCATAACAGTCTGATGAAAGCGCTGCTCTGTGGAAACTCTCGATCTTGGCGCACGATACCATTAACGAGTAGTCGTTTTTTACGGAGAACAAATGGCGCAGCAGGTAAAGTCGATCGGACGCCAAGCAACCCAAATATGTCATCAAGTATCGGGTTTGCACGCGCTTCAAAGCTGTGTAGCATGCGAACTTCCGCACTGACTGCAGCTGTGTCATGGTCGGATACTGTTCGCACAGCGTTTTGCAGCTCTTCCTTGCTGTCAACTTGGACGACCGAATTTCCAAATACATATGAAATAGCCGGCATACTATCGGAAATTACCCTACCACCGGCGGATAGCACATCGAAAAGTCTGTTAGATAGAAGTCCAAACTCTTTCATTGATGCCCAATGGTCATTCAACACGAACGCCGCAGAGTTGTAGTATCCGCCAAGTTCCTTATTGGAAATATTTGCTCCGCCTATAGCGCGCTTAGGAATGTATTGCTCCCAACGCGTACCGAAAACAGTAACATTCAACTCTGCCTCAACGGACCACTTTACCATGTCGCGGTATATGTTTCGCGAGTTTCCAACAAACAAAACTTCAGACGGATTAGCCGGTTTCTTCCGATTTGGGTTGAACCGATGTATATCAGTGGCCTGCAGAAGCGGCTTTATTTTTTTCACGCCAATTGCACTCAAAAAATTCGCGTAACTTAGGGAAGCAACATACGCTAAATCGTATGCTTCGTATTCGGCCAGCTCCAGCTGGTCAGGATGACTAATATTCCAAAGGATATTTATTACACCCGGCACCGGCTTAAACTCATCCAAGCCACGAATAACGATCACTACGTCATCCTGCGGTGTGTTCTTTCGGTCCCATTCTCCGTGGAAGTCGATCCGAACTTTATGGCCCAGTCTATTAAGCGCACCAGCTAGCGAATCTGCATAATGGAAATCGCCCCATTCTTGTCGCTTATCGAACGGCGCAGGAATTTTGATTGCGAAGTTTAATTTGATGGCGTCTTCTAGAGGGCAATCTCCCTTTTTGGTTGCCTTGGCAACCACGACCTTCCCAAACGCTTTGAACTCTTTCAAAGATATGCGATTCGCGTCTGCTGAGGTGTTCGTGTACTTGCATCCAACAAACGGCACATGAGCGATGTTTCGCGCTACACCTGTCTGGCGAATTATTAAGTCCCAATCCACCATCCTGCGGAGGCTTTCATCGAAACCACCTTGTTCCTCATAAATGGAACGCAGGTGGCAATAAACATTTAAATCTATAAAATTGCCCTTTAACATCCTTTCCCTGTTATAGAGTTCGCCTCGTATTTGACGGTCACTATCATTTAGAATTTCGATTTGAGAATACGCAACATCGGCGCCTTTGGAAGACATGTAGCCAACCATCGTAGCAAGATAGTTTGCCGTCCAAACGTTGTCAGAATCGAGATAGGCGATCAGCTCACCGGATGAGTTTTCAAGTCCCTTGTTTCTGGCCGCACTAACTCCTCCGTGCGCCGCCCGTATCAACCTAACCCTGTCGTCAGTAAGAAACGTCTCAACGATTTCTATCGTCTTATCTGTGCTGCCGTCATCAATGACCAAGAGTTGAAATCTGCGGTACGTCTGGTCTAGTACTGATCTAATGGATGCAGATATCGTGGATTCGCGATTGAACGCAGGCATAATAACAGAGACTAACCAAGGCTGCTCAACTTCGGCCTCCGCCTGAATTTTCTTCAGAGGGGAATCATAGTGACGTGACGGTACAACTATTCTACCTTCAGCTTTCCCATGCCGCACATAGTGCAAAAGTGGATTCACCTTAGCTTTCGCCACGTCACTGTGATGGCTCGAATATGATTGTGTGCAAAATTTGCACGACGGGTCACGACCAAGCCGAGCACCGAGCCAGAGGAAGTGCTCGACAGGATCCATATTTAGCATCGCTACGTCTGGATATTGCTTTAGATACCAGGCTTCATCAAATAATCCTGATTTCTTTACGAGATCAATTTCGCCCTGATCAGCCAGCTTCATCCTTCGCCGCCCTCAAAATTTACCGTTTACAAGTTGTATATTTCAATCATCTTTCGGACGGTTACCGGCACGTGCAAGTAGAGTCAACACCAAGAATCCCTCGCAGAACTGTAAACTTAGGATTGTTGTCATCATATGTGCCAAACATGCGACGGTGCGCGTGACGGAAGAGCACCTCGAAAAGCAACTCTTCTAGACGTTGTGTCTACGATACAGATATTGCCGCCCCCAAGGGAACCCTAAGCCAATTTCCGCCTACGCCGACGGCAAGGCGATCCAGAGTTGCCATTTGAGCAATAAAACATCTTGCCAGCCGTGACGACCTCGGAAACAAACTCCGCAACCGCTCTGGATTTAAGCTGCACCCCTACATCACAGGCTGCGATAGTAAGCGCAAGCTCACCCCATCTGGCGCCAGTAGCGCGGGCTCAGCTATTGCGTAATGACTATTCACCAGCTGTGAGCGTCTATGCCTGCGCCTATCTCTGGAACTAGAATCTTTCATAAGATCGACGCCGTTCCAGAACGGTTAGAGGGCGCTCCGCGGCAGTTTCGGCGACGTTGGTCCCATGATTTCAAGGAGCGAGCGGTGGCTGAGGCGATCGAGCCTGGAGCGAGTGTCTCGGCAATTGCGCGTCGCATCGGCATGGCACGCTCAACGTTTATCTATACGCTGAGGCAAGTCGCCAGCATGATCGGCGAGAATCTCGAACTGATCCAGGAAGTGACGGCCAACTCGGACAACATTTCCGAAGGGGAACTGGTTTACGTTAGCGATGGCAGTGAAGATGGCACGAAGGGTTTGACTGAGAAATGGCATCGAAGAACTTCAAAGCCTACTTGCCGACATCAGGACGTGAGAGGGCGGTATCCGTGAGCTCTTCATTGACGCACAGTGCGATCCCGAAATGATCGACCGCGTCATGGCCGATGAGATGAAACGCGTCCTATAACTTCCATCCATCGACCTGCCGAAAATGCGTTCGCCGGAACACCGAGGCAAACTCACTTAACCAGGGAATCGCTGGTCGCAAAGTCGGGCAAAATTAATCGCAAGCGCGGCGTCTTCTTCTGCGAGAGAAGTCAAAGTTTCCACATGCTTTTGCATGGAGGCTTCTGAATCGCTTTTAGATCGCTTAAATTGCTCGAAAATGCTTTCCGCTTGGGTAGCAAGCTTGTCGAATTTTGTTTGGTAGCCCGCGGAGATTTTGGCATCTCCAGTTTCTCGGTAGACCTTTGCCATCAACGCAAAGGCCGCTCCACAATGGAAAGAATGCTCATCCGCAATGGGTCCAAGTTCCGCTGAATCTTGACCGTAGCTCGGAGTTCCAAAAGCCACAACCAGAAGAAAAACAACGGCATGCATCAAATGGCCAACCTCTAAACGCTTAGGTTGTTATTTTAGCATGGCAGACACGGAAAACACCGTCCCTCGCCTGGAAAAACAGTTAACCGGACGTATATATCGAAACATACCTGGTTCTCGTGCGGAGATAAGCCTGGCCCGCCGAGGTGATTATGGCCGCATCCATCGTAATCGAATAGTTGCTCTAGGATTAGCTGCTTAGCAGTGTCCGGCGCCGTGTGAGTTTTAATACGATGCAGTCGCCGCCAATATTATGGAAGTGGAGATTGCAAAGCAAACAAGACTTAAGCTTCCCGCGCTGCGACCCGATACCATAATGGCGTGTATTGACAACCTCGACATCATCGATAGTCAATTCAAAGTCGCCATCGATATTTTAACCGCTGAAAAATCGTACGTTACGTCTTGATATTGGGCGGTTAACGGCACGTTCTAGTGGAGCCAACGTCTCACAGAATTGCGAAATTGCAATCTTGAGATTAATTAGGCGCTCTGCCGTGGTACACAAAGGGTTAGAAAAAACGCTGGTCTTCGCATTGAAGTGTCTACGTTTTAATTCGACAATTTGGATCACGAAGGACGTCCAACGCTTCGATATAGAAACCCGTGCTCCTCGATTTCATCCGTGCGGTAGATATTGCGCAGATCAACCAGAACGGGGTTTTTCATGATGGCCTTCAGGCGCGGCAGATCGAGCGCGCGGAACTGGTTCCATTCCGTCACGATCACGAGGGCATCGGCGCCTTCGGCAGCCTCGTAGGGACCGCTGGCATAGTCGATATCCTCGATGACATGGCGGGCATTCACCATTCCCTCCGGATCGTAGCCGACCACCTTGGCGCCGCCGTCCTGGAGGGTCTGGATGATGGCAATCGCCGGGCTGTCGCGCATATCGTCGGTATTGGGCTTGAATGTCAGGCCAAGGACGGCGATCTTCTTGCCGCGCACGTCGCCACCCACCGCGTTGATGACCTTGCGGCCCATGGCGCGCTTGCGGTTGTCGTTGATGGCGATGGTGGTCTCGATCAGCCGCACAGGGGCGTCATAGTCCTGTGCGGTCTTGGCAAGCGCCAGCGTATCCTTGGGGAAACAGGAGCCGCCATAACCGGGGCCGGCATGCAGGAACTTCGCGCCGATGCGGCCATCGAGGCCGATGCCGCGCGAAATATCCTGAACATTGGCGCCGACCTTTTCGCATAGATCCGCCATTTCGTTGATAAAGGTGATCTTCATCGCCAGAAAGGCGTTGGCGGCATATTTGATCAGTTCCGAAGTTCGCCTGGTGGTGAAGAGCAAAGGCGACTGGTTGAGATAGAGCGGACGGTAAACCTCCGTCATCACCGGGCGGGCGCGCTCGTCGGAAAGACCGACGACGATGCGGTCCGGTCGCTTGAAATCCTCGATGGCCGCGCCTTCCCGCAGAAATTCCGGGTTGGAAACCACGGCAAAATCGGCCGAAGGGTTTTCTTCGCGGATGATGCGTTCCACCTCGTCCCCCGTGCCGACGGGAACGGTAGACTTGGTGACGATGACGGTGAAGCCTTCAAGCGAATGGGCGATTTCTTTCGCTGCCGCATAGACATAACCGAGATCGGCGTGGCCGTCGCCGCGACGCGAGGGCGTACCGACCGCGATGAAGACGACATCGGCATTGGCAACCGCGGAGGAGAGATCGGTGGTGAAGCTCAATCGGCCCGCCTTGGCGTTGTTGGCAACGATGACCTCCAGACCCGGTTCGAAGATCGGGATATGGCCGCTTTTCAGCGCTTCGATCTTCTCCGGCATCTTGTCCACGCAGATCACGTCATGGCCGAAATCGGCAAAACACGCACCGGAAACAAGGCCCACATAACCGGAACCGATCATCACTATCTTCATTTCACTAGCCTACATAGAAAAACAGAATTTCGGAAAACCACGCTGTGATTGCGGTTTCAATACCTACATCTCAAGATAGTAGATTCACATATATGCATCATTTCTCCAAGGCAATGATTGAAGTCATGACGATTGCGATGCCGGTGCCATATTGCTCAGAGCTTCACCTGCGACGCCGGCTCAACGCAGAAACTGACGCCTTTTCGAAATTGCAGGGGCTTCTGGAGCAACGAAGCCTGATTCTGCCAGAAGACGATTGATTGACAGCGCTGTTGGATGATATCTCCAGTTGCGTTGATGGATGTGACTTCCCTTTTTGCGGCATCACCACGACCGAACAATGCTTAGTTTTCAAACAGACAGGAATTTGATGAAAGTCTTTCCTAATATGTCGGCGAGTTTTCTATCGCTTCTTAGCCGACTTTCATCTTGGGTCTCGAACACTGCAACCCACAGCGCTGGTTCAGCCAACGAAGACAAAGTAAACGCCGGGGTCTTCGCGCAATTTGAGATGCGGCAACCTAGTCACCAAAATGCTATTGATGCGATACCGGGCTGGAGCTCCTCCTTTCCGGTTCCGGGGCTGCAGGCAGGCAATGTTCCGCTATTTCAGGATGGACGGATATTGTCCGCGCTAAATGCCTATGGATCGCTCGAAGGGGCCGAGGTACTCGAGGTCGGCCCTCTCGAAGCAATGCACACGTTCATTCTTAACAAACAACGGCCCGCCAACATCGACGCTATAGAAGCCAATCAATTATGTTTTTTGCGGTGTCTTGTAACTAAGGAAATCCTGAAGCTTGATAAGGCTTCGTTTTATCTGGGCGATATCCAGAAATGGCTCCAGAGCACTCAAAAGACATACGATTTTGCTCTTGCCTCCGGCGTCCTTTATCACATGCCAGATCCGGGAGAGTTTCTTCATCTACTTTCCAAACGTGCCAATGCATTGTTCATATGGACTCATTTCTTCGATGAAAGTGCTATGCCATCTTCGGATGTCCGTAGGCGCCCATTCAGCGGCAAGATCGAACTCCGCTCGGTGGCTGGTATGGAACTCCACTACCACGAAAGGAGCTATCAGAACGCGGACCAGAACGCCTCATTCTGCGGGGGCATGAAGGATCGCCATTTTTGGCTAGAAAGAAGTGAAATAATATCGCTGCTCGAGCGTTTGGGGTATTCGAAAATTGAAATTCAGGCCATAGACAACAATCATCCTGGTGGCCCATGCTTTTCGGTATTCGCCAGACGATAGTTAAGTCTAGGGTGGTGACTTTAGGTGTAAGAGCGGACTCTGACGATTGCTGTTCAACGTCGAATATGATCATGGGAGCGTCATCGAGGGGTACTTGATCCCCGACGGCTTTTCTGAAGAAGCTACGATCTTCGTCACTATGGACGATGGCAGAGACGTGGCAATTGCGTGTGACCAACCGAAACCAGCTGTCGTGCAATCAGGTCGCCATGCGACCGGGATGGTTGGGTTCCGGATTGATGCAACCCGAATTTTGGATCTCGCCAAGCAGCGGAGACTATCTATTCGAGATTCAAAAACGGGCCTCCTGATCTATCGTCGTTCGCCGATCGATAATCCGGTTCAACACAAGATTTTGCGTCTTGAGCTTAGCATTTTGCCGATGATGAAGTTCGACGCTTTTTGTGAAGAAAGTTTTCAGTACGCTATTTCAGGCGTAGAACGTTTTGGTCACGAAACGACAATGCAGGCATTTCACCTCAATGCAGGGTCGTCGGTCTATATCAGCGGCAGGATTCTGCTGCGCAACTACGAAGACTTCCTTGACAGGGGATTCCAGGCTATCGCCGATATTCCCGACCCGTACTACGAGATGGCTTGCCGCCTCTTTACCCTCAATCGCCTCACCAGAAGCATGCCAAATTTCCTTGGAGATCGTGATCGACTGATCTTATCCCCGGCTGCTGAATACTTTTCTGAAATTAACTTAGCGGATGACCGGGCATTGAAACGTGCGCTACAGAAGGCACCGGATAAGGTCCGACGGGTGCTGATTTCACCCATCACACAGCAATTCGTCTGTACATATCCCGAGCAAAGAATAACACGTAAAGATATTGCGCCGGCGATCGGCGCACTTGCCCGCTTTACCGTTGTTGGTCATGGAGACAATAGCGTTCATTTCCAACAAGGCGTGGGGGAGCTTCTTTCTGTACCTCCCATTGACGTCCCTGTGGTCAGCAAGCACTCTATCCTCAAAGATTTGGCCTTGAGGTTACGCCAAATACCTGTTGCTGAGACGATGCTGGAAGAAGATCTCATCTTCGACCACTATGTGCGCCAAGCTGTTGCGCCGGATGTTAAGGTGCAGGGATGACCGATACGATTACGAAGTCCACGAAAACCAAAGCGGAAACCGATCAAATTCCGCTCGAACTTCAAGAGACACCAAAAACGACGGGGTGGCTTCGTCTCTATCAGTCGGGAAGAAGGCGTCTACTCACGAAGGCTCCGCCCCAGATCGAGATCGAGACCGCAAACGAACCCGAGCTCCAACATGGCGGCAAGACGCCATGGGGCCTTATTTCATTTGTGCTGCTTGTTCTAATTCCGTTCTTGGCATCGCTGATATATTTCATCTTGATTGCGTCCGATCAATATACATCGGAGGCGCGCTTCGCCGTGCGATCCTTGGCAGATGATGGTTCAAGTGAAAGGGTCGATACCGGGATCATGAGCATGCAGTCGTCCTCCCAGGACGCGTATGTTGTGACGAGTTTTATCCACTCGGCTGAAATTTTACGACGTCTGGACGGCAAAATTGACTATCGGGCTATTTTTCAGCGAGATGACGCGGATTTTTTGGCGCGGTTCGACAAGCGTGGCTCTCATGAAGACTTCCTGAAATACTGGATGAAACACGTAGTAGCCTACATCGACGGACCCTCCGGAATTATCATCTTGAAGGTTCAGACCTTTACACCCGAGGATTCTGTGAACCTTGCCAAAGCTATCCTCGAAGAAAGCGAAAAGCTCGTCAATGAACTGACGGTTCGCGCGCGCGAAGATATGATGTCGAGTTTTCGCGACGAAGTAGAAAGAACGGATCGCTTGTACCAAGCGGCACTTGGTAACCTGAACCGATTCCAACAAGGTAGCGGTCTTCTGAATCCGACCGAACAGGCTCAACAGAAAGGTACTTTGCTCACTGGGCTGTTAGGCAGAAAGCTCGAAATGGAAAGCCAAATTTTTGTGCTGCGCCAAGCTAAAAATACGGATTCTCCGCGCTATCGACAACTGAGCCTTGGCCTCGAAAGCATCAATCAGCAGATCGATGGTATCCGTGCACAGATTACGGGCGGGGCCGACGCTTCGCTTGCCAATGTCATATCGAATTTTTCGGTAGTTGAGACAGATCGCGTAGTGGCGGAGAAGCTCTATGAAGCCGCGAGACGAAACTATGATCAGGCATTTGCCGCGGCTCTTCGGAAGGCACTTTATCTCACGGTGTTCGTCAATCCGGCCTTGCCAGAAGAGGCGCTCTATCCGCGTCGCTTCCTTTCGCCTGTTCTGATTATGCTTGGATTGCTCACAGCCTGGACCATTCTCGCGCTTGCCTGGGCGTCGGTTGAAGATCACAGGCTCTAGAACAAAATGATCCGTTTTCAGAATGTTTCGAAACACTTCAAAACACAAAGCCACAAGAAAGTAATTCTCGATCGGGTGAGCCTCGAATTCGAACGCGGTTATTCCTATGGAATCCTCGGCGTCAATGGTGCTGGCAAATCAACAACCATGCGCATGATAGCAGGAACAATACTGCCGAACTCTGGTCGTATCAGCAAAAACGTTCGCGTCTCCTGGCCGCTCGGCTTTGCCGGCGGTTTCAACTCTGCAATGACCGGCAAAGAGAACCTCAATTTCGTCGCCAGGGCATATGGTGAAAATCCCGAACGCGTCTCAAGGTTCGTAGAAGAATTTGCAGAACTGGGTGACTATATCAACGCGCCTGTTCGGACCTATTCATCTGGCATGGGTGCTCGTCTTGCCTTTGGTCTTTCCATGGCCATCGAGTTCGAATGTTATCTTGTCGACGAAGTCACGGCCGTTGGCGACGCACGCTTCCAAAAACGTTGCAAGGAGGCATTTGACAGCAGGCGTAGGAATTCTGACATCATCATGATTTCTCACGGTATGGAGACGATAAAGGCTTATTGCGAAAAAGCTTTTTTGCTCGTGGATGGCCGAATGATGTATTACGATGACGTTGAGCTTGGAATCGAAGCCTATTACCGCCTCAACAGATAGCTATCTATCGCGACGCGATACATTATGGAGGCTTATTTGGCGCCGCAGAATGAAAGCAGCAATGGACCGGTGAGCGGGCTTGAGGCCAGTAGAGTTATTTCCCAGCGACTGACTTCGTCAGCGCGTAAACTCCGCTTTTCAACCTCTTCAAGAAGCAGCCTTTTTAAGGCAGTCGGCCTTCGGCCTAGGCTGAGTGACCGACTTTTCACAGCGACCGTGCTCTTATTTGCCGTCCTTCTTTTTGCCATTCCGAACGTAACCGCATTGCTTTATTATGGCATCTTTGCTTCCGATCAATATGAATCGGAAACTCGTTTTACTGTCCGTTCCTCGACACCGGCCCTCGGCAGAGACCAGATTGCGCGAGTGACCGGCGTTCCTTCTGCAAAAATCGTCCAGGACACTCAAATTGTAACTAACTTCATCAACAGCCACGAAATGATCGATATGTTGCGTGACCGCAACATTGACCTGCAGAAGCTTTTTGGTAGTGCCGACATTGACTGGTGGGCTCGCCTCCCCGGTGATGCAACTGCCGAGGAGACGAGGGATTACTGGGCGCATATGGTCACAGCGACCGTCAATGCATCAAGCGGGATTGTCACGGTAAAGGCCAGGGCATTTGCTGCCCGGGACGCTGCTGTTCTAGTAAGCGAGATCGTTAAAGCGTCCGAAGTCATTGTGAACCAAGTCAACGATCGCATCTGGAAAGATGTCATTGCAACCGCCGAGACAAGCCTCGAAAACGCAAAGCAACAGCTTCAAAAGGCTCGCGAAACAGTCGCATCGACCCGCAATCGAGAAGGCGTTTTGAGCGTCAGTAATAGCTCCCAGATTATTTCGACTTTGATTGGTACGATCGAGAATGAACGGCTGAATCTCCAACAGCAATACAATTCGCGGATTGCGGTTGTCTCAGCTGACTCGCCGCAAATGCGCGTGCTGAAACGCGAAATCAACAGCAAGGAACAGCAGCTCTCCGATCTCAATGCGCAACTCGCCGGCATCGGGAGCGAGCGTAGTCTAGCAGACGTATCACAGGACCTTTCACAGCTTGAGTTGGCCCAAAACCTTGCCGAACAACAGTTCTCCTCCAGTGTCAGGACACTTGAGCAGGTCCGTTTTATCAGCAAGCAACAGCTTCTCTATCTTGACAGTTTTCTCGCACCGCGTGTGCCGGATGAAGCGAACTATCCCAAGCGTCTTCTCTGGATAAGCCTGACCGCCATTGCTAGCTTGATCACTTGGGCTACAGCGACCAGTTTGCTTTACTTTGCCCGCAGCCGTCTGATGCAATGAAATCCTATGGCTGACAGCTCAATACGACAACGCCTTTATGCTGCATTGCCGAAACCGACGGCAAGAGTGGGCCCGATCAACAATCAAATATCAATCCGGCGCCTGCTGGTGCTTCGCAATGGGCCAAACCCTACCTTCAGTTACTATCTTGAAGAGAGGCTTAAACGAACGCCCATTCCCGCAGAAATACGCAATCTCGACGAGTTCCTGGGTGACGTCGATCCTGACGGCCTTTTTGTGATCGTTTGTCGATATATCAGACCTCGACAGTTACTTTGGATGTACAGGCATCGAAAAAGTTTCGCAGGGACCAGTCTCATGATCGATGACGATATTGCCGCAACTGTCGTCGACAAGGAAGGAACGCTCGGGTACAAGGCCTACTTGGCTGCGATCGGTCTTGTGCCCATCCCTGTCCTAAACAATATCCTGTCTGATATATGGGTCTCGACTCCCCGCCTCGCTGACAGATTGAAGAGGGACGACGCGCGTCAACCCGTTGTTCTTCCACCCTTCCCACCCGCTGACACCTACACACCTTCGCCACCCGAAGACGATGGGAAAGAGGTGAAAATGGCGTTTCATTCAACGGGCAACCACGATCTGGAACATGAATTTCTGGTCCCAATTGTGCGAGATGCTCTGGCGCTGTGTCCTAACCTGTCATTCGAAGTAACGGCGTCATCGCATCGGCTGGAACGATTATGGACCAGTGCAAGACTTCCCTCACGGCGCTTGACCGTAAAATCTCATAGGAGTTGGAACCAGTACCTGTCTGAGACGAAACAACAGCATATTGATATTCTGTTGGTTCCTCTCTTACAGAGCAGAGTGAACAATGTCAGATCCGGCACGAAACGTTTCGATTGCGCTCGCATGGGCGCCGCGGCAATTTTTTCTAGTGGACAAGTCTACGGTGAGGCCGAATCCGCTGGCGAGATATTGATTGAGAACAATCCAAGAATTTGGCTAGAAACAATTCTCAACCTTGCGAGGAACAGCGAGCTGCGACGCAAGGCCAGAAATGCCACCGAAGCTTCGATTATGGCCCATCTCGCGAAAACTCAAAGCCAGCTCCCGTTCCACCGGAATGAGCAGAGATCCCAGGACACCTGAATGACAGGGCATAATACTATTGAGCGAACGAGCATCCGCAACGCACTTTCCGAAAAAAAAAATGTGATGACAGCTGTCATCCTGCGGGATATGCGCAGCCGCTTTTTCAATCACGGGCTAGGGTTTTTGCTCGTCTCCCTGTGGCCTCTCGCTCATATGCTTATTCTGCTAACTATCTATACGGTAATGGGCCGTAAAACGCCGTATGGTGACAGCCTGAACGTATTTTTTGCGACAGGATTAATCCCGACGCTGGCGTTCATGTACGTTTCGCGATTCATGTCGCTGTCGCTGATCATGAACCGCACTATGCTGTCGTTTCCCGTTGTTACGGTAGTCGACATTATGATGGCACGCGCTTTTCTGGAAGTCGTGGCCGCAGCTCTGACCTTATTTTTTATGTTTATGATTTTGCTCGCACTTGGCGACAATCCCTTTCCGGCAGATCCTTTCGAGGCGGTATATGCCTATCTCGCAATTATTCTGCTAGCAGTCGGTGTCGGTTTCCTTGCCGGTGTAATCGCAATGTTCGCGCCCTTTTTCGTAACGATCTATGCGCTGACTATGATCGTTGTCTACATCTCATCTGGCACCCTTTTTGTTTCTGCTGCTCTTCCCGAGCGCATTGCTTACATTCTGTCCTGGAACCCGGCCTTCCATGCAGTGGAATGGATGCGTCTTGCCTATTACCCGGGGTACAGCGACAAATGGCTAGACAGGAACTATATCATTGGTTTTGGTGCAATATCTTTGTGTTCCGGCCTCTTTCTGGAAAGGGTGCTGAGAATGAAAATGCTGGAAGGATAATAGATATGACATTGCGAATTCGCTCCAGCAGAGATCTTGTTTCAATCAATCTTATAGAGCCCAACCGGTGGGAAAGCACCGGCGACGACCCATTTTTTGATATCCGCTTCAACACCCTTCGAAAGCCAATACTGGTCGCGTTTCTCCGTACAACGGATGGAGAGATGATCGAGCCAAAAGTCTACCTGAACAGGGGGCACGGTTACCGAGAACGCGATACAGTGCAGCACGAACCCGGCCACAGTTTCATTGTAACCGCAGATGTTGGGCGTTTGGGTTTAGTGAAGTCCCTGCGGATAGATCCATCGGCTCAACCTGGGGAGTTCTCCTTCCAGATAGAGGCCTTTCCAAACTGGGATAGCGCAGAACATGTGATCAAGCTCAGAATGGAAGCCGATATGCAGAGCGCGAAACGCTGGGATATCGGCCGACTGCCGCGGTTTCGGCTCAAGCTGCCATCGCCTCGCCTCCGACATGCTAGATCACAGGTCCTAGAATTTATCGACACACAGTATGGACTGGCGCAAAAACTACACGTTGCTCGCCCTGAGCCAAATGACAATGTATGGCTCAGTATTGTAGTCCCGGTTTATAATGCCCCGAAGCGCTACCTCGATGATCTCGTGAAGTCATTCGAGAGGCAGCACACAGAGGGCGTGGAACTGATTCTCAGTGACGACGCCTCGACCTCAGAAGAGACGTTGCGCTTTTATGAGGTATTGGCCAAGCGCAATACCATCAAGATAGCTCGTAGTGGCGTGAATAGAGGTATCGCCAAGGCGACGAACGAGGGCCTCGCTCTGGCTTCAGGTGCGTGGGTGACGTTGCTCGACCATGATGACCTTATTGCTCCGCATGCGTTGAAGATGATTGCTGCGACGATCGTTGCAAACCCTCAATGCCAATTCCTCTATACCGATGAGGTTGTCGTCAATGATCGCCTTGTTCCTGATGGGTTAATGCTGAAGCCTGCCTTCGACCCGGTCCTGCTGACAGGCGTGAATTACATCAACCACTTCTCAGTTTATCGTCATGATCGTTTACGTAGGATTGGATATCTTAGAACGGCTTTCGATGGGTCGCAGGATTATGATCTTCTGTTGCGTTATCTTGAGGGGGTTCCTGAGCAGCATGTTATCCATATCCCCTATCCTGCCTATTGGTGGCGCCGGACCGGCCAGACCTACTCCCGCCGTTTTATGGATAAAGCGACTGAAGCCGCGCGTCTTGCAATTTCAGAGAGATTTCAGCGCGAAGGCCAGGTGATCAAAGTTGTGCCGGCCCTAACCGAAACCCTCCACCGCGTGGAGTTTTCTCTTCCCAAAGGACTCGACTGGCCAAAAATTTCGATCATCATCCCGAGTAGAGATAGTTTCGACCTCATAAGCACTGTCCTCAAAGGACTGTTTGAGGACACAGATTACCAAAACCTAGAGGTCATTGTTATCGACAATGGAACCACTGATCGACGCGTTCTGGAACTATATCGAAGCTACACGGAATCAAAAAAGAGCTTCTCAGTCACCATAGCCGAAGAGGCTTTTAATTTCGCCCGGGCGATAAATCGCGGGATGGAGAAGTCCTCGGGCGAACACTTCCTGATACTCAATAACGATATTGAAGTTATCGATGCAGGTTGGCTGAAAGAAATGGTCTCCTGCCTGAAATTTGACGCCACGGGGATTGTCGGCGCCAAGCTTCTATATCCTAATAAGAAAATTCAACATGCTGGAGTGATTGTTGGTTTTGGCGGATTAGCTGGGCACTGGTATCTCAACAAGCCAGCCAATTTCGGAGGACCAATGAATCGGCTGCATTTGCGAAACTCGGTAACGTGTGTGACTGGCGCTGCAATGTTGATATCCGGAGATTGTAAGGAGATAGTTGGTTCTTGGGACGAAGAGAATTTCGCCGTCGCATATAACGATGTTGACTATTGCATCAGGGCCCATAAGGCGGGCTTCAGGATTGTATGGACGCCGTTTGCGTGCATGTACCATCATGAGTCAGCCTCTCGTGGGTCAGATCTCGTTGGAGACAAGAAACGCCGTTTCGAACAGGAAAAAGAAAACCTGCGTTTATTGCACGGCACAGATACATTTGACGATCCTTCTATCAATCCAGGCTACGAAAAGAGGCATTCGACGCCAGGTTTGGAGTTGCCCGTTCACCTTGCGCCTGCCCGCGCAGGTCTTAGGATCCAGCCCACGCGCGATCGTAACCAGATTAGTTCTGCAACAGCGCGAGACAGGCCGACAGAGAGAGATGGATAACCTCCACCTGTTCCCACCTCAGGCTTCGAGGTACAATCGGGGTGAATGTTTCTCAGGCTTTTTCCGGGGGGCATGACCGCTGTCCCCACCCGGAGAGTTTACGGTTCCATCGAGTATTCGCACTGCGATGCCTTCAGCTGCCGCCGAAGAACCTGCTTTTGAAGAGAGATTGCCTCGAACCTGGATTGAAGCTGCCAACAAACGATAGAACGCTGCCGCCAATTCCTTATTTGGTTTTTGAGGGTCTTGCCAAAATTGGTCCAGCGTCTTTTGATCCGTCATACCGGCGACGTCGTAAATCGCCGTTCCAAGCACTTTGGCCGGAATTCCATCAGAAATCCCATGAAGGGCTGCGGTAGAGTTGACAGTGACAATTCCAGAGCATCCAGAAATCAACGCGGCAAGGTCACCTGCACCAAAGTAATCGACCCGATCGCCAATGCTCAACCTCTTCGACATTTTATCTATAAATCGGCGCCATGAAATCAGTCCATTGTCAAGCGGGTGCACCTTAATCACAAGCCGAGTATTTCCTGGGGCAAAGGAGGCAAAAGAAGTCAGCACTTCGGCAATAGCTTGCTTTTGGCTGCGATAGGGCGAATGCGCACGAAGCTGGAAATCCGTCTCAAGTTGAAGCGGATACACAAACCACGGTTGCTCCGCTTTTTTTAACGCGAACAACATTTCTTGCGCCCTGGATGCTCGGTGATGCTTTGTCGCGAGTTGAAGGATCCAGCCTGCATACTCTACCAGAGGATGAAACAACGAGTGCCGCTGATAATGAGGATAGAGTGGGCGGAAAAAGACAGAGGGAAGATAGTAGGCGAGATCGTATAGCGCTTCTGCGAGAAAGGTTTGGCGATAACGAGGTGTCCGGTCAATTTCGGGCAAGAGGGCTGCGGCAGACAAGATCACCCCCGGCTCATTTGGAAAATGGGAATTGGACGATGTGCCATTCATCTCCACTGTGACCCAATCAGGACGCAGGTAGCCCATCTCGATCGCGACGATTGCTATACCATGCGCCTTGGCGGCCATAATGGCCTCCTGATGGTATGGTCTTTCCTCACCGAACAAGATGATGGTTTTGATATCCAGATCCTTCAGGAACTTGCGGATGAAGTTACCCCAGTTCTGCGGACGGCCACGATAATTGACTGCCTCTCCCCTGCTCCAGAAGAGCTGGTCGCCGAAATTGAGATTGATGCGATAGCACGTATGACCTGCCCGAGTGAGATTCTCGGCGATCATGGAAAAAAGCGGAGAAGCAGGCCCTTGGAGAAAGAGATAAGGTCCCTGCGAAGTCATTTGAATCGCTCCTTGTATAGATGCGCATGCCAAAGGAGCGTCTCGAACAATGTCCACGGCGCCTCGATCCGAGATGCCGTTGCGACGTGCTTGCTCTCTTTTGCTCTAGCGAGCGGCACGATAAAATAGTCTGTGCGAGGGTCAGGGAAAGGGTCGGCGTATTCTTTTAAAAGCGGTGCATGGTCGCCATAAAATGCTAGCCAGACCGGACGATCATACTTATCCAACTCCGCGACAAGACGGGCTAAGGCATCATCCGCTTTGCGCAATAGTTCCTTGTATATCTCAATCGGATCATTCATGCCTTCGACGCGACCCGCCTCCCAAGGGCCGTGATTGGCCATGGAAGCTACGAAAAGAAGGGCTGACTGCCGTTTCTCCAACCCCTCGGCAATTTCCAGAACTTTCTCGGTCAGGCGCATGTCCGACACGTAGGCACCATCACGTGCAGGAACGTGATCGAAATCATCGAGCATCGTCATTTCGCCAAAACCGAATATTGGCATGGCCTTGTGCCTAAGAAAGAAGGTTCGGTCATACGGATGGATAAAATGTGTATACCATCCAACCTTCCGCAGCTTATTGGGCCACACAATATCCGCGTAATGTGACGCGCGAAGATAAGGATAACTGGCATCGGCGTGAACGTCGTCCGGCTGGAGACCACTCAGAACAGCAAACTCGGTCCTCAGCGTATAACCACCTTCAAATACGCTGATAAGCCGGCCCCACTGCGCGGCCCGCTCCTTTAAAACATCGATGGTCGGGAGATTTAGGTCGTCGCATCCGATGTTGCGCAGATCCATGAAGGATTCCGACTGCCAGAAAATCACCAGAGGCGATTCACGGCTGGGCTCCCCTAAAAAATCGTGAATAACGCTTTGAAGGCCCTTGGCGAGTTCTTCAATAATCGCCTCTCGCCGCATGCCAAGCCACATTATGAAATGATAGCTGACGGAGGTGAAGGTTCCGAACCGGGTGGTGTTCGACTTCACGTTGAGTGTCCTGAGAAGCCATTGCGCGACCAATGCCGCGACATGTCCAATCGGCTTTACAAAAAGCATGAGAATGCAGAGGCTCGGCACGAGTACACCGACTAGAATCCACAACCACGTGTGATGCGACGGTATAATCGAGGGCTCGGCAATCATAAACAGAGCGGAAACGCCAAAGACATACGACAGCGCCATAATCCAGAACAGCACATTGAAGTTCGTCGCGTAAAAAATGCTCTTATACTTGAATACATCAACAACCAGCGCGATATCCGAGAATACGAGTGGCTCGCGGATAAAAATATATTTTGCTCGTGATATGCCGGTGAAGATCACGAAAAAGCTGACCGTTCCAAGTCCAGAGTAGAACGGTCGCCAGGATATGGCGAAGAAAATTGAATACACGAACATTATGATTGGAAGCCTGGCGAGTTGCTCGACAACAATCCGCTGGGGGCTATGTTGCAGACGATTTTCCTGCCTGACCCGTTTCGGCATGGCGAACGGATCGGTCAGGTAGACAATTATTGCTGCCACGACAAAGGATACCGCCGTAAGAGAAACGGGTTGATCCTCGTGAAACGAAATGTCGAACAGGAGTAATTCCATCGTCAAGCCTGCATCCGCTGCAAGCGCCGATATAAAACCGGTTTTATGAATGCAGAAAACCACGATAGAAGGGTCAAGGAAGCCCCAAAGTGCACTTGCGCCGTCCCCCTGTCTATACCAATGACAATCTTTCTCGCTACCTGATCAGCTGGCCAAGGCGCAACTGCACCCATCAAGCGCCGGGCAGCTTGCGGGCGCAGGGGTATCTCACGCTCATATTGCGGCGTAAGCGTATCGGGCGGAAAACTAACACCGACGGTGACGCCTGCATTCGCGACCTCAATCCGCAGGGATTCCCCAAATGAAGATAGCGCCGATTTCGACGCACAATAGGCGCTGTAGCCCGGAATGCCGATGAGGGCAGCACCGGACGACACAAGCATGATGTGGCCGCTGGCTCGCTTTTTCATCCCTTTAAGGACCGTCCGAACCGCGTTCACGCATCCAAGAAAATTGACGGATAATTGTGCCTCAAAAATATCTGCCGATTGAGCATCGAACTCTTGCGGATCAACCCGCCCGGCTGACGCCACCAGTACATCGCAGGGACCGTGATTCGCTTCAGCGGCAATAATCGCCTCTCTCAATTCTCTTTCATCGCTCACATCCGCCGAGGCGATAAACACGCCCCCCCCTGTCACGAGATCCGCCCCGGTGAGCGAACGGGCAGCGGTAAGAAGCATCCCTCGCCTGCGGGCAATCAGAGAAACCCGGTAGCCTCTACCTAAATAAATTTTGGCGACCTCCAGGCCGATACCACTCGATCCGCCCGTGATAATAATGTGAGGCATAGGCCGTTTCCAAACCCGGGTCTGATTAGCTGAATAATTTTGCGACTTGCTGCATATCGAGGCTTCCGAGTCCGACGTTGCGTTTCAACAGATCGTTCAGGCTATTAGCCGTTAGATTCACGGCTGTCTCAATATGGCCTCTGGTGTGATCGCTAGTCAGAAAAAACCGGATCCGAGCCATGCCCTCCTGCACTGCAGGATAGATGATCGGCAGCGCATTAACATCTGCTTTCAATAGTTCGTTGGATAATTGGACGGCACGCAGCGAGTCACCGACAATAACCGGAACGATGGAATGACCTCCGCTAGTGCCTGTATCCAGACCGGCTCGGCGTGCAACATCGAGGAACAATCTACCGTTCTCACGTAACTGTGCAACGCGATCCGGCTCGTTTTCAAGGATCGAAAGACTGGCTAGCGCGCTGCTTGCCAATACCGGCGGGAGACCCACGCTATAAACAAAGCCGCCTGCATTTGCCTTTAATATCTGGATGAGGGCGGAACATCCCGCCACATAGCCGCCGCAACTGGAGGCTGTCTTAGATAGTGTGCCCATCCAGATATCAACATTTGACGGATCGATTCCGAAATGTTCGAAGGTTCCTCTTCCCTTCTCGCCCAAAACTCCCAACGCATGAGCCTCATCGACCATGAGCCAGAAACCAAACTTGCCCCTCAGGCCGATCAAATGCGGAAGTGGAGTGACGTCCCCGTCCATTGAATAGACGCCCTCGACAACCACGAGAACGCGCTCGAACTCGCCCTCAATACCCATCAGAATATTTTCCAGATCGGCAGTGTCGTTATGACGGAAAAAACGACGAGTAGCACCGGATAGCTTTATCCCCGCAAGAACGCTGTTGTGGATCAACTCATCATGGATCACTAGATCCTTTGGCCCCATGACGCAGCTGATGACGGTCGAATTAGTGAGATAACCGCTGACAAAACAGACAGACGCCTCCGCTTCATAGATGGAGGCAAGCTTCTGCTCCAGAAGTCCATGCTGTGGCCGCTCACCCGCGACCAGTCGACTTGCAGAGGCCGATATACCGAATTTATCGATAGCCTCGATGGCAGCAGCATGAACGGCCGGATGGCTGTTTGTGGCAAGATAATCATAGGACGCGAAGTTGATGACTTCCCTGCCGCCAATACGCGTGGTGGCGCCAGCTGCCATCTCATGCGACCGGTAAAAAGGATTATCGACTCCTGCAAGCCCGCTAATCGCCTTTTGAGCGAGAATTTTCTTGTATTCCGCCAGATCCTCAAAACGCTTGGGAGCTTTTATCCGCTCCGGCATTCGCCTGTTGACCCGCGATAGCCGGTTCTGACCAGCCGCTTCATGTCGGTCACGCAGCAAGCTCAAATAGTCGGCGCCAGCATTTTTCGTCCCACCGGCGTCGCCGTTTTCGTCATCCACCATCTAAACTGTTTTCCGTTCCTGCTTTTTGGCACCATGCTTTTCCGCCAACGCCGCTAAAAAGGACGCGTCCTCCTGTCCCCCGTCTTCTCTGTCGGTCACGGTGCTTGACACCACCTTATCGTAAAGCTTCTGTACGATGTCACCGATCGTTGCGCCCTCTCCCATTCCCGAGAACGGAATATCTATCCCGCTCTTCTGCTGGAAACTGGCACCTAGTTCCATTGCCATCAAGCTGTCCAGTCCGATATCCTTGAGAGCCTTGTCAGACTTGATGCTGTCTTCCGCAACCTTGAGAATCGAGGAAATTTCAGCCGAAAGGAACTCGTGAAGAAGAGCGCTCGCCTCCTCACGTGTCTTTCCGGCGACGAGCGTAGCGAGGTCTATCCTGTCCCCTTCTCCTCCGCCCGCGTTCGAGATTGCGGTGCGTGGAATGGCCGAAAAAAGTGGTTGCGACGCGAGCGGCAGCGACGCCGCGCTAGTCCAATCGATCTCGGCAACCATGACCACGGCTTCATCGATCGTGCCGCCATCTTTCAGGAGCACGCGCTCGACGAAACTGAGTGCACGCTTTGCCGTCAACGCCGTCTTACCTATACGCCGTGCTAGAATGTCATTAACGCCGGTGTTGCGAGTAAGAAATCCTGTGTCGGCAATCGCGCCAAAGCCAACCGCTAGCCCAGGGAGACCCGCAGCTCTTCGCAACCTCGCCAGACCTTCGAGATATCCGTTCGCGGCAACATAGTTGGCTTGGCCTGGGTTTCCGATCATCGTGGTTGCCGACGAGAACAGCAAAAACAACTCCAGTTCGTCTTTGCGTGTCAGGCGATCCAGATTGCCGGCGCCGTTCGCCTTAACCTCGATGACCGCTCGATTGCGTTGACGATCCAGATTGGAAATCAACGCATCATCGAGGACCATGGCGGCGTGGACAACGCCCTTGACAGGACCGGAAACCCGCAATTTCTTAAGTAGCGCATCAAGCGAGGCTTCGTTAGTGACATCACATGAATGAACACTCGAAGCGATACCAGCAGCGTTCCACCGAGCGGTGGCCGCAAGGGTTTCCTCGTCAGGAACACCACGTCGGCTGCAAAGAGCAACATGCGTCGCGCCGCGACTCGCTAACCAGTCCGCCGCGGCGAGCCCGAAACCACCAATGCCGCCGACGACTAGGTACACACCCGGGCTCAATTCGAGATGGTTCGCTCCTGATTTTTGTACTGCGTCCCTTTTAGGCTGCGGTGGACGAATGATGATTTTGCCAATATGCCCGGCATTTTGCATCAGACGAAATGCGGGGGCGGTTTCGTCGTAATTGAAGGACCGGTAAGGCAGCGGAACGAGCTTGCCCTCGGCGAATAATGTCCCGATCTCTCGGAAAATACGTCGAGTAAGCTCGGGCGCATTGATCAAAAGCTGGTCGGCATCGATCCCAAAATAAGAGATATTGCGGCGGAAGGGTCGAAGAGCAAGCTTCCGGTCGGAGTAATAGTCCCTCTTTCCGAGTTCCAGGAAACGACCGAAAGGCTTCAGGAGCTCGAAACTGCGCTCCATTGCTTCGGCAAACAGGGAATTCAACACCAGCTCGACGCCCTTGTCGTCAGTAACGCGTAGGACGTCACCGACAAATGCAAGAGAGCGGGAATCAAATACGTGATCGGCACCAAGCAGCGACAGGAAACGTCTTTTTTCGACGGTACCCGCTGTTGCTATCACTTTTGCCCCACGAAGCTTTGCGATCTGGAGCGCCGCCAGCCCGACGCCTCCGGCTGCGCCGTGAATAAGGATCGTTTCGCCCCGGCCGATGCGGCCAAGCTCAACCATCGCGTAATATGCCGTCAGGAACGCTACAGGAACCGTGGCGGCCGCTGCCGGATCTATGCCTGCCGGTATTTTGCTGAGCCCGTCTCGTGCTACCGTGATGTGCGTCGACAGGGCCTGAGATGCGATGCCCATAACCTCATCGCCCGGAACAAGGTCTGTGACACCCTCACCCACAGCGACAACGGTTCCCGACATTTCCATACCGATCGTGGCGCCGGCAAAACCGTCCTCCAAAGCTTCTTCCGGCAACAATCCCATGGACCACATGACATCACGGAAATTCAGCCCCGTCGCAGCAACCCTCACACTGACTTCGCCAGCCGCGGGCGCTGGTATGTTGTTTTGCTCCCAAGAAATCGAATCGATGCGTCCCGCAAAAAGCTGGCGGATCGTCGCGCTCTCGAAATTTTTTGTCTTCAAACTCGCAGATCTGGCGTGGCCGGGCACAGCGCGCACGACGGAGAGCAGCGCGGTTCGCCGATCCTGTACCCATTCCCTTTCTCGGCCGTCACAAGACAGTATCATAGAGATTGCGTTGAGCCTCATCGCGCCATCGGCCACCGGGTCCAGCAGAAAAACCTCCAGTTCGTCATATTCATTCTGCAAGACGC
This sequence comes from Agrobacterium sp. A3-95, assembly GCF_053521785.1. Taxonomy (NCBI): domain Bacteria; kingdom Pseudomonadati; phylum Pseudomonadota; class Alphaproteobacteria; order Hyphomicrobiales; family Rhizobiaceae; genus Agrobacterium; species Agrobacterium sp. A3-95. The sequence goes on along the minus strand of NZ_JBNWDR010000019.1, from coordinate 6,609 downwards.
GACTGAAGGCCCAGACACCGCTTGCCGTCGGATCAGGTTCTGCCGAACCGGCAGGCGAACCACCTTCGGCAAGGACGAGCAGTCTCGTCCGAGAAGGCGAATTTTGGGACCTCATATGTTTGCGTGCGGCCTCAGCCAAAGCGCTGAGGATTTGGACCGCATCCTGCAAACAGTCAGACCCCTTACACTGGCGTCTCGTATCGAACACGAACGCCAGCGCGCCCTCCTTGTCCGTGAAGAACGTTGCGAACTCCGCTTCGGCACCCCTTGTCGTACAACGCAGTGGCTCGAAGACCGTCGAGGACGCGTGTTCGCCATCAACTATTTCCACTACGGCCGCAAACGGCATCGTCTTGGCCGATTTAACCTCGAGAGCGCCCGGCCCCTGAGCTTCTACGACCAAAAGTGCGCCGTGGGCACTTTCGTGTTGCCGGATATGTGTTTGCGAGAAGCCGCACTCGGCAAGAAGCGCACGCCATTGTGCCTCGGTGGCGAATTTCCCGATCGGAAACTCGGGCGTGGCGCTGCCGGAGAACCAGCCATCCGTAAGGCCGAAAACAAAATCCGCAAACCCGGACGATGCCAGATCAACGATAGCAACGTTCGCAGCGGTAGAGCCGGCGATACGTTGCACGGCTTGCAGGCGCTTGTCCCCGCTTAGCTTTCCATAGACATCGCCGCTGGCGCTAACGACAAGATTAGCCCGAGTTAGTGAAACAGGATTATCTAGGTCCAAGCAGGAAATCGACGGATTGCGCTCAAAAGCTATCTCGAGCGTCCGACGCAAATGGTCGGAGGGCTCAGCGATGATGAGCTGCGCACCTTTAAGCGCTGCCAGTTCGGCCAACCTTTGACTGAAAGCCGGCGATACCGCGCAGATCTCAATGATCGTAAAGCCATCACCTTGCTGGACATCTCCCAGCGCGTTCTCGACTGCCGCCAACACAAGTGACTCGCGCGCGCGCGCGAAGGCGGTATGGTGGCGAACATGGTCCATTGTTGCTTCGCTTATGAACGAAACGCTGCCCTCAGTCCGTGAGAAGGAAGACTGAACCGAAAGCCGCGCCAGCGTTTCTCTATAAGCGTTATTGACAAGCACAGCCTCGGCAACACGGTCGGGAAAACGGATGTTGATCTGGCCAAGAAGTTCTTCGACCGACGGCAGTTCGCAGGGCTGCCGCAACAGCCACCCCTCCTCATTGGACTGCACCATCCCAGCATCCTCGAGCGCATAAAGACAACTCGAAAGATAGCATTGAAAACCCTGATTTCCCGGCAGCGCAGAAAACGTGACAGCGTCCTTGCCGTCGGCTAGCAGCCGGGCGACATCGAACGAAGCCCGAAGCACGGCGGCGGTGAGAATAATCGTGCCTTCAGCGGGAGCGATGGAATCGACCATTGGCAGGTATCCGCGTCCATCCACTTTGGCGGGCTTAGTCGAAACGGTCGCTTCGACGGCGTCCGGCACCGCCTCATAATGAAACGTGGCCGTTTCCAGGGTCGTATGTTGTCGCAGCCAAGTGCGGCGAAAGCGACAGTCATCAAGAGATGACACCAGTGTTCCGTCTGCTGCGATGAGATCGATTCTTGCTTTGAGACTGTGGGGGCTGAAGCGTTGAATCTCGATGACGGCACTTGCGATAGCCTTCGCTGATGAAGCGAACCGAACCGATCCAAACCGCACTGGAATATAGGGGGCACCGTCGGCTTCGCCCGTCAACAAAGCGAAAAGAGCAACAAGGCCATGGAACGCAGCATCGGTCGAGACCGGATCGAGACCATAGCTAAGATAGGGATGGACAGGAGCGGCAGCAGGCTGCAACTCTACCAGGATATGCTTCTCGTTGTAGACTTCGGCCTTATTCAGAAGTTGGAAACAGGCGGCATAGTCCAGACCAAAGCTCCGGGCCGTCTGATAGGCCTCCGCGCCACCGATCTGATGGACTTTTGCGGTACTGGAAGGCCGAAGCCTCACACTACCGATACTTTCAGTCGGCTTGCGACTTCGTGCCGTGGCATGGATCGTCCACCCATTGTCACTCAGATACTCACGTGAGGCAATTTCGATAAAACCGGTTTCGGGTGAAAGTTTGGTCGACAGCTCGATGAGCTTGGTTTCCCGCAGCTCCAGCGGGCGGAAAATTTCGAGGTTCGTGATCTCCACGTCCGAAACGCCGTAAAACTGCCGCGCAACCTGAAGCGCTATTTCTATAAATGCGCTGCCCGGGAGAATGGGTTTGCCGTCAACTACATGCCCGGCAAGATCCGGAAACAGCTGTGCGTCCAAATGGTTCTTCCAGGCGGAGGAGTTGGGATCGGTGCGCCAACCAAGGAGGGTGTATGTGCCATCGGCGCCGTCGCGCCCAAACAAGTTGATTCCGTCGGTTGTCGAATTTGGTCGATAGCTGACATTCTCGAACGGAATGATCGGTAGGTCGCATGGTGCTATGTAATTCATCGAAGTCGATGGTACGTCGACGCCGTGTGCCACTGCGCGAAGTACAATGGACGTGACGGGGTCAGAATCGCCATCGAGGCCAGGGCGGCTGAGTGTGGGCAAAACCACTGCAGCTGCGGATTGCTGCTTTACAGTTTCTGTCACATAGCTCGACAGAATGGGTCGAGGGGATATCTCCAGGAAAAGGTTGCCACCATTCTCAACGGCAAGACTGACCGCCGCCTCGAAGGCAATCGGTTCACGGACATTCCTCCACCAGTATTCGGAATCGAGCTGGGCGCCGTCGATCATCGATCCAGTCACTGTTGAGATGAAGGGTGTATGGCCGGACTTCGGCGTTAATGGGGGCATATCCCGCAGAAACGCCATCTTCTCGCTATCTATGATAGGATGATGGAAAGGGTAATCGATATCAAGCACATGCACGACATGACGCGACACTTGAGACAAAGCCTTGAATTGCTTGATCTCTTCAATCGGACCGGAAATCGTCACCGAGTTGTGGGCATTTATCCCGGCGACGACAATGTTATCCAGACCATGCTCTTTGGCAAAGGCGACGGCAAACGCCTCCGACATCACGGCAGCCGCCATCGCGCCCTGGCCCGCCAGGGAATGCTGATGCCTGGATCGAACAGCGACGATCGTAACGGCATCCTTTGCTGAGAGGATACCCGCCGAGTAGGCAGCTGCCACCTCCCCGACGGAATGGCCCAGCACGACGTCCGGTTTAACACCCTTTTCTTTAAGGCAGTCCGTCAAGGCAGCCTGAATGGCAAAGAGTATCGGCTGCGCCACTCGCGTGTCGCGCAGGTTCCTTTCCAAATCTCCAGCCTCAAGCAGTGCTGAAAGGTCAAGGCCGGCCTGCTTTAAAAACAGGTCGCTGAAGGCATCAAATTTGGCCCTGAAGTCTGGATTGCCCTTGTAAGCGTCAAGTCCCATTCCAGCCCATTGGGATCCGTTACCAGCATAGACGAACACAGTCTTGACTGACTTGCCCGGCGTTTGGCCGACGTAAGCACGATCACCTTCCCCATTGCGCAGATAACCCGATAGAACTGACGCTATGTCACTGGCACTATCGCCAAAGGCTGCGAAACGGTGTTTGAGCGCCATGTTATTACTGGAGGAAACAAGCTGCTCAACTTGTTCGGCTGAAGACGAAGACAGCCGTGAAACGTAGTCCTGCAACAGCGACTCAAGCGCCGACTGCGTGTGGGCGGACAAAACAAACAAGCCATTAAATGGCGCCGTATCGACAGGAATAGGTTCCGGTGGATCGGAGATCACCACGTGCACGTTCGTGCCACCGAAACCGAACGAGTTTATGCCCGCAAGTCGGCGCTTTTCGCCCCGTTCTATTGGGCGTGCGGCACGGTTCACCTCAATATTCAAACCATCGAAGTCAATCGTCTGGTTTAGGACATCAGCGTGCAATGTGGCGGGCAGGAAGTCATTTTCCAACGCCAGCATCGCTTTGATAAGCCCCAATATTCCTGATGCAGGCTCCGCATGTCCAATATTGGACTTGATTGACCCGATCGGGAGCGGCTTGGACCTGCCTTGCGCGATGACGGTTCCGATAGCCCACAGCTCTGCCGGATCGCCTACCTTAGTCCCAGTTCCGTGCCCCTCAACGAACACCAGATCGTTGCAGTCAAGGCCAGTGTCATTATAGAGTGAACTCAATAGCTGCGCTTGCGCTTCCCTGGATGGCAACGAAATACCATTGGTCCTGCCGGACGAGTTAACACCGCTGGCGACTAATGTCGCGCGGCTGCGTGCGCCCTCGCCGGCTACACGGTCCGCGCGCCTCAATATGACGGCCCCTGCACCCTCGGCGCGAACATATCCTTCCCCATTCTCCGCGTAAGCTCGGCAGAGCCCCTCCGGCGACAGCATTCTGGCCTGCGAGAATCCGACGAATGGAAAAGGATGCAGAAGAAGATTGACGCCACCGACGATAGCGGTATCGATTTCTTCGTCCTCGAGAGCCTGCCTGGCATGATGAAGCGCTACGAGCGATGAAGAGCATGCCGTATCGATCGTCATGCTCGGGCCCTTGAGACCGAATATATGTGAAATTCGATTTGAAATGATCGAAAGTGTGTTGCCGGTCATGAAGTGAGGCCCGCCGGAAGCCGGATCCTCAACCTGGAGGTTGCCACTATCCAAAGACGACGCGCCAATATAGACGCCAACGCGCTCCCGCTTGAGTTGTTGAGGATTTATCCTCGCATCTTCAAGCGCACGCCACACCGTTTGGAGAAGAATGCGCTGTTGCGGATCCATCTGAGCTGCTTCGCGCGCCGATAGCCCGAACAAGGCGGCATCAAACGCGAAAACATCATCAATCACGCCAGCCGCGAACGTGTATGCTTTACCCTGAACGCTTCTTGCAGGATGCCAGAAACGCGCCGGATTCCAGCGTTCAGCTGGTATTGCGGTAACTGCGCACTTCTCTTGTTTTAAGAGAATAAGCAGTTCCTGCACATTTTTTGCGGAGGGAGCAACGCATGCGTGTCCGAGAATTTCGACTGCCATAATTCATCCACTTAGGGCATCACCGGCACATGATCTGTCTCCAGCTTAGCCCCGAAAAAACTCAAATTTTGCAACTTTGCGTAGCCGCAAGAAAACGGCCAATTAGTTCACAGCGAAAACACTGACGAACGAGTACAACTGGTGCGCTGCTTTTCTGATGCCAAATTTTCGTCGCGCTGCAAAGGTTTTTTTTGGAGAATGGTTTGGCAGGGTAGCCATCATTAATAGTTTCTTGCTATTGGGTTTGCACCTTTGAGTTTTATGTATGGGGAAATTGTGAAGAAAGCTGGCTTGTTATTGGTGGGGCTAGGGCTGACATCGTGCAACAACCTTCCCGGTGACGGACCATTGGCATCTGACGTGCTTGAACAGTCCAAACAGTCGATGACGCGCACTTCCACAGGGCAAAATGTTGTATTCGATGTCATCGACATCGACGTAAATTCCGCGACGCTGATATCAAAATTTGACGGAAAACTGCTGCAAAGTCGGTTCGGTATCGGCGGAGGGGTGAAAAGACCGGTGATTGGCATCGGAGATCAGTTAAAGATCACAATCTTCGAAGCGGGCTCGAATGGTCTTTTTTCGACAGGCGACTCCAAGCAAACGACACTGGACATTGTGGTGCAACCGGATGGCAAGGCAGCCATTCCTTATGTTGGCCTCGTGACATTTTCGGGCAAGACGTTGGAGCAGGCGCGACAAACTATTTTGACGGCACTTGCAAGCAAGGCTGTCGAACCGGACGTCATTATCAACAGCACTAGCACTGCGTCCCGAAACGTCACAGTATCCGGCGCTGTTAAGAGCCCGGCCGTGGTGCCGCTCAATCTTGTTCCTGAATCGATTATGGAGGTGCTTGCCAAAGCAGGTGGACCGACAGCACAACCTTACGAAAGCTACGTGACACTGACACGGCAGTCGAAGACGGGAACAGTGCTTCTCAAAACGTTAGTGCAAAACCCGCAGGAAAATGTCTACGTTCAACCGGGAGACCAAGTATTCGTCACCCGCGAGCCTCGCACGTTCACCGTCCTTGGATCAGTGAAAGCAAACAACCGTCTCGAATTTGGTGCGAACGACCTTAACCTGTTGGAAGCCGTTGCACTTGCCGGAGGTGGCTCAGCGGGTACCAGCGACATGAAGGGATATTTCGTGTTCCGGTACGAAGAGCCAGACATTGTCATAGACCTCATTGGCAAGCAGAAGTTTAATGACTTAATCCATCGGGGTATGCGCCCGGACAAATTCGGACGCTACCCCATCGTTTATCGTTTCGACATGACGCGAGCCGGAAGCATGCTGGTCGGTCAGAACTTTGATGTGAAAGCTCGCGACGTCATATATGCATCGCGCCACCCATCTATCGACTTTACGCGCTTTGTCACGATAATCGGCCAGCCAATTAGCATTGTCTCAGGTGGCGCTGGTATTTATAACAACTTCAATGACTAACGAGCGCGATTGCCGATGCACAACTTGGTCTTTATCAAATTGTTTGGTTGATACGTAAGCCTCCGGTGAAGGCCGCAGGTCAGGCCGCTTGAGCGTTGACGGTCGGCGGCGTCCAATTCCACGGAAGCAACTGCTCCAGCCTGGTAATCGGC
>NZ_JBNWDR010000018.1:0-41258 GCF_053521785.1 Agrobacterium sp. A3-95 | reverse complement strand
GTGATCAATCCCATCCGCAATCTCCCCGGTATCATTCAGGTCCGGGGAGTGTGACATTCCAACTTTGCAGAAACAGGACACTTTAACTTTGCGGCTACATACGATAATCGCATAAGATAGATTATGGAACTTGTACCGATTGAAATGTCTTGCGTTTTCAGTCCAAATGACCGTTTGGGCAACCTTCAGAACTCGTTTTGAACCTTATCTGGTTGTTGCGTTATCGCACTGGGTCGAAGCGTAACGCATCCTTTCGCTCTAAACAAAACACCACTCAATTTCCGCCTCACATTATTGCCTCAAGGGATACTGATGGAGGTCGCTCTTGCTGCGAGTATGCCTTGTCAGTCGATAAGCAGGCTATGATCTTTAACCATATCTACATTGTACGGTTGATCAGTATTGAGCTTGCTGACGTCAATCGGCGCGGCGCACGTCGCCGTTTCCTTCAACAGCCAAAATGGCAACAGCAAAACCCATATCTATGACCCAGAACGCCAAGGCGGTCCGCTATTAGAAGAGCCGGTAAGGCGGCGTGACGACGCAACCATGTCTGAGAAGACGGCGTCACCCTCGCCCGTTTCTCGACCTTCCACCAGGTGACGTCAGACCCGGGCCCTTCGCGGCAAGATACACGATTGTGAACCCTAAGGCGTTTTCCAGGTCTTCAACAGCATTTCCACGAATTTCTCCGCGGCGGGAGATAAGGCGCTGCTTCTTCTTTGCACGATACCGATGGTTCGGGAGACCACGGGATTAACGATCGGCCGCGTAACGAGGAAAGGATGGTCATCCTGTGGGGTAGCCAGTCGCGGCAACACGGAAATCCCCAACCCAGCCTCCACCAGGCCAAGCGACGTGTTGAGATGGGTCACCTCGTAGAACCAGTTCAGCTTTAGATTGTGCCGCGCGAGTGCGCCATCCAGAAGCGTTCTATTGCCGCTGGAGCGATCGACGACAACCAGCGGGTAAGGCTCCAGTTGATTCCATTGGATCGTTTCGAAAGCCGCCAGAGGATGGTCTTTCCGCATCGCCAGCACAAACGGGTCATCGATGAGAGGTTCGAATGCCAGGTCTGGATCAGAATTACCCATGAGGTTTATCCCGAACTCCACCTCGCCTCGCGCAACCGCCTGCAGCCCCTCGTTTGCCGTAAGGTCTCTGATACGCAGCCTAATATGCGGATATTGCTTGCTAAATGTTTTGATCACGGTGGGTAGAAAATAAAACGCTGCGGTTGGAACGCAGGCCATCGTGATGAGGCCGCGCCGATGTGCACCATCTTTCATCGCAAAAAGCGATCCGTCGAACTCCTCCAGCATGCGTCGGACAAGCGGCATTACCTCCTGACCCATCGCTGTCGGGGCAACGTGGCGTGTGGTCCTTTCCAGGAGTGGCGCGCCAATGGCCTGTTCCAGTTTCTGGATGCGCCGGGTAAGCGCCGGTTGCGAAATATGCAACGCGTCGGCAGCCCTATGAAAACTTTCAAGCTCAACTACTGCTTGAAATGCTCTTAGATCCAGAATTTCGCAATTGATGCTCATATCGCAATAATACCTCCAAACATTGCATTTAACAGATTAGATTCTTTTGCTCATATTGCAACAACAAGGCGGATTGATCCACCAAATGCAAGATTGAGGCGACAAATGAACGACCTGCTTAAGATACCCTGTGTGCTGATGCGCGGTGGAACATCTCGTGGACCGTTCTTCCTGGCGTCTGACCTTCCGCGTAATCGAGCGGAACGGGATGCGGCACTTTTGTCCATCATGGGTTCCGGTCATCCACTGCAGATAGACGGGATAGGAGGCGGCAATCCGGTCACCTCGAAAGTGGCGATCATAGATCCTTCCACCGTTGAAGGCGCAGACATCGACTATCTGTTCGCACAGGTTCGTACCGACAGGCAGTATGTCGACTATTCGCCCAATTGCGGAAATATGCTGGCCGCGGTCGGTCCCTTTGCGATCGAAGCGGGACTTGTGGAGGCTCGGGGAAGCGATACCGTTGTTCGCATCCACAACGTGAACACCGGAAAATTGATCGAGGCAAAGGTGCCGACGCGTGGTCGCGAAGTAATTTATCTCGGAGACGCATCCATCGACGGCGTTCCGGGTCTGGCTGCACCGATCGCCCTGACTTTCGTGGATGCGGCGGGTGCGAAAACCGGAAAACTGTTGCCCACCGGAAACCCTGTCGACACGGTTGAGGGAATAGATGTGACAGCGATAGACTGCGCAATTCCGATGGTCCTCATGCGTGCGGGAGACCTCGGCGTCACGGGATATGAAGATCCGCAAACGCTGACTTCCAATAGCGATCTCATCGAACGATTGACCCGCATACGCATTCAGGCAGGCAAATTGATGGGGATGGGGAATGTAACGGATATGGTCATACCAAAACCCGTGATCGTAGCGCCGGCCCGCAAGGGAGGCACTCTGTCTGTCCGGTACTTCATGCCCAATGAGTGCCACCCTGCCCTGGCAACGACCGGCGCCGTTGGCATAGCAACCGCAGCGATCACGGAAGGCTCCGTGGCATTTGAACAAGCGGGAAATCGATCTGTTCCGACCCAGATCTGCATCGAGCATCCCGCCGGTCGGCTGGACGTGCAACTTGAGATGCGGAACGGAGCAATAACAGCCGGGCTTGTGAGAACGGCCCGCAGACTTTTCGAAGGCTTTGCCTTCGCCAAGCCAAACGCTGCGATTGAAGACGCAGCCTAGACAAAGCCATACTGGCTCAAAACATAGCAAAACTGGGAGGAGACCCTCATGCGTAAATACTTGCTTGCAACAGCGGCGCTCTGTGCGCTGGCAGCGTCGGCAAATGCAGAATCCGTCAGAATGAGTGTTGGTTCGTACAACCTCAACAACCTGCCTTTTCCGGTGGCGGCCAGCCTCGGCTTCTACAAGGACGAGGGCCTTGAGGTGACGACCGAGAACTTTGCCCAAGGCGGTTCGAAAGTCCTGCAGGCGCTCGTCGCAGGGTCCACGGATGTAGCCGTCGGTTTCTACGATCACACGATCCAGATGCAGTCCCAGAACAAGCACGTGGTTGGCTTCGTCCAGCTTGCCCGCAATTCCGGGCTGGTTCTCGCAGGAAAGAACGATACGGACTTCGATCCGGCAAAACCTGAAACCATCAAGGGCAAAAAGGTCGGGATCACCTCGCCCGGGTCTTCGTCCGATTTCTTCATTCGTTATTACATGAAGCAGCACAATTTGAGCGACAACGACATCGCCATCATCGGCGTTGGCTCTGGCGCTGCTGCTGTTGCCGCTCTGCAGCAGGGCAAGATTGACCTGTTGGTCAATTACGATCCGGCTGCGACGATCGTGGTTGAGCGTGGTCTTGGCAAGATTTTGATCGATGCCCGCAGCGATCAGGGCGCCAAGGATGTCTACGGCGGGATCTACCCCACCTCCGTCTTGTATGCGACGCAGGAATACATCGATGCACATCCCGAGGTGATTCAGAAGGTTACCAATGCCACGGTAAAGGCGCTGCATTGGATGAAGGAGCATTCGGCCGAGGAAATCGTTGCAAAGCTTCCCGATGATTTCGTGTCCGGCGACAAGCAGACCTACATCAAGGCCGTCGAAGCCGCCAAGGCGATCTTCTCCGAAGATGGAACCTTCAACCAGGCCGATCTGGAAACCCCGTTGGCGGTTTTGAAAAGCTTCAACGACGCAGTCGCGAAGGCCACGATCGATCTCAACACGACCTACACCAACAAGTTCGTCGAGGCTGCGGCTTCGAAGGGCGTAAACTGAGGGTCTTCAATGTCTTTGCCAATTAGAAAGCTAGAACCCGTGGCGGAACTCAATCTTCAGCCAATGGTGGCAATCGAGAACGTAACAATGGCCTTTGGCGCGTTCGTTGCGGTCCAGGATGTGAACCTGAAAGTTGGAGATGGTGAGTTTCTCTCGATTGTCGGCCCAACCGGATGCGGCAAGTCCACCATTCTCAATGCCATCGCGGGTTTGCTGAAACCGGCGCAGGGAAAGGTCTCCATCGATGGTTCGGCCGTGCAGGGCGTGCAGAACAACATCGGATATCTCTTCCAGCAGGATGCGCTGCTTCCCTGGAAAACGGCCTATCAGAATGTCGAGCTTGGCCTGCTGTTCCGCGGCGTATCCGAACATGAGCGCCGTACCAAAGTTCTGGCCTGGCTGGAAAAAGTTGGCCTGAAGGGGTTTGAAGAGCGCTTTCCGCATCAACTTTCAGGCGGACAGCGCAAACGTGTCCAGATGGCGCAGGCGCTTATAACCGAGCCGAAGGTCATCCTGATGGACGAGCCCTTCTCCGCACTCGACATTCACACGCGCCACCTTATGCAGAATGAACTCCTGAGATTGTGGCAAGAGGATCGCCGTGCAGTGGTCATGATCACGCACGATCTCGAAGAGGCGATTGCACTCGGCGACCGGGTTGTCGTCCTTGCCGCCGGCCCCAAGAGCCGGGTTATCGAGAGCTTCCCGGTTGATCTGGAACGGCCCCGCAACGTGGCCGAAATCAAGCTCGATCCGAAATTCATGACCCTATATCGCGATATATGGGCGTCTTTGCGCGGCGAAGTGGAGAAAAGCTATGCAAGCCGTTAATGTTCGCATCATCCAGATCGTGCTTCTGGTCGTGCTCCTGGGTGGGTGGCAACTCGGGGTAAGCTCCGGGGCGATCGACCGCTTCTTCTTCCCGGCACCCATCGACATCGTCAAGCAGGTCATCACCTGGGTTGCCGATGCCGGCTTTTACAAACATGTCGGTATCACCTTGAGTGAAACGGTTCTCGGTTACCTCATCGGTACAGGTCTCGGCGTCGGCGCCGGTGTCTGGCTGGGCCTCAGTCCCTTCGTGGCCCGTGTGTTGGATCCGTTCATCAAGGCCGTGAATGCCATCCCGCGTGTGGTCCTCGCGCCAATTTTCGTCCTTTGGCTGGGGCTTGGCCTCTGGTCAAAGGTCGCTCTTGCGGTCACCCTCGTCTTCTTCGTGACGTTCTTCAACGCTATGCAAGGTGTTCGCGAAGTAAACCCCGTCGTGCTTTCCAACACGCGCATTCTCGGTGCAAAGCGCTCTGATCTCTTGCGTCATGTTTATTTTCCGGCGGCAGCCAGCTGGATTCTGTCGTCGCTGCGCACATCCGTCGGATTTGCGGTGGTTGGCGCGATCATCGGCGAATATCTCGGGTCTTCCGCAGGCCTCGGTTACCTGATCGCCCGTTCGGAAGGTAACTTCGACGCGGTCGGCGTTTTCGCCGGTATCATCATTCTCGCCATTTTTGTTCTCGTCATCGATCTCATTCTCGATGTCGCCGAGAGAAAGCTAATCACCTGGAGGCCGAACGCGGGCGAAGAACGGCCTGCTTGAGGTTTCGACCCAGTCTCACATCAAGCGGGGCGGCCAATTGGTCGCCCCGTTTTTGTTCTACTGACGTCATCAGGCCGATCTCTCGGCTATCGGACGCCGACAGACCTGCTCACGGACAATATGCAAAAAGATGGTGGATCCCCTACCCTGTAAAACAGGAATAATTCACTTTTTCGTTGGAACCAAATTCCCATTCACACATTTTAGGGGACCGTTACCTTCAGGACCTTGCATGAAAGATAATGATCTCCTCCGGCAGGATGCCCAAGACGCTGGAGAGCGTCTAGTATCTGGCCACGCTTCTGAAGATCCGTTTGCGGCAGCCTTCAAGGCCACCCGCATGCCCATGATCATCACAAATCCACTCCTCAACGACAATCCAATCATCTTCTGCAATGCTGCTTTCAGCAGATTGACGGGCTATTCCGCCGAAGAGCTGGTTGGTCAAAATTGTCGTCTGCTCCAGGGTCCAGACACGGATCCTGGCTCAGTTACGAAGCTGCGTGAGGCAATCGCAGCCGAGCAGGATTTGGCGATCGACATCCTTAATTATCGCAAGGACGGATCAGAGTTTTGGAATGCTCTCTTCGTAAGTCCTGTTCGCGATGCTTCCGGAACCGTCATCTATTTTTTCGCCTCGCAACTCGACTTCACCGATATCAAGAGCAAGGAAGCCGAACTCGCTCGCGCCCGCCACATCGCGGAGGGAGAGGTGGCGCTGCGAACGGCGGATTTGACTGAGGCATTGCGGGCAAAAACAACCCTCGTCCACGAAGTTGATCATCGCGTAAAAAACAACCTCCTGACAATCGCCTCAATCGTGAAGCTTCAGGCGCGGATGACTGACAATGATGTTGTCGAGCGCACATTGATGTCTGTGCTGAACAGGGTCGAAGCACTCAGCACCGTCCAGCGCAAGCTTCTGAACGATGAAGATGTAGGGCATTTCGATGTCGCAGATTTTGCCAATACATTGATGCTCGACAAGATCGGAGCCTTGAAGCGAACCGACATCATCCTCACCACCGATCTTCATGAGGTGGTGGTTCCGGCGACCAAGGCCTCCCCCCTTGCCTTGATCATCAACGAACTCATCGGCGACGCCATTCGCAGAGGATTGAAGGACCGTGGCGGGCAATTGCACCTGGAGGTCAAGCGCCTCAACGGCCACTTCCTTGTCAGGGTTGCCGATACCGTCACGCCGGGCGAAGTGGACAAGGAAGAAGCAGCCTTTAGCAAAAAGATGCTGGAAGCATGCGTAAAACAATTGCGTGCTACGATAGTTCGGACGGTTGAAGGTAGCCTCTCGGATGTTCGTGTCACGCTTTCTGTAAAAGACTGAAAGGATCTCCTGTGAAAATCTTGATCGTAGAGGACGAAGCTCTGCTGGCGATGGAACTTGAAAGCGAAGTGGAAGACGCCGGACACGAGATTGTGGGGATCGCTGCCGACAGCAAGGAAGCTATCGAACTTGCCAACAAGGCACTGCCGCAATTCGCATTTGTAGACATTCAATTGCTGGATGGTCCAACGGGCATAGAAGTCGGCCGATATCTTTCCTCGAGCTCCATCCCCTATGTTTTTGTTTCGGGTAACCTGAAGAGAATACCTGAGGACTTTGCGGGCGCACTTGGAGCGATCGAGAAACCCTACACGATGAACGGTTTGCAAAATGCCTTGCAGTTCATTGAAGGCATCGTTATTGGCGCAGAGCGTTCCGCTACCCCTCCTCCCAGCCTTGTTGTTTCGCCCAAACTGCTTGCCGCCTTGTCGGCTTGACCAACGCCGCCCCTGTGCGGATAAGGATTGACCTTGAATTCACCGTCGGAACGCATTGACGCAGTTCGAAACTCTGGGCTGCTTGATGTCCAGAGCCCACCCGAATTCCAGGATATTATCGAGGTCGTCAAAACCGGCCTGAAATGCCCAGTGGCTTTGATCTCCATTCTGGACGAGCACCGGCAGGTTTTCATCGCTCATGTCGGGTTGCCACCCAAATGGGCTGAAGCAGCGGAAACGCCACTCACGCATTCATTCTGTCAGCATGTGGTTCGCGACAGACAGCCTTTGATCATCGGGGATGCGACGGTTCATGATCTCGTTAGAAATAATCTGGCCATAACCGATCTGGGCGTGATCTCCTACATGGGAGTGCCTGTAACCCTCCCTGATGGCATGGTGATCGGCGCGCTCGCAGCAATCGATGGAGAACCACGCACATGGACGGAAAGCGAGCTGCAGTTACTGAACCAGATCGGAAGGGTCGCCTCGAACCAGATTGCGACCTTCCTTTCCGAGCGGCGCTGGGGTGCGCTTTTCCAGCAATTGGAGGAAGGCATCGTCGTAGGATCGGTGATCCGTGACGTCGACGGAACGATTGTCGATTGGCGGTACGAGACGGTCAATCCCGCATGGAGCAGTCTTCTTGGATTACCAGGCGATAATGTGCCTGGTCGAACCATGCGCGAACTCTTTCCAGAATTCGAGAATGAGTGGGTTTCCGATGTGGTGGAGGCCGTCGAGACCCAACAAAGCAAGCGTTTCACCCGCAAGATCGGATCGATGGACCGGTGGTTTGACGGCTATGTTCAAGCCACTGGTGAAGACGCGTTCGTCATCATGTTTGTTGAAGTTACTGATCGTATGCAAGCCCAGGAGGCTTTACGCGACAGCGAAACGAAGCTTCGCCTGATCGTCGAAGGCGCCAAAGACTATATTATCATGACGATCGATGAAGACCAGCGCATTACAAGCTGGTTTGGTGGAGCGCAGGAGACATTTGGCTGGTCGGAAGCCGAGATGCTCGGACGGCCGTTTGAGTCGATTTTTACTGAGGAGGACCGGGCAGCCGGCGTTCCTGCGGCTGAAGTGAGCAGAGCCACGTCCGAAGGGGTTGCACCCGACCGCCGATGGCACCTCGCTGCCGATGGCTCCAGCATCTTTCTGGACGGCACGATCCGGCCGATGTCCAACCATTCGTCGCCCAAGGTCCCGGGATATATCAAGGTCGCACGCAACGCCACCGCTCAAAAACTGTCGGAGGACAGGCAGCTTGCATTCCTGGAACTCGGCGAAAAGATCCGCGAGCTGGATACTGTTGCGGAAGTGGCATTTGCCGCCGCCGAGATTTTGGCACGGAGTCTGAGAGGCGCGACGCGGGCGGGCTACGGCATCGTTGATCCTATCGCCGAGACGGTGCAGATGCTTCCCGACTGGTGTGCGGAGGGAATGTTCACCGTCGCGGGGCTCCATCATTTCAGGAATTACGGATCCTACATCCAGGATTTGAAGCGCGGCGAGACGGTCATCATACCCGATGTGGCGACAGATCCGAGAACCTCCGCTTCAGCCGAGCTTCTACACTCATTAGGCATCTCCGTCCTCGTGAATGTGCCAATCATCGAAAGAGGTGCATTCGCGGGGGTCATGTTCGTACACTACGACAAGCCGCATGAATTCTCGTCCGAGGAGCGTGATTTTGTGCGTGCGATAGCGGACCGGACGCGTGAGGCGATCTCGAGGATTCGGGCCGAGCAGGAACAGCAGGTTCTCAATCACGAGATCAGCCACCGGCTCAAAAACACGATGGCCATGGTCCAGGCGATTGCGACACAGACGCTTCGCCCCGTCACCGACAGAGCCCCTGTCCAAGCCTTCACGAGCAGATTACGCGCGCTTTCCAATGCGCATGAGGTTCTCCTCAATCAGGACTGGTCGTCGGCGCGCATGGTGGCAGTGATCGATTCCGTGCTTCGCCAACTTTCTCTTCCCGAGCGATACCGCATATCGGGCACCGACATGGAAATCGGGCCAAGGACTGCGCTATCGCTGGCTCTCCTGATGCACGAGCTTGGCACAAACGCCTTGAAATACGGAGCCTGGTCTTCTGATGCCGGAACCGTCGTTATTTCATGGACGATAGAAGATGCAGGCGGCGAGAACGCGCTTGTTCTGGAATGGAAGGAGCAGGACGGCCCGCCGGTGACCGCTCCATCGGGTAAAGGTTTCGGATCGAAGCTCATCCAGCTTGGTCTGATGGGTACAGGCGGTGTCGAGGTAAATTTTGATCCTGACGGCCTGCGGGTAACGATGCAGGGACTGGTTTCCCATTTGAGACAGTCATGATGACCGTGACCTCGAATGCTGCCGATGTGGCAACAATACTCGTCGTCGAGGATGAGCCGCTGCTACGCCTTGCCGCCGTGGATCTGGTTGAAACCGCAGGATACACAGCGCTCGCTGCGGCAGATGCTACGGAGGCGGTCAATATCCTTGAGGCACGCGCAGACATACGAATTGTTTTCACTGATATCGATATGCCACGCGGCGTCGACGGCCTGCAACTGGCAGCCATTGTTCGTGACAGGTGGCCCCCTATCAAAGTTATCCTGGTTTCCGGCCATCTCGAAGATCCCGGTCATATGATCGCGGCAGATACGGCTTTCTTTACGAAACCCTACTGCGAAGAGCAGATCGTGGAGACGATAAGACAGATGCTGCGGTAGCTGAGAATTTTTGCGGCTACCGGCATTCACCGCTCCGCTTGAAATTTGGAGATGGTGACAGAGTCGGATAAGGCTTGGCAGTCGATCTGCCGACTGATTGCCGCTGGTCGCTGAGGTTGGAATTGACGGACAAATTACCTGCTGAACTTGATGGTTTGCATCGCAATACCTTTGAATATTTCTGGTCCGGGAGCCACCCGGAGAGTGGCCTACCGCGGGATCGTATGCGATCCGATGGTCTTTCGATCCATGAAATCGCGTCGGTCTCCGGTATCGGGTTTGGTTTTCTTTCGCTCATCGTTGGTGTCCGCCGTTCTTGGATAACCGAACAGGAAGCCATCGCCCGGGCGAGCCGGATGTTGAGATCGCTGGCAAGTGTGAAGCGTTTTCATGGCGCCTTCCCTCACTTCATCGATGCGTCCAGCGGAAGAACGATACCCTTCGCGAAATTCGACGACGGCGGAGATCTCGTTGAAACCGCTCTTCTGGTTCAGGCGCTGATCTGCGTCAGGCAGTTTTTTGGCGCGCAGACATCCTCCGAAATCGATTTACGCCGGTCCATAAATGAAATCGTCGAGACGGTGGAGTGGGGCTGGTTTACCAGGGGAAAGCCCGGGCCGCTGTTCTGGCATTGGAGCCGTCGGTATGCCTGGGCGAAAAACTTGCCGATTGTGGGCTGGAACGAGGCCCTCGTCTGTTATGTGCTCGCGGCGGGTTCAACGACGCATGCAATCAGCGCCGAGTCTTATCATTCCGGATGGGCAAGCGATGGCGAAATCCGGAACGGATCGATGTATCTCGGTGTTCGGCTGCCGCTTGGCCAGCCGTATGGAGGACCGCTTTTCCTGTCCCACTATTCCTTCTGCACACTCGATCCGCGCGGTCTCGGCGACGTTTATTGTCACGACTATCTGGAGCAGGTTCACGCGCATTGCATGATCAATTACCGCTATTGCCGCACGCGTTACCCAAGTGAGGCCGGGTGGGGTCTGTCTGCGTGTGATGGGCCAAAGGGCTATGTCGTAAATTCTCCGACCGACGATGACGGCATCATTGCGACAACGGCAGCCCTCTCTAGCATGCCCTTCTTTTCTCATCGGTCACGCGAGGCGGCTTTGCGTTTTCTGCAATGGAACAATGGTGCACTCATCGGCCGCTTTGGCCTCATGGATTCATTCCAGCCCTCAACCGGCTGGGTGTCCGGAACGCATCTTGCGATCAATCAAGGGCCTGTTGTTGCGATGATGGAAAACTATCGCAGCGGCCTGATCTGGGATTTATTCATGAACGCACCGGAGGTGAAAAACGGCTTGGCCAAACTGGGCTTCCATCAGGACAAGTCGTTCGAAAAGTCGAGCCTGCAGGAAGGACGGACCGACCCCTGAGAACCGGTGTTTGAGTACCGCAAATGCATCCTTGAAGACAACGCCGGAAGGCCTTGGCAATTCCTTGGCAAGGCCTTCGGCGCGCAGGATATGCTAGGGTAAAGTCGTGGTCATCGTCTCAAAACTGCGGGAGTTTTGATGTTCGATAAACGGCGTGCTGTCATTCGGCTGGTTTCGAAGACGCGCTTTCGATGTAGGCGATAAGATTATCCAGTTCTTCCGGTTTGCTGATGCCCGCCAAGGCCATCTTGTTTCCGGGGATTTTCTTCTTGGGAGCGCTGAGAAAGTCTCGCAGTTCCTCCGGTGTCCACACCAGCCCTTCCTCGCCTGCTTTCTTCATCGCATTCGAGTAATTATAGTCCGGATCGCCGCCCGCAGTGCGGCCGATGATCCCGTTAAGCTGCGGGCCGACCTTGTTTTTCGCGCCCTCGCCGATGGCGTGACAGGCGGAACAGCGCTTGAAGGCCGCCTCCCCCTTTGCAACATCGCCCTCTGAAAAAGCGGGAATGGCGCTTGCTGCCAGCATTGCCGCCGTGATGATCATTCTCTTGCGCATCGTGTCATCCTTGTTCTGCCGTATGAACGCGCCCGCCTGCGAATGCAGGCGGGCGGCTTGTTCTCAATTCAGGTCGTGCCCCAGGCGGGCGTACCCTTCTTGTAGGGAACGCAGGTCTCAAAGCCGCCGGGGATTTCGTCGTAAACGAGAACCTCGGTGGCGCCGATCTTCGAGGTGAAGAAACCGAGCAGCGTCAGCTGCTTGACGAGTGTGAAGGGATGCGGTGCGGTCGGTGTCTGTTCCGCCCGGGCCTGTTTGTCCAGCGCAGAAATCAGCGTCTGCCGCTCCTGCGACGTCAGCTCCAGAAACGCCTTCTTGTATTCCGTCCGGCTGCGTTTTTCGATGTCAGCCATAGCGGAGAGGAAGAGTTTCCGCTGTTCGCCCGTGTAACAATCGGCCGCATAGACTGCCATGAATGCGCCAACGGCAGCGTCCTTCGCACCCGGGGTGGATGTGCGAGGGATAATCGTTTCAGCCACCTCGTCCAGAAGCCGGATTTCCTCCGGGCTGAACACGTGGACGTCGCCGGCAGGCTTGGCGGCGTTTTCCGCCGCAGTGACCACGTCAGCGCCGATCAACGGAAGACCGGAGGCAATGGCTATCAGTTTCAGCAGTTCACGTCTGTTCATCACAGGTTACCCTTCTTGCGTTCGGAAACGGCAAATTCGGCGGCACGCGCCGTCAGCGCCATGTAGGTGAGCGACGGGTTAACGCAGGAGGCCGAAGTCATGCAGGCACCGTCAGTGACAAAGACGTTCGGCGCATCCCAGACTTGGTTGTTGACATTGAGCACGGAAGTTTTGGGGTCGCGTCCCATGCGGGCCGTACCCATTTCATGGATACCCATGCCCGGCGCATAGCTACCCCTCGACGGTTTGACGTTCTTGATGCCGACCGCTTCGAACATCTCGACTGCGTCATTGACCATGTCTTCGCGCATATCGAGTTCGTTCTGCTTCATCTCGACATTCATCGACAGGACCGGCAGGCCCCATTTGTCCTTCTTGTCGTGGTCCAGCTTCACGCGGTTCTCGTGATAAGGCAGCATTTCACCGAAGGCAGTCATGCCGATAGTCCAGGCGCCCGGCTGGGTCAGTGCTTCCTTGTAGTCGGCTCCGATGTTGAGTTCGGCGATTTCCCGCTCCCAGCGCGAACGGCTGGCGGATCCCTGATAACCGAAACCGCGCAGATAGCTCCGCTTGTCGTCGCCGGTGTTGCGGAAACGGGGAATATAGAATCCCGCCGGGCGGCGGCCCTTGAAATAAAACTCTTCGAAACCTTCCACCTCGCCGGTGGCGCCCATGCGGAAATGGTGGTCCATCACATTGTGGCCGAGTTCGCCCGAGCTGCTGCCGAGCCCTCCCTCCCACACGTCGGTGGCCGAGTTCATCAGAACCCAGGTCGAGTTGAGCGTCGAAGCGTTGAGGAAGATCACATCGGCGGTGTATTCATAGGTCAGGTTCGTTTCGGCATCGATGATTTCGACACCGCGCGCCTTCTTCTTGTCCTTGTCGTAAAGGATTTCCTTGACGATGGAGAAAGGCCGGAGCGTAAGATTTCCGGTGGCGACTGCCGCCGGCAGGGTCGATGACTGCGTGCTGAAATAGCCGCCGAAAGGACAGCCCAACCGGCACTTGTTGCGGAACTGGCAGCGCGTGCGCTCCTGATCGGGAAGTTCCTGGGTGATGTTGGCGCAGCGCGAATTGATGAGGTGTCGCGTGCCTTTAAAGGCGGTTTTCAACCGGCGTGCCACATCCTCTTCAACGCAATTCAGCGGAATAGGCGGCAGGAATTCACCATCAGGAAGAATGTCCAGGCCTTCGCGGCTGCCGGAAATGCCGGCGAAACGCTCGACGTAATCATACCAGGGAGCAATGTCCTGATAACGGATCGGCCAGTCAACGGCGATCCCTTCTTTGGCATTGGCCTCGAAATCGGTCTGCGACCAGCGGTAGGTCTGGCGTCCCCACAGCAGCGAACGGCCGCCGACGTGATAACCACGGAACCAGTCGAAACGCTTTTCTTCGACATAGGGCGTTTCCTGCTCGTCGGCCCACATGCCGAGCGTGGCCTCTTCCAGCAGATAGTCGCGGCTGAGCACCGGATACTTCGCCTTCATCTCCTGCGTGGCGCGGTTGCGATGGGGATAGTCCCAGGCTTCCTTGTCGGCATTCTGATAGTCGGTAATGTGCTCGATGTTTCTGCCGCGCTCCAGCAGCAGAACCTTCAGGCCTTTTTCCGTGAGTTCCTTTGCAGCCCAGCCTCCACTTATGCCTGAACCGACAACAATCGCATCATAATGATTGTCCGCCATGATAACTCCTCCGATTGGTACTTGGGTAAAAAGTCGACGAGACAATGCGCTCCCCGTCGCAACGCGGCGGAAACTTCATCATGCGTCTGTCGAACCTTATGCGCCCCGGCGAAACCGGCCGCCGGGGTGCGGTTCTGGTTTTACTGGTAGTGTTTACTGAATGGTCGGCAGGCGCTCGCTCAGGAACGCGTTGCCCTTGGTCACGACCGCTTCGGCATCGAGCGGAAGGTCGTGTTCAAGGATGAACCATTGTGCACCGGCATGTTTGGCCGCCGGCAGGATCGTCTTCCAGTCGAGAACGCCGGTGCCAATCGTTGCAAAGCCGCGCTCGTTTTCGGCCGTGCCGGCCGGTGCATTGTCCTTGGCGTGGATTGCAAAAACCCGACCGTTCAGAGTGCCGAGGAACTCAGCCGGATCATTGCCGCTGCGCGCCACCCAGGCGACGTCGAGTTCGCTCTGCAGTTTCGGGCCTGCGGCGTCGAGCAGCAGTTCAAGCGCCGTCTTGCCGTCGAACTTGACCATTTCAAAATCATGGTTGTGATAGGCCATGGAGAGGCCAGCCGCGGAAAGCTTGTCGGCATATCCGCCAAGTTCCTTGCCGAAGGCTGTCCAGCCTGCAGCGTCCTTAGGGCGGTCTTCGGGCTTGAGGAACGGCACGGTCACGACCGGATTGCCGACAGCCTTCTGCTCGGTGATGACCTCGTCGAGATTGCCGCGAAGCTTGTCGATCGGCACATGCGAGGAAATGACCTTGATCTTGTGCTTTTCCAGAAGCGCGTTCAGCTCGCTGGCGCTGACCTTCTGCATATCCACCGTTTCCACGGCGGAAACGCCCGCGCGGTTGAGGATGGCAAGCTGCTCCTCAAGCGTTCCGGCGTTGCGCAGTGTGTACATCTGCGCGGCAATCGGCAGCGTCTTGCTGTCATCGGCAAAAACCGGATTTGCGAAACCGGCCGCCAGTCCGACGACGAATGCCATCTTTGCGAATTTTGACTTGAACGTTTTCAAACGCGTGACTCCCTTTCCGTTTGATCAATATGACGACACGCCTGCCCGTGCTCTTCCGAACAATTAGTCGGGTAATGCTGGGCACAACCTCCGATGCCCTGCGTCGTCAGTCCCCGATATCCAGTGATCTAAATGTCGATCTCTACCCAGGACGAGGTCAGGCTGGACCGCACGGCCGCATCGATGAATGCGAGACCCGCAAGGCCGTCCTCTATGCCGGGATAAATCACATCCCCGGCGGCTGCTTTTCCCTCCCTTTTTGCGATGATTGCGTCTGCGGCTTCACGGTAGATCGTCGCAAAACCCTCGAGATATCCCTCCGGATGCCCTGATGGCACACGGCTGACGCGGTTGGCGGCAGCGCCTGCACCCGCGCCATTGCGCGTAATCAGCCGCTTGGGCTCGCCGTAAGGTGTGAACCACAGCTCGTCCGGCACGCGGTGGTGCCATTCAAGGCCGCCCTTATCGCCATAGACCCTGAGCGACAGGGCGTTTTCATTGCCGACAGCGATCTGGCTTGCCCAGAGCATGCCCTTCGCGCCGCTTTCGTAACGCAGCAGAATATTGGCGCTGTCATCCAGCTGCCTGCCCGGAACGAAGGAAGTGAGATCTGCGTAGAGGCTCGCGGGAATTTCACCGGTCACGAAGGCGGCGGCGTTGAAAGCGTGGGTGCCTATGTCGCCGATTGCCCCGCCCGCGCCCGAGCGGCTCGGATCGGTGCGCCATTCCGCTCCCTTTGCGCCGGTCTTTTCGACCGCTTCGGTCAGCCAGTCCTGGGCATATTCTGCCTGGACATGGCGCAGCTTGCCGATGGCACCGTTGGCCACCATCTCCCGCATCTGCCGCAACATGGCATAGCCGGTGTAATTATGCGTGAGGATGAACAGCCTGTCGGATGCCCTCACGATCTTCGCCAGCTCCTTGGCCTCCTCCAGCGTCGCGGTGACGGGCTTGTCGCAGATGACATGGATGCCAGATTCGAGAAAGACCTTGGACGGGGCGAAATGCAGGTGATTGGGAGTGACGATGGCGACCGCCTCGATACCGTCTTCACGACCGGCCTCGGCCGACGCCATCTCCTCAAAAGAAGCGTAGGACCGCTCGGGCGCAATGCCGAGCAGGGTTGCCGAAGCGCTGGCGCGTGCCGGGTCGGAGGAAAGTGCACCAGCGACCAATTCGTAACGGTCGTCGAGCCGCGCGGCGATACGATGCACCGCGCCGATAAAGGCACCCTGACCGCCACCCACCATGCCGAGACGAATGCGGCGGCTATTAAATCTTGCTGTTGCGGAGGACATGTCTATCCCTTTCAAAGCCCGAGAAGGCGACGGTTGGCAGCATCATCGGCGCCGCTTTTGGCGAAATCGTCGAAAGCCCGCTCAGTCACGCGGATGATGTGATTTTCAATGAAGCCGGCACCTTCACGCGCCCCGTCCTCCGGGTGTTTCAGCGCGCATTCCCATTCCAGCACGGCCCATCCTTCGAAGTCGTATTGGGTGAGCTTGGAAAACACCGCGCCGAAATCGACATGCCCGTCGCCGAGTGAACGAAAGCGCCCCGGCCGGTCGACCCAGCCTTGATAACCGCCATAGACGCCGGACCTGCCGGTCGGATTGAACTCGGCATCCTTGACGTGAAAGGCCCGGATGCGCTCGTGGTAGATATCGATGAAATCAAGATAATCCATCGCCTGAAGCACGAAGTGCGAGGGATCATAAAGGATGTTGGCGCGGGAATGATTGCCGGTCGCCTCCAGAAAACGCTCGAAGGTAATGCCGTCATGCAGGTCTTCGCCGGGATGCAGCTCGTAGCAGAGATCGACGCCATTCTCCTCGAATGTATCGAGAATGGGCGTCCAGCGCTTGCCGAGTTCAGCAAAGGCCATTTCGACAAGACCTGCGGGGCGCTGCGGCCAGGGATAAATGAAAGGCCACGCCAGCGCGCCGGAAAAACTCGCATGGCTCTTGAGGCCCAGATGCTGCGAGGCTTTCGCCGCGCACTTCAGCTGGTTGACCGCCCATTCCTGACGCGCCTGCGGTTTGCCGCGCAGTTCGGCGGGCGCAAAACCGTCGAACATCTCGTCATAGGCAGGATGAACAGCGACGAGCTGGCCCTGAATATGGGTTGAAAGCTCGGTGATCTCGACGCCTGTCTCGGCCAGACGTCCCTTGATATCATCGCAATAAGCCTTGGAAGCGGCAGCTTTCTCAAGATCGAAGAGCTTGGGATCGGTCGGCACCTGAATGCCCTTGTAACCAAGGGAAGCCGCCCATTGGCCGAGATTGTCGAGCGTGTCGAAGGGTGCCTTGTCCCCGACAAATTGCGCGAGGAAAATCGCCGGGCCTTTGATCGTCTTCATGTCCTTACACTCCTTGCATTCACTGTCTGGCCGCTACCGGTGCGGCGAACGGCAGGGCGCGACCGAGCCGCGCACCACCAGTTCCGTATCCAGCACGATGGTTTCGGCCGTGCGTTTGCCATTAAGCCGGTCGACCATCAGCGCCATGGCTTTGCGGCCCATTTCCTGCCGGGGCTGGCGCACTGTCGTTAGCGGTGGTTCGAAGGCATTGGCGAAAATTATATCGTCGAAGCCAATGACCGAGACATCGGTCGGCACGGACAGCCCGCGCCCGCGCAGCTCGCTGATCGCGCCAATCGCCATCTGGTCGCTCGAGGCGAAGATGGCGGTGAAGGAAATGCCGTTTTCGAGAAGTCCGGCAATCGCCTGTCTACCGGCTTCGATGCTGTAATCGCCTGTCACGACGAGTTCATCCGCGTAACCGATACCCGCTTCCTCAAGCGCGTCGCGGTAGCCCTCGAAACGCTCCTGTGCCAGACTTTCCGGAAAAGGTCCGGCGAGATGCGCGATCTTCGTGTGCCCTGCTTCGATCAGATGATGCACGGCGTTTTTGGACGCGGCGCGGTTATCGACCTTGACGGTGGGCAGCGCGATGCCTGGCACGGTTTCCGAAGCGATGACGATCGGCGGCAGCGCGTCACCCTGACCGAGAAGCTCTGAAGGAAACTGGCCGGTCATCAGGATGAGGCCGTCAGCATGTTTCTGCCTGACCATGTCGATATGTGTCGCCACGCGGTTTTCGTCGTTACGGGCGTCGCCCATGAGCACCTTGAAGCCCGCCTCCCCCGCCGCTTCCTCCACGCCCTTGTAGATCTCGAGATAAAAGGGGTTGCCGATATCGCGAACGAGAAGAATGACGGTATTGTTGGATTGACGCCTGAAGCTTGCGGCCTGGGCGTTGGGAACGAAGTTCGCCTGCCTGACGGCATCGAAAACCTTCTTCCTAGTTTCCGGGCGGACTTTGTCGGGTTGTTGCAGCGCCCGTGACACGGTCGCGATTGAAACGCCCGCGAGAGCTGCAACTTCCCTGATATTCGAACCTTGGTCTTTGCTCATCTGTCACACACGCAACTGCTTTTGGCGGCCATAAAGCAGCATCAGCGCAAGTAACGTGACACCGAATATGATCTGCCGGGCCCATACATCGAGGTTGAGCGTTATCAGTACGCTTTGCAGAATGGTGAGCGCAACTGCCCCGGCCATGGTTCCGATATATCCGCCCGCACCACCGGCAAGCGAAGTGCCGCCGATGACAACAGCGATGATCGATGGAAGGACATATTGGTCGCCGACAGAAATGAAGGAGGTGCCGGTATAACCGATCACGCAGACGCCAGTCAGACCGGCAAACAGGCCGGACAGGCCGTAAAGCAGCGTGCGGATCAAAGACACGGGCAATCCGACCAACGTCGCCGCCCGCTCGTTGGAGCCGATGGCGTAAATGGAGAAGCCGAAGGCCGTGCGGCGCAGCACGAACAGCATGATCGCGGCAATGCCAAGCCAGACGAAGAGGACGCCGGGAATACCGAAAACGAGAGGCCGGTTGATGAAACCCGCCAGGAGGGGCGCCGCCGCACCTGATGGAACGCCCTGCGAATAGACCACCAGCCCGCCCTGGATCACCGCTGTCATGCCGAGTGTCATGACCAGCGGCGGAATGCGCACGAAGGTGATGCCGAGGCCATTGATGAGGCCGATCAGGAAGGGAATACCACCTGCGACCAGTATGGCGAGCGGTATTCCGACATTCTGTCCGTTCATCATGTTGCCGGCAAGGACCGCGCCGAGCGAGATCATCGCGCCGACGGACAGATCGATGCCTTCGCGTCCGCCGAGGATCACAAGATTTTGGCCTGCCGCGACGATACCGAGAATAGCGGCGATCGTCAGCAGCCGCACGATCTGCGACCCCTGTGCGAAGCCGGGCGACAACAGTTCGCCGACCAGCAGCAGGAACACTGACGCGCCAATCGCAATGGTCAGCGGATCGGTGATGATGGATTTGATTTTCAAACCGGAATTTGTCATCTCAACGCCTCGTCACCAGAACGCCGCCGGCAAGTGCCGTCAGCACGATCAACCCCTGCACCAAAGTCTGGTACTCGAAGGGCAAGCCCGCAAAGAAAATCACATTGCCAATCATGCCCAGCACCAGCGCGCCGGCGATCGATCCTGTCGAGCTGCCGAACCCGCCGGACAGTGCGGTGCCGCCAAGAACGACCGCCGAAATGGAGGAGAGCGCCAGGCTTGCACCGAGCAAGGGGTCGCCGGAGGCGGTCTCGCCCGTCAGGCACAGCGCTGCGAGCGCCGAAAACAGACCGGAAATCATGTAGGCGCCAATGCGAATGCCGGAGAGGCGCAGGCCCGTCTGGAAAGCGCCCGTGCGATTGCCGCCCACGGCCAACAAATGCACGTGAAACGGAATGCGCGACACAACGAGCGTAAAGGCAATACCAGCCAACAGCATCCACAGCACGAAAGGCAAACCGATGAAGCTGCCGGAATAGGTCTGCCAATAGGCTTCCGGCACGGGAAGACCGGCCTGCGGCAGAACCCAGATCGCCAGACCGGCAAAGATGATGCCCGTCGCGAATGTGGTGACGATGGGCTGGAAACGCAGGCCGGATATGAACAGGCCGTTGACCAGCCCACAGATCAGTCCGACCGCAACTCCCGCTCCCATGCCTGCAACGACGGCACCTGCCGTTCCGCCAAGTGCAGCGATGACGCTGACGGTAACGACATTGGCGAGCGCTACGATGCTTCCGACCGACAGGTCGATATCCCCCGCCAGAATGACATAGGTCTGACCGATGGCGACCAGGATCAGGGGAAGAAATGTCGTCAGGTTCGACTGCAATACGGCCGGCTGCACGAAAGACGGCTGCAGAAACGTGTTGACGCCGATGAGAACGGCCAGAACCACGAGGGTTATGATCCAGGGTTGCTTGCGCACAAAACCGAGGGAATTCATGCGGCGTCTCCATAGGCGGCGCGGGTCATGTTGACGGATGTCATGTCGGCTCCGGTCAGCTCCGCAGAAATGCGTCCGCCGTTGAACACGAGAATGCGGTCGGCATATTCGAGGATTTCCGCATCTTCCGAGGAATAGAGAAGAATGGTCGCGCCCGCGTCAGCCTGCTGGCGCATCAGCGCGAAGAGATCGGCCTTGGCGCCAAGATCGATACCCTTGGTCGGATCATCGAGCAGCAGCAGTTTCGGCGCGGTGGCAAGCCAGCGGGAAATGAAGATTTTCTGCTGGTTGCCGCCTGAGAGCGTGCCGATAGGCATATCCATGCCGGCAAACTTCGTCTTCATGCCGTCCGCGACCTTCTGCACACGCGGCTTCAGCGTCGCGGGCCGGACCAGTCTCATCTTTTCGCGCACCATCAGAGCTGCAACAAGATTTTCGAAGATCGACCGGCCCTGAAGCGAGGCATCACGCCCGCGGTCGCCCGACACATAGGCAAAACCGTTATGAACCGCCTGCGAAGGCTTGCCGATGGCGACATCACGGCCCTCGAAGTGGATTTGCCCGGCGGCAAAGGGGCTTGCGCCGAACAGGCCCTTCAGCAAGGCCGACTGGCCCTGCCCCTGCAATCCCGCCAAACCGACGATTTCACCCGGATAGGCTTCAAGACTGACACCGCGAACACCCTCGCCCGCAACGTCCGTCACCTTCAGGCTGGGCGCTGCACCTGCGCGTCCCTGCTGGCGGGCAGGCGCGGCGCGGACATCGCCGACCATGTCATGTACCACGGCCTCGCGGGTGGTAGCGGCGGTGTCGAGTTCCGAAATGGTCGCACCGTTACGCATGACGGTGATGCGGTCGCAGACAGCAAAAACCTCATCGAGCCGGTGGGAAATCATGATGGTGGAGATACCCTCCGCCTTCTTGGCTCTGAGTATCTCAAAAAAACGCTCGGACTGGCGGCCATCAAGTGCCGCCGTTGCCTCATCCATGATCATGAGGCTGGCATTCTGGGCGAAAACTTTCAGGATTTCGACGAGCTGGCGCTGATCGGGCGGCAGATTGCCGACGATCGCATCCGGCTCCAGACCGGTGCAGGCAACACCGTCAAACAGCGCGATCAGCCTGCGCGCCTCGGCTTTCAGGGCCTTGCCGTCGACAAAAACGCCGCGCTTCGGTTCGCGACCGAGAAAAATGTTGTCAGCGACGGAAAGCTGCGGAATGAGGCTTAGCTCCTGATAAAACAGCGCAATGCCGGCATTTTCGGCATCACGCGGGCTTTTGAAGCGCACGTTTTCGCCGTTGAACCTGATGGTGCCGCTGGTCGGCGCGACCGCACCTGCAACGATCTTGCAGAGCGTGCTCTTGCCGCAACCATTTGCGCCCAGCAGCGCGTGAATTTCACCGCGACCAACGGTCAGCCTGCCGTCGGAAAGCGCACGCACGGCGCCAAAATTCTTCTGTATGCCGGCCGCTTCCAGAGCGTTCGCCATCGCATGTCCCCGAATTTTACTTGTCATTGTGCTTCGTCACTGGCGGACGCGCGCAATACGCGGTCCACATTCGAATTTCAGGTTTCGGGCTGGCGTTTGCGGCCAGCCCGAGACTGATCTTACTTGAAGAACTCGCCGGCCTGTTCCGGCGTCACGGTTGCCGTGACGGACCAATAGCCCGGCTTACCTTCGGCGGACTTGATGTTGTCCGCGAGGTTGTCGTTGCTCACGAAGGGGATCGGAATATAGATGGCGTTTCCGTAGGTACCGCCGAAAATGCCGTCCTTGAATTCCTTGCCCTGCAGCTTCAGAACCGCAACGTTGAGTGCGCTGGCCATGACACCCGGAGGATTGACGGAGGCGCCGGAGTTGAACTTTTCCTTCTCCCAGCGCGTCATGAAGTCCTTGCGGATTTCACCTGTCGCGGCGATGTCCTTGGTCTTGCCGGCGGCTTCGATTGCGCGCCATGCGCCGTCGGCCATGCCGTCCTGCACCCACACACCGCTGATATCGGGATAGGTGGCGAGAAGGTTCTGCATCGCCTGCTGGCCCTGCGCCTGATCCCAGCTCGCATTGGCTTCGTTCAGCACCTTGATATCAGGATATTTCTTGAACACTTCGCGGTAACCGGCGACGCGGGCTTCGTTGGCGGGATTGCCGGCGATACCGTTGATCGCGACGACGCTTCCCTTGCCCTTGAGCGAATCCGCAAGCCACTGTGCGGACTGTGCCGCCCAGGCCTTCTGGTCGATGCCGACGTAGATCGCGTCCTTAGAGGACACTTCCGCGTCGGTTGCGATGACGAGAATGTTGCGTGCCTTCGCCTGAGCGAAGATCGGATCAAAGGCAGTCGGGCTGCCGGGATTGATGAGGATCGCATCAACGCCCTGGTTCATGAAATTGCGGATATGGCCGATCTGCCCCTGCACATCGACATTACCGCTCTGAACGACGACTTCGACCTTCACGCCCTTTTCGCCCCACGCCTTTGCGGCAGCCTGGGCTTCCTCGATCATCTGCGTGCGCCACTCGCTGCCGACGAAAGAATTGGAAAGACCGATCTTGAAGCTCTGTTCCTGAGCATGCACGGACGTGCCCGCCGCCAGCACCATAGCGGCAGCAGCCATCAAATGTTTAAACATGAAAATTTGCTCCTCCAAGCACGGTTTTTAACCGATGAAACCGTTTACATGAAGGAATGTAACCGGTTTCATAAATGAGTCAACCCAGCTGGGATTTTTTATGCTCTCGTTGCCACAACGAATTGCCGAGCCTTGGCGGAGAGATGGGGCGGCAATTTAAGGAGGAACAGCGGCACCATATTGGCGTGGATTGCAGGGCTGATAACGCCCCAATTTTGTTCATGCACGGACAGCTTGAAGCTCCGCTACTTCAACAAGAACAAGCTGCTGGCGTGCGTCTATAGACCGGTTGGCGTGAGACTAATTGCCCCCATCCACCATCTTGGTACGGGCCAAAGCATCCGCGAGATCGTTCCCGGCTATACCGGAATGTCCCTTGCACCACGCTATCTCGACGGTCGGATTACAAAGGAGCAAACGATCCACATTCTGCCACAGACCGCCATCTGGTATCTGTCGTTTGCGTTTTCGCGAATCTGGATTGATGCGCTTCCACCCGTTGCTCCGCCAGATTTCGCGCCAGCGATGGCAACCTTCCATCACGTGAGCGGAGTCTGTCCAGAGCTTGGCTGGCCGGCCTGGAGCCTGTGCATCGAGCCACAAAAGTGCATTCATGACCGCCATGACTTCAAACGAATTGTTCGTAAGTCCGATTTCCGTTCCTCGCGCAGCATGGATCTGCCGCTCGGTTTCAAACACGATGAATGCCCAGCTTCCCGATAATGCAACGGGGTCGTATGAACCATCCGCGTAGATGACGAGTGGAGCAGTCATGTAGCTCATTTCCTTGCGTCAAAGGCGTTTGGAAAGACTGACAGCGCTTTCGGGTGTTTTCTGTAGATAGCTTGTACAATCATCTTATTCGAGTCAGATTCACGTCCAGGGATGAAACATGATCTTCAAACGCATCGTCGCAGGAATAGTCGATCTCATCTTGCTCATCAGTGTGGCGTTTGCACCGACATTCATCGCCGCAGAGTGGCTACCGCAATATATGGACGCTCCAGCGGGGCAACCGCCGACACCTCTGATGGGCGTAACGCTTTTATGGCTGGCATCCGTGTTGTTTTGCTATTTCCCGGCCTTCGAAAGCAGCGCCTTCATGGCAACTCCCGGAAAACTGCTAATGCGATTAAAGGTCGTCCGGCGCACCGGCGAAAGACTGACTTTTACGCAAGCGCTCTATCGCATGGTCTTCGGCCCGCTCGCAATATGGTTTCTGCCCTGGTACCGCGACCATTTCTCGGGTGGTGCTATTGTAAAGGACCGCTGAGTTTGTGGTTGTGTGATTTCACACTCGGCCCCTCACCTTTCCCGTTTCCCATTACCAGTCCCGTTTCAAGGACGGCGGCAGGTCAGGATGAAACGACGGTAGACGAAAGTTCGCAGCCTGTTGCGCAGGTTGGTGTTTTTCCGCTGCGCTCTCGCAATCGGGGCATGTGAGTGCAGTTCGATGCCGGTAAAGCCGGCGGCGATCAGGAGCGGCGTCAGCATCTGCGGGCGCAACCCCTGCCCGAACGGAAGCGCCTTCATGATTGCGGCATGATGGCTGCTTTGGGCGCCATCGTAATTCTTGTCGGCCCCCACCGAAAGATCGATGAGCCGGATCAAAAGGCTGGCAAGACGCCCTGCCGGTTTTGGCGTTGCCCAGTCACCATCGAAAAACAGGAGCCGACCGCCCGGACGAAGCAGCCTGAACCACTCGCGGAAGGTCTCCTCAGGCTGCGTCAGTGTCCAGACCAGATGCCTGCAAATGATCGCATCATAGGACGCATCCGGCTCCATGGTGTTTTCGGCATCCGCCATCACGAAACGTAGCCTTGGTTTTCCCGCATGTTTGGCGCGCGCTACGGATAACATCGCTTCTGAAAAGTCGAGTGCCGTGACCTCGTGGCCGAGATCATGAATAAGTCGCGTCACCTCGCCGGTGCCACAGGCCAGTTCAAGGATATGTTTCGGCTCAGGTCCCACCAGGTCGCGGATCGGCTTCTGCCATGCATTGGCCTCGGCGCCGGCTGCTATCTTGTGTCCAAAGGCCAGATCGAAAGTCTCTGATCTTTTCGACCAATAATCGCGGATTTCCTCCTTGAGATCGAAGTTGCCGCCATCCATGGTCTATTCCTTTGAGTACTCAAATCGCATCCGCTGCGGCGAATGACAGCTTGCTTCACAATGTGATGCCAAGTTAGCCCATGCGACATCGCTGGAAAATCACAAGTCTGTCGCCCCAAGATCTAGATCATAATAAACCTATCTATTTCAACATATAAGTGCAGTTTCCTGATGTGATTTATAACTCTCCTGATGCCTCGCGGCGCCTTTGCTCGAGCTCTTCGCTATACCGCCTCAGCGTATGGCTTTCCGTCAGCAGGCCAACCGGTCGGTTTTCGATCTTGTCGTTGACGACAACCAGAGCTTCGCTTTCGGTAGCATCGAAGGCTGCCGCCGCCTGACGTGCGTTCATTGCCGGCAGCAGCACGTCGTTCTTGTAATTGAGGTAGGTCTCGAGGCTGATCTTGGAGGGATCGCGATCCATCGGATCGGCGTAGATTTCCGGCACGAGGACCATTCCGGCATAACGCCCGTCGTCATGTGTCATGATAACCCGCTGCGTAGAGCCTAGCGGAAACTTCTCCTTGAACGCGGGAAGACCCATGCTGACATTGGCCTTGCGAATATCGGCGCGCATCATCTTGCCCACCGTCAGGTCGCGGATCCAGCCGATATCGTGGGCGCTGCGAATGCTTTCGCCCCGCAGGTGAAAACGCCAAGTGGCGAAGGAGTAACCGAAGGTGGTGCGTACCACTAGCGATGTCGTGATGACGGCCGCGAGCACCAAAGCCGTGATCTGGAAGTCTCCGGTCAGTTCCAGCGCCAGAAACGTCATCGTCAGAGGACCGCCGATAATGGCGGCGGCAAAAGCACTCATGCCGACCACGGCGTAGACCACGGGTGCTGTCGAGCCATAGCCGATATAGGGTGCGCAGAGTGCGAAAATCTTGCCGACCAGCGACCCCATGAACAGCGAGGCAAAAAACAGACCGCCGCGGAAATTCGAGCCGATGGAAATCGCGCTCGCCGCAGCCTTCAGCAGGAAAAGCCCGGCCAGCCCGTATATCGTCAGATCGGCATCGATGTTGAGATGGAGCGCACCGTGGCCGCTCGACAGGACCTGCGGTGAAATCAGCGCAAGTGCGCCCACCGCCACGCCACCGATTGTTGGACGCAGCCAGCCGGGAATCGCGCTTTTGCGGGCCGTTTCCTCGATAAGGGAGACCGTCTGCATCAGCACGATGCCGATAAACGCACATACCACGCCGAGAAAGATGGCCGGTACATAATCCGGCGGCGTCACACGGCTGGCATCATAGATATCGATGGACAGGCCATGTCCGCCGATAAGCCCTGCCACGATGCTGGCAACCAGCGCAGAGACAATGAGCGGCGCGAGTGTCACGACGGTATAGGTGCCGATGATGAGTTCTATGGCATAGAATGCCCCGGTTAGAGGCGCGTTGAAGGCAGCGGCAATGGCACCAGCAGCACCACAGCCGACGAGGATGCGCATGTCTCCTCGTCTCAGCTTTAGCTTGATGCCGATCTTGGAGGCCACACCGCTGGCGATCTGCGTATAGCCTGCCTCAAGCCCGACAGATGCGCCGAAACCGTTTGAGACGATGTTCTGCACGCAGACGATGATGCTGTCCGTCAGCGAAAGGCGGCCGCCATGCAGCGCATTCGCCTCGATGGGGTCGACCATCGGCTTTTTGCGGGTTTTCGAAAGAATGAAGAGGATCAGGCCGAGTACGATGCCGCCAATGACCGGCCCGGCAAGCACGATCCAGCCGGAGAGTTCACTGCTGCTCAGCCGCTCGACACCGAAGACCAACACATGCAGGGCCGTACTCAATCTGCCGATCAACGCCACCAGAAGGCCGGCCGCAATGCCGATGAGGACGGCGAGAGCCACCAGCCCCAGCTCGCCGCGCCGGAACATCGCCCGCAGGCGACTGGAGCGCAGATTGTCGAAGAAGCTCGCCATACTGGGTGCACGGAAAGGCCGGGTCGACATGCTGTTCCTTTTCAGGCGGTATTAGGGCGCTTCAATCTCGAGTTCGACTTCGAAACGCATCTGGTCGTAAGCCGGTTCAACATGATCAGGCGTTTCGCGCATCACCGTGTCATAATCGAGCGGAATGTGCATATGGGTCAAGATCGCCCTTTTGGGTGCAAATCTATCGATCCAGCCGAGCGCCTGTTCGAGCGAGAGATGGCTGGGGTGATAACGGTGCTGCAGCGCATCGATGACGAGGACGTCGAGACCGGCAAGCTTGGGCACGCTTTCGGTCGGAAAATCGCTGACATCGGTGCAATAGGCAACATCGCCAATCCGAAAGCCGAGCGAGTGCACGTCACCATGCTGCTGCATGTGCACGTTGAAAGGTATCGACCCGCCTGCCCCCTCGATGATCAGGGTCGCGTCGATATCGGCGATGATCCGCGGCTCGACGATCGGCGGATAATTGCTGCCCGGAGGCGTTTCCAGGCAATAGGCAAAACCATCCCAGATGCGCGCCATGGTGACTGGATCGGCATAGATCGGAATGCGGCTCTGCTGAATGGCGAAATAGATGCGCAGATCGTCAATACCGTGCAAATGGTCGGCATGGGCATGAGTGTATAGAACCGCATCGACTGCCTCCACTTTGGCGGCAATCATCTGCTCGCGAAAATCAGGCCCAGTGTCGATGACGACGGTGGTCTTACCACCATCAGGTCCGATCTGCTCCACCATGAAGGCCGCACGAGTACGCCGATTCCTGGGGTTTTCAGGATCGCAGGCGCCCCAGTCGCCGTTGATGCGCGGTACGCCGGGAGACGACGCACATCCGAGAACCGTAAAGCGGCGACGGTAGATTGCCACGCCTACACCCTTGTCATCTTCGAAAAGCAGCGGAAAGCATTCTCGGTGGTGATTTCGGCCATGCGCTCGAACGAGATGCCATGTACCTCCGCCAGCACTTCCGCCGTGTTCACCACATAAGAAGGCTCATTGCGCTTGCCGCGCCAACGCTTGGGCGCAAGATAAGGCGCATCCGTTTCCACCAGCACACGGTTGAGCGGCACGGTGGCTGCAATATCGCGGATATCCTGCGATTTCGGGAACGTCAGAATGCCGGAAAAGGATACGTAACCGCCAAGTTCGACGCCGGTGTTAGCGAGATCGGGACCTGCGGAAAAGCAGTGCAGGATAAAGGGAAAAGCACCCTTGTCGCTTTCTTCACGCAGAATCGCAGCCATGTCCTCATCAGCGCTGCGGCTGTGGATGACGAGCGGAAGCTTGGTTCTCCGCGCCGCCTCGATGTGGCGAACGAGGCCGGTCTTCTGGTCTTCCGGCTTTTGCGTGTCGTAGAAATAATCCAGCCCCGCCTCGCCGATCGCCACGATCTTGTCGTGGCTCTCGGCAAGCCGCACAAGCTCGTCGGCCGAAATGTCGAGTTCTTCGTCGGCATTGTTCGGATGCGTGCCGACCGAGCAGAAAACCGACGGATATTTTTCCGCAATCTTCAGAAGCTCGGGCAGACGGCGCACCCGGGTCGAGATCGTCACCATCTGGGCAACGCCGGAAGCATGGGCGCGAGCGATGATATCGTCGCGCTCAGCCTCGAAATCGGGAAAATCCAGATGGCAATGCGTATCGATCAGCATGGTCGTCGCCTTCACGCTTCCGGTGCGACGTAACGCGGGAATACCGGCTTCGGTGCCTCAAGCGGCGTTCCCGGAAACAGACGTCCGGCTTCGCCGAGTGCGGCAAAATCCCGTTTGTCGGCAGGGGCGGCTACGAGATCGAGCAGCTTCTCGCAGGATCCCGGCATGAAGGGCTGCAACAGAATGCCTATCTGGCGGACGACTTCCGCCGTCACGTAAAGCACGGTGCCCATGCGTTCTGGGTCGGTCTTCTTCAGAGCCCACGGCTCCTGCGACGCGAAATAGCGGTCGGTTTCCGAAACGACGGCGATGATGGCTGCAAGCGCGCGATGGATGAGCTGTTTGCCCATTTCCTCACGGCAGAGTGCCAGAAGCCCGTCGGCGGAGGCGAGCATCGCCTTGTCTTCATCGGTCAACGGCCCGGGCGTCGGGATCTGTCCGTCACAATTCTTGACGATCATCGACAGCGAGCGGCTGGCCAGATTGCCAATGCCATTGGCAAGATCTGCGTTGATGCGGGTGGCGATGCCCTCTTCGCTATAGCTGCCGTCCTGGCCGAAGGAGACTTCGCGCATGAAGAAATAGCGGACCTGATCGAGACCGAAATGGTTGACCAGATTGACCGGATCGACGACGTTACCAAGCGACTTCGACATCTTCTCGCCCTTGTTGAGCAGGAAGCCGTGCGCATAAACCCGCTTGGGCAGCGGCAGCTTGGCGCTCATCAGGAAAGCCGGCCAATAGACCGCGTGGAAGCGAATGATGTCCTTGCCGATGATATGCACGTCGGCCGGCCAATATTTTGCACGCGGACCGTTCTTGTCTTCGATGTAACCCGTAGCGGTAATGTAGTTGGTCAGCGCATCGACCCAGACATACATGACATGCTTCGGGTCATCAGGAACCTTGATGCCCCAGTCGAACGTCGTACGGGAAATCGACAGGTCCTTGAGGCCGGATTTGACGAAGGAGATGATCTCGTTGCGACGCTCAGCGGGACCGATGAAATCCGGGTTTTCCTCGTAGAGCTTCAGCAGCTTGTCCTGATATTCGGAGAGCTTGAAGAAATAGCTCTCCTCCTCGACCCATTCGACGGGCGTGCCCTGCGGCCCATAGCGAACGCCGTCGGCGCGCACTTCCGTCTCGTCCTCGCCGTAATAGGCCTCGTCGCGCACTGAATACCAGCCGGCATAGCTGTCCTTGTAGATGTCGCCGCTGTCGGCCATCAGGTTCCAGATATTGCGCGAGGTCTCATGATGACGTTCTTCCGTGGTGCGGATGAAATCGTCGTTCGAGGCGTTAAGGAGCTTGCCCATCTCGCGGAACTGGTCGGAATTGCGCTGCGCCAGCTCTTCCGGCGAAATGCCTTCCGCCCGCGCTGTCTGCTGCATCTTCTGGCCGTGTTCGTCGGTGCCGGTCAGGAAGAAAACATCCATTCCGTCCAGGCGCTGAAAGCGTGCCATGGCATCCGTCGCAATCAACTCGTAGGCATGGCCGATATGCGGCTTGCCGTTAGGATAGGAGATTGCGGTGGTGATGTAGAAGGGTGTCTTGTCTGTCATGACGGTCTATCGACTTTACAGGCTGTTTTTTGGATAGACCGCTCTTAAACGATTGTTCGCAACAGCGAAAGCAAAAGCGTACGTTCCGTACGATCTCTTGGGTCTCACACGCCGCGAACATCTTCCAGAATGGAAAGCACCATCTGCTTCTTGTCGAGATTATAGGCCTGCGCCACGGTAATTCGTTCCGAAAGCGTCGACGAAAGGCGCGCATGTTTCTCTGCCGCCGAGATATCACCGGCCATCGCCGCCGCTCTCGCACGCGCCATCAACTCCTCCGTCACGTGCTCCATGAAGAAGCCGAGAACAATATCGCCGTCCTTCTGTGCCAGAACTTCGGCAAGCTTGTGCATCTGCTTGCGTGCACCGGGCCCTTCGGCCGTCATGACGGAGGCGAGCGCCTCCACAATGTCGGAGCCGCCGTAATTCATCAGTTTTAACGCCTGCGCGACGCTGCCCTTGGAGGCGGAAAGCAGCGCATCCCGCTTTTCGCCAGCAGGGCTGATACCGAGATGATCGAGCGACTGCACCATATCCGCATCCGAAAGCGGCAGCAGCCGGAGCGGCATGCAGCGCGAGCGGATGGTCGGCAGCAATTTGCCCGGCGCATGCGACAAAACGAGGAACATCGCCCGCTTTGGCGGCTCTTCCAGTATTTTCAGAATGGCGTTTGCGGCATTGCGGTTTAGATCGTCAGCCGGATCGATGATGACGATACGCCAATTGCCGGTGCCCGACGTCTGCGAGAAGAAGTGCCCTGCCCGCCGCACCTCATCCACCGTGATGGCGGATTTCACGCGGCCGGTCTTTTCATCCGCCGGGCGGGTCAGATGCAGCAGATTATGCGACGCACCGGAGGTGATCTGCCGGCTGACAAGCGATTCCGTATCGGGATCGGCCAGGAAATCCGGTGCTGTGGCTGGATCGGGATGGGTAAGTACATGGTTGGCGAAACGGAAAGCGAGTGTTGCCTTACCAATGCCTTCAGGGCCTTCGATCAGGATCGCATGGTGGCCCTTGCCGGAGCGATAGGACTGCGCAAGAAACGCCTCCGCTTCGCCATGGCCGAAAAGCTTCGTGTTCTGCTGCGGCGCAATTGCGCCGTCGAGAACGCCCTGAACCTCACTCATGCGCCGTGCCCGCCGCAGTCTCCAGCCGCTCGAGCAAAGGCTCGACAAATGACATGACGTCTTCCGTCACCTTTTCTTCCGGCTGATCGGCATTGACGATCCGACAACGACGCGGCTCGGCAAGCGCAATATCCAGATAGGCTTCACGCCGCTTCTCGTGGGTCTCGATTTCCTCTTTTTCGAAACGGTCCGGTGCGGCACCCTCATCCGCACGCTTTCTGGCCCGGGCAAGGCCCTTTTCGGCGGCGATATCGAAGATCAACGTCAGTTCCGGTACGACGCCATCAATAGCAACGCGTTGCAGCGTCTCGATGAAATCCGGCTCCAGATTGCCGGTCGTACCCTGATAGACACGTGAGGAATCAAGAAACCGGTCACAAAGCACGATTGCGCCACGTTCTAGTGCCGGGCGAATGACCTCCTCGACATGGTCGTTGCGCGCTGCCGCAAACAGGATTGCCTCCATGCGCACGCCGAAGGATTCGGCAGCACCCGACAGCAGAACATGGCGAACGGCCTCTGCCCCCGGCGAACCGCCCGGCTCACGGGTTACGATCACATCGAAACCACGGTCGCGAAGCGCCTCGGCAAGCGTGCGAATCTGCGTCGACTTGCCAGCGCCTTCGCCGCCCTCGAAGCTGATGAACAATCCGGTCTTTTCGGCCAATGTCACGTCCTGTGAGGAAGTCTCAGAAATATCGAAATGCCTGTTTACAGCATCGAACCGAAAAGTGTGAAGCGCTTTTCAGAAAATCCGGTGTCTGAACAAAAGCATAGGGAAAGTTGCGGCTTGCGGGATAGGCATCAGAGCCAGAACAGCAGCAATTCCTTGAGAGCCCCGGCTGCATTCTGGGTCAACGTGCCCTTGCCGACTGCCGTTCTCGTGTAAAGCGGCACTTCCCGCAACAGCCTTTCGCCCGAAAAAACCTTGAGTGTTCCGACATTCGCACCAGTGTCGAGCGGTGCATTGAGCGGCCAGCGATAGACGATCCGCCCGGAAATACGCTCGGGATTATTGACCGGTACCAGCACGCTGACATCTTCCCGGGGCGACAGGTCTATATGCGAGACATCGCCACCGTAGACGCTGACTGAACCGACGGCTTCGTCCTTTGCAAAAAGATGGCGTTTTTCGAAGGCCGTCAGCCCCCAGTCAACCACCCGGCGTGCTTCGTCCTGCCGCGTCTTGTCGTCCGCGATGCCGCCAAGCGCCAGATAGACCCGGCGCCCTTCCCGCTCTGCCGACACGACCGCTGCGAAACCGCTGCCTTCCGCAAAACCAAGCCCGAGACCGTCTATGCCGTTACCCAGCAGCGAGTTCTTGTTACGCTGGAAAATCCGGTTCCATTCGAAATCCGGCTTGGTGAAAAGCCCATAGCGATCGGGATAGGTATCGCGCAGATGCTGGGCGAGAAGCACCATATCTTTCGCGGTCGTCTGGTTGCCCGGATCGGGAAGACCCGTCGAATTGGCAAAGACACTGCGGTTCATGCCGAGTTCGCCGGCTCTCACCGTCATGCGCTTGGCGAAAGCGGAGTCGGACCCTGCCATGCCTTCGGCGACAATGATGCAGCCATCATTGGCGTTCTGCACAATAATTCCCGTCAGAAGATCGTTGACGCTGACGGAGGATTTCAGCGCCGCAAACATGGTCGAGGTCCGCGACGGCGCACCACCCGTGCGCCAGGCATATTCAGAAACGGGATAAGCTGTCTCGGGCGTCACCTGCCCTTTGGCCAGCGCATCCAGCATCACCTCCACAGTCATCAGCTTGGCAAGCGAAGCGGGCGGAAAGGACTGATTTTCATTCTGGGAAAGCATCACCGTGCCGGTTTCGGCATCGATCATATAGGCCTGTTCGGCCTTGGCGATGAAAGGTGCTGTTTGCGTTTGCGCTTGCGCCGGACCGTTACCGAAAAACGCAAATGCGAGCGCTGCCGCGACCGGGAGAAAAGAACGATGAATGGCCTTGTGCATGAAACCGCCCAGCTTTCCCTGCCGCAACCCGCCGCTCGCGACGAAAACGCAAGTCAGCCATAAACTCTTCAACCCGTCAGCGCGTCTTCGCCTGCTGACGCTTCACATGGGCAAGTATGGAATCCTCATTGAGCGCTCCGCGATCGACGAGCACGCTGTCGAACGCACGTGAGGTTCTCGAAACAGCAGAGGATTCCTCGGAATAAGCCGCTGCATATTTGGACGACGGCGTTGGCACGCGCAGATAGTTGCCGCCAGGTGCTGCCGGCTCACGCGTGAAATTGCCTTCCGGGCGTTCCGCCAGGAACGGACCGATTTCCGGCAGGATTGCAAATTGTTCGAAGGCCGGTGCGGGGCCGTTGACCAGCGGCATGGCCTGGAGCGCTGCATTCTTTTTGGTACCAACCAGCGCCGTCTGCGTCGAAGCACCGTAATTCGGGTTTGATGTCGGGGCCGGCACGAAATTCGGCGAAGCCGAAGCCACCATGACACCAGTCGCGATCTGCCCTTCCGGCGCAACACCCGGAGAACGAGAGCCCTTCGGAACATAGGACGCCATCAGATAAGGCATGTCGTGCCCATCAAGCGGCGCACGGCCTGCATATTGCACCCGCACATTCGCCGTTCCAGTGCCCTTCATGTCGAGAAGATCTGCGGTCTTGCTGGAAACGTCGATCAGGCGACCTTCATGGAAGGGGCCGCGATCGTTGACGCGCACCAGAACCGATGCACCGTTTTCCATATTGGTAATGCGCGCATAGCTCGGCAGGGGAAATGTCGGATGCGCAGCGGAAAGATGTTCCTTGTCATAGACCTCGCCATTTGCCGTCAGGCGGCCGTGGAAGGCGGAACCATACCAGGAGGCAAGACCGGTCTTGTTGTAACCCGGCTCTTCCTTCGGAAAATAACGTCGGCCCTTGACGGTATAGGCATTGCCGAGAAGCTCACGCCCGCCGCCCTTGGGAATGTTCTGGCCGTCGGCCACGCGCGGGCTGGCTTTGACGCCATATTCCGATTCGGAGAAATATTCCTTGCTGCGCTTCTGCTTCGGTTTGGTCTCAGAGGTGGTGGAACACGAGGCTGTCGCGGCGCAAAGCACGGAAATTGCAAGCCACTTCACGCCCGATCTGGCGTTGATGCCGAGTTTCTTGACCGTAGATTTCAAATCGTCTGCCCCACGCTGCTTGCAGGCTCGAAGAACCGCACCCTCATTTGCCTCGATGCATGCCCCTGCCATCGAAGCACCTAACAGTCGCTTAATCTTGTGCATAACGTGGCAAAAATGCGAACGACTTCTGCAAATTCGATAAAATTGTAACGAACGTGGTTAACGATTTATGTCTTTTCCGCAGCGCGGGAAGCCTGATGCGCCTGTAAACGCGCCGTCTTGAGATGTCTCCTGCTCAAGGAACAAACGAAGCCCGACCGCGTTTTCTCCTCGCAAACACACGAGCTTCCGCCGGTTTTCGGCTGAGTGAGGGAACATGATCAAGTCAATAAAAACCGCCGGCCTGGCACTCGGCATCGCATTGGTGTCCATTGCCGCCCCTATTCACGCAAGTGCGCAGGACATGGAGCTGCGGATCGGCCCAGACGGCGTTCGCCCGGTTATACGTGATCGCGACCGCGACATGGACCGACGAGGACCTCCGCGCATGCGTGGCTGCGGCGAACGCGAAGCCCGCGCCGCCGCCCGCGAGGCAGGCCTGCGCGACCCCGAAATCGTGCGCGTCACCCCCGGTCGCGTCGTCGTCCAGGGCTTCACCCGCCGAGGACCGGAGCGCATCACATTCGCGAATGAACGCGGCTGTCCTGAACTCTAATACATTAATCAACGGAACCCGCCGAAAGGCGGGTTTCTTCATTTCGGTGATACAAGAAATTTCCAAGCCAAGAGAACACCGCGTCGCTAACGCTGCCGGTTCTCTTGATTTCAAACTGTCTGTTTGGAATTTTATGGCAGATGGGGTGTCTGTAACGTTCAAACCCCTAGTACGTTGAAATTGGCTACACAATTTTTTGGTCATTTTGAAATGTACCCGGTTTTATACCGGGAATATTTTTCAGTTTTCAGGAAGCCTTTTTCAGCCTTCCGACTGTCTGGCGAAACGGGGGCACTCCAGGTGTTGCCGAGCAATAGCCGTGGAGTTGCGCGAGTAGACGACCGCCGGATGATCAATTGTATCCTTTGGCACTTTCGGACCGGCTCATCCTGGCGTGATGTACCGGAGCGCTACGGTCCGCGCAGACGCTACACAATCGCTTCTCGCGGTGGCGCAAGGTGGGCGTCTGGGATCGTCTTCTCGGTGCTGTTTCAAGGCATTATTCCGGAGAGGTCGTCATGATCGATTACCCCTGTGTCCGCGTTCACAAGCATGGTGCCAGCGCAGAAAAGGGGGATCTGCCGATCCTTGCATGGGACGTTCGCGTGGCGGCCTGACGACAAAAATCCACGCGCTCGTTGATGCTGATGGTTTGCCTGTTCGACTGGAAT
Organism: Agrobacterium sp. A3-95; assembly: GCF_053521785.1. NCBI lineage: Bacteria > Pseudomonadati > Pseudomonadota > Alphaproteobacteria > Hyphomicrobiales > Rhizobiaceae > Agrobacterium > Agrobacterium sp. A3-95. Next base: position 5,277 of record NZ_JBNWDR010000018.1, on the reverse strand, counting down.
TGAGCGCGGGTCAGGCTGCGGATGCTCCCATGGCCGAAAAGCTGCTAAGTGACATTAAGCCTGGTTCGACGCTGCTTGCCGACAAGGCCTATGACAACGACGCGATCCGTAACTTTGCCAAGCAACGTAAGTGCTGGGCAATATCCCCGCCAAAGCCAACCGCAAACAGACCTCCAGTTTCAGCCGCTGGGTATATCGCCAACACAATCTGGTGGAGTGTTTCTTCAATCGCATCAAACAGACGCGTGGTCTGGCAACGCGATACGACAGACGTGCAGATCATTAACTTGCCGGGCTCAAACTTGCCGCCACGAGGATCTCGCGTCAGGTAGTGAGTCCGCGTCTTAGCGCAAACCGGCATATCGATACTTACTACAGTCGCGATCCTGCCATCGATTCCATCTTTTGCGGCTTAATAGTTAGTCGACGATAACTTTGGTTTATTGGATACTCAATGAATTTATACGAGGCCAAACCAAATATCGTTGTCATCGCCAAAGCGCACAAAACCATTATCACTAGCGCAACCAAACCGGGCGTAAAAAATACACTTACCGCTTTTACGGAAACCTGAATCATCAGATTATGAACGAGATATATCGAGTAGCTCGCGTTTCCAAGTTGAATCAAAAATCTGTTTCGTGCAACCAAGCCAAGTTCCTCGAGAAGCACGCAGCCGTAAATCAGCAATACGCCAGCCAAGCCCCAAGTCATTGGGCGCAATATATTACTACTTGAGCTAAGCCCCAGTCCGCTGCCTGTTGCGGCAATAAGAAGTGCTCCTGCGGCTATTAGAAGCCACGCGCCGACTTTTTTTCCTGAGAGAGAACTAGCGCGTTTCGAAACATAGTAAGCTCCAAATCCTGCTCCAAAAGCAAAATCCAATATTACGGGGCTGGCATAATATTCGAGGTAAGAGTTCAGCGGGAAAACCATTCCAGCACCAACGAAAAACGTTAAAATTGATACCAGGAGAGATATTCTAAGTCTAAAATTAGGAAAAATAAGCAGCAACGCAAATAGCGTATAAAAAAACATTTCAAAATTCAGCGTCCAACCAACAGATAATATTGGCTCCCATAGGCCGTTGCGAGTAAACGGGATAAATAAAAGTGATTTCCAAATGTAGCTTATTTCCAGATCGAGCACGCCAATGGGGCGAAACCCAATCAAGAACAGGGCAACGATAGCTAATGTCATTATCCAGTATATAGGTACGATACGGACAATTCGATTAACGAAGAACTTCGCTGGGTCACCATCTCTATCGAACGTTGTTAACACCATGATGAACCCACTGAGGACAAAAAAAATGTCCACTCCAGCAGCTCCGAATTCATAGGCTTTTGCCCCTGGAAAAACTCGATCTATATTGGGAATAAAATGATGAAAAAAAACCAGAAAAGCCGCCACTGCTCTTAAAACTTGCAAATTCATTATCATAATATGAAGTCCTCAGAATATCGTTACAAAAATATATCTCACGAGAAAATTAATGCTGACAAAGTCTTTTTCCCACTTCGCATTTCCAGGCTGCCTGGTCGCTCTGCTAATCTTCGCCAGCCCTAGTCATGGAACGTGTTTATCTGACCAAATTATTGTCACGCCCAATTCGGAAATCGTTTTTGAAGGAGATAGCTTAACCTATGGCTTTGATGAAAGCGAAATTGCGGGTGAGCCAAAAATCAACGGCGCATGGCCACGAAGAAGCAAAGTTCCTTTTCCGGAAGAGGTAGGCAAAATTCTAAAGGATTTGCAAGTCACTAATCATGGCTTCCCAGGTGACAGAAGTATCGACGGCATCAGAAGATGGGCGGCAAAGAAAACTGCCAATCTGACAGTTTTGATGTATGGGACCAACGACTTCGGCAACTTCGGGAAACTGGAGAGGTCGCTTACAACAGAAGAATTTAAAGTAAACTTAGAACGGTTAATCAATCGCCGCACACTCACGGGGGGCCAAGTTCTTCTCGTGACGCCTCCCCCTATTGCCACAGGCGCTGTAGACGCGGGTTTAGAAGCGTATCGCGAGGTCGTTCGGAGTTCGGCGCGTGAACGGAATCTGTTTTTCGTCGATGCCTCGGCAGCAATGTCAGATATCCCCCAAAAATGGGTAGACGGCTTGCACCTAAGTGCGGCGGCCAATCAAGCGCTTGCGCGCGCGGTATCGAAGAGAATTTGCATACTCGCGCTTGATCCTGTCCGGGACTAAACCTCATTTGCGTTTATTCGGAGCGCTCTCGACGCCAGCCAATTTCGCAACACTTTGTTTGCGGGGACTTCAAACCGCTGCCATGTTTGCACGCTGATAAGAAGGGTCAACCCAATCCCGCCAACCACAGTCATAACGCAAAATAGTGGGCGATATTCCACGATGTGCGATGTCATCTTCGCGACAATTTGTAACACAAATGGATGGATGAGATATATTGCATAACTCGCTGAGCCAATCGTAAGCACGGGTGAGTAATTCACGGATATCCCTCGTTTTTCTAAACCCAACAGCGCAAAAATTACTAAACTTCCTCCCACCCCCCAAGTTGCAGGCCTAGTAAACCCCTCGTACGACGGAAGGGAAATAATATCGGGTAGAGCAATGAGTACCGCCCCTGCTAACATGCTTCCTATCAAGCAGTAAGCTGGCAGACTTCTGAAATCGTAAGCCAAGGAAAAGCGTGCGAGCCAAACGCCTAACGCGAAGTCTAGTATAATCGGGTTCGTGTAAAATCGTAAGAATATGGAATCTTCAACATTCAAAACCAAATGTAGTGCGGCCAAAATTATTAATATCAGCGTAACAAAAAGCGATGCAGAAAATCTGTCTTTTATCCAAACGAAAATTCCAAATACAAAATAGAAAAGTATTTCGTAAATCAAGGTCCATCCTACATACAAAATAGGATACTCGACGCCATTTCTATGGACCGGTAGAAACAAGAAGGACTTGACAACATCATCTAGCGGAAGGGTGGTGACGCCTATCGGCCGCAGACCTAAAAGATATGCAGCACAGATGAGCAAATTGAGTAGCCAATACAACGGCACTATCCGTGCCAATCTATTGAAATAGAAGTCAAATATTGTTGTTTTTGCCTTCTCGACGCTTGTTACCATGAGGAAGCCGGACAACACAAAAAATATGTCAACGCCAGCATTTGCAGAGACAAAGATTGGAAGATCGGGATATGCACGTCGTAAATCCGGAACGATGTGTACATAAACTACCATCAGTGCGGCAAAAGCCCTGAGAGCATGAAGGTTCTTGATCAAGGTCGATTCCTAGGCTAAAAAGGTTTTTTGATATTTTTTTATATTTTAAGAAAAAAGATTGGGGTAAAAATGAATTCGGTAGTTATGCCATCACTACTATACGTCAAGTTCCTAGAGATAGCTGCATTCTTCAAACGTAACAAGCCCAAGCGCGATCCAGATGAATGGGTTCGCGCGCACGTTTTCTTTCCCGTAACCTCGATTGCTGGTGAGAAACTTTCACATGTGGTTATGCGGCGGGGAGACGCCAACAACTACGAATATCGTGCTTTAAGCGAAGATGAAAAAGAGGAAATGTTTTCCGATTTAGCTTGGTGAGTCTAGCGACAATATCTATGTAGAAGGCTTTCCAAAGTGCAGCGACTAGAGCTAAGCAGACAGCGGCAACGCGATGAATTGCCCAGTTTCATTGAAGCGCTACCTATGTATCCCGGTCGGATAGTTGTGTCCCGTGGAATGATACGTTTATTTATATTCGTTTTTGGTTTCTTGTTGCAATGTAACGTTATTCCGACAGCCTTTGGGCTTCCGTTTCTTCGAATGACGGACATGATCGTTATAACAACAATACCTATATTGTATATAATTTATATTAGGATGTTCAATTATGCAATTATCCTAATTCATCTTGTTCCAGTGATTTTTGCACTCCTGATGTCGCTGACTTTTTTTAACGATAGAGGCAATGGGGAGTTATATTCATCCGTTTTTACGTTTTTATATATACTTTATTTTCTCCCGTTTACTTTCGCATTACTCCGGGAAGACTCTCTAAATTTATTTTGCTGGGGAATTTTGGCAGGATTTGTAGCGACAACGGTATTTTTGTTTGTTGATTTGTACGCTCCATACACGCTTACAAAGGTTGGTTTGGCCCTTATCTTTGACTATCAGGCAGTAGCTGATGCTGCAGCAAGCGGCGACTATAATGCACCTTTACTGCGCTTCGAAAAAGCTGGCGGACTTTGGACGCACGGAAATGAAGCTGGTCCAGTGTTCGCCTTGGCAGCCACCGCCGCGGCATATTTAGCAGAGAGGCGGCGTAGCTTTTTTATATTTGCATCATTTTTAGCGGTATACCTTATTTCGTTTACGGCCACATTAAATAGATCAGGGATGGGTACGGTGGCTTTGATAGGGCTAATGTCGTACATGTCTTCTATTTCGAGCCGGAAATTGGCTTTGACATTAGTGTATGCCATTATTGGAACTTTAATTATCTCAGTTATGTTTTCTTTTGGGTCATTTGATTGGCTCGATGACGCGATCTCGAAAAGGTTTATCGAGGACGAGAACGCCAGCTCAAATATTTTTGAGCGACTTGAATCGCTAGGCTACGGCATCCAAGTAGCTCTCAACAATCCTTTTGGCGTAGGACTTATGGCCAGGGTTGCTGAGATGAAGATGTTCAGCAACTTGGGCACACCTCATAACGGTTTTATTTCGACTGCATTTACTGCCGGCATATTGGTTTGTATTTTTGTTGTAAGCTCTGTCGCGTATATCGTGTTTCGTTTCAGAAAGGTTAGTTTTTTTCTTTACGTCGCAGTCACACTGACTTGCGGCTATCTTTTTGAAGAATTGGATGTCAACGCTGTCTTTATGGCTTGGGTAGGTTTGTTGATCGGTTACACCTGCTTGGATCTCGATTATCGGTTGGTTCGGGGGCGGGTAATTCTGCGCTACATGTCAAAAAGACTTTCTGAGCAGCATCCCGTTAGCTCTGACGTCGCTAGATTACCTGCTTTTAACTCCTAGATGGCCCGCGTGATCGCTGTCAGTAGTAGCTTGCCGAAGCGAAGTTCGCCCAGCTCTGCGCCTACATCGCCACGAACGCCGCAAAGTGGGCCGGTGACATTCTCACCATGCCCGAAGATCACAATCAGCCGGTTGATGCGAAGACAGTGAGTAAGCCCACGGTGAAGGCCGTCTTGCGATGACGGCCTTCTGACTGCCAGTCCTAGTGGTAACACCAGGAGTAGTCATATGACGAAGCATCCAATTGAG
>NZ_JBNWDR010000017.1:0-61036 GCF_053521785.1 Agrobacterium sp. A3-95 | reverse complement strand
TCGATCGCTCCGCCTTCCGGCTAGGCTAAGGAACGCCGCGTAAGTTCTCATTCCGTTCGTCCTTAGCGTACGATTTCGGACTGCTCTTGTTCTAACCCCATGATCGAACGGGATTCTCTTCGCTGGGAGATCAATCCCGACCGCTCCAGCTCCTTCAGGTGGAACGAGACGTTTGTTGCTGAGACGCCCATGCGTTCAGCGATCACGCCTGCGGCCAGTCTCTCAGGTCCGGCGACAACCAGTGCCCGAACGACGGCAAGGCGCGTCTCCTGGGAAAGCGCGGCGAATGAAAAAGGGCTTGACGTTTATCAATACTTCAATAATCCTTGAACTATTGGATAGAGGGATAGCCCACATGAACGCGATCGACAACACTCTTTCGACAGACATCAGCCTTGGCCATCTCTTGGATGTGCTTGCGGTGGCGCCGGATGCGCCACTGGCGTTCACCTATGACGGCAACCCCATCCGGCCGGGATACCATGTCACCGAAGTGAAGGCCGGGCAGTTCGCGGCCCTCGATTGCGGGGCCAACCCGGAAGCCTGGTCGGAGATTTTCGTTCAGCTATGGGATATCGACGTGGATGCCGGACACACATGCATGCTGGCAAGTTCTCGGCGATCATAAGGAAAGTCTCCGACCATGTCCGGCTCGTGTCATCCGCAAAGCTGACGTTCGAAGTCGGTGATGGCGTGCGGCCGATGTCGCTATATTATGCGTCCGCACCGCGCCTTCATACCGGAGTGTTCGAGGTAGCTCTGGCCCCACGGATTGCAAGCTGTAAGCCGCGCGACCGCTGGCTCGCAGAAAAGCCAAAGACAGACGACGGATGCTTTGGTTCACAGCCGCAGAAGGCCTGCTGCTCGTGATCGACGACGACCCGTTGCCCGCCACAGCCCGCTGCGATCCATACAAATCCCTCACGGCATGCGGAACCTCGCATGGCAGCTCGTGCATGTTTGAAGCATGAGGTGGTACGCGTGTTCCGGGGGCATCGAAGCCGCATCCCGATCTGCATCCGCCTTACGCCCGAAGGGACTGCCGAGAAGCGTGCCGCCCATCCTGGTGCCGGGCCCCAGTTCCTTCGGATTTCTGTCGGCGGCCGAGGAAAGCACGGCGGCGTATGTCTCGAGATCGCGGGCGAGCCTTCCAAATTCTTCCGACGACGAAGAAATCTCTTCCGCATCCGCCTTCGAATCGGGTTGATGCCCGCCGCCGAAGTCCTCGACAAGGCGCTTTCCCGCACGCGTCCGGAGGCTTTCTGCAGCCGCCCTGAATTCCGTCTGGGAGTACGCCCTTTTGCCACTGAAGAGGTCCCCGATGATCCTTGCGGATTCCGCCATCGATTTCATGCCGACTTGCCGCTCCCAAGCTGGCGCGGCAGCAACTGCGCCAGCCAGCGTGAGAAGCATGACTATGGTCGCGCCGATGCCGCCGTACGATCTCACTGATGCACCTCCCGGGTTTCGGTTGCGCGACCGAGCCGCCAGCCCTTGACAAGGGCATAGACGGCCGGGATGACGACGAGGGTCAGCACCGTCGACGACATCATGCCGCCGATCATCGGAACCGCGATCCTCTGCATGATCTCCGACCCGGTTCCGGTGCTCCATAGAATGGGTATCAGTCCGGCCATGATGGCGACAACGGTCATCATCTTGGGGCGAACGCGCTCGACCGCTCCGACGACGATCGCCCTGTGCAGGTCCTCAGCGGTCAGCTCGCGCCCTTCCGCCGCGCACCGCGTCCGCTCTTCGGCCAGCGCGTGATCCAGATAGATAAGCATTATCACCCCGGTTTCGGCCGCCACGCCCGCGAGCGCTATGAAGCCAACCGCGACCGCGACGGACATGTTGAAGCCCAGCCACCACATCAGCCAGATCCCGCCGACCAGCGCGAAGGGCAGAGAGAGCATGACGATGAGCGTCTCGGTCAGCCGCCTGAAATTGAGGTAGAGCAGCAGGAAGATCAGGGCCAGCGTCAGAGGCACGACAAATGCCAGTCGCGCCTTCGCCCGCTCGAGATATTCGAACTGCCCACTCCAGCCGAGCGAATAGCCCGGTGGCATAGGGACCTCGCTTTCGACTGCAGCCTTTGCCTCGGCCACATATCCGCCGAGGTCGCGCCCCGCGATGTCGACGAAGACGTAGACGGCAAGCTGACCGTTCTCTGTTCGGATCGATGTCGCACCTCTGGTCAGCTCGATCCTGGCGACATCTCCGGGCGGCACGGTTCCGCCGCCCGGCAGACTGACGAGAACGTCCCTGCCGATCGCCTGCGGGTCGCTGCGGTAGTCGCGCGGGTAGCGGATGGCGACCGAATACCGCTCCCTTCCCTCCACCGTTTGGGTCAGGGTCTCGGATCCCAGAGCCATGCCGACCACATCCTGGACGCTGTCGATAGTCAGGCCGTACCGGGCGAGTGCCGCACGGTCGGGAAGGATATCGAGGTAATAGCCGCCGATCACCCGTTCGGCATAGGCAGATGAAGTTCCGGGGACCTTCTTGAGGACCGCCTCGACGCGGCGCGCGACCTTTTCCATCTCGCCGAGATCCGTGCCGAAAACCTTGACGCCGACCGGGGTGCGGATCCCGGTGGACAGCATGTCGATCCGTGCCCGGATGGGCATCGTCCAAGCGTTGGAGACCCCGGGAAACTGAAGCGCGCCATCCATCTCCTGCCTGAGGGAATCGACCGTCACGCCGGGCCGCCACTGGTCCTTGGGCTTCAGAGTGATGATGGTCTCGAACATTTCGGTCGGCGCGGGATCGGTTGCCGTGAGCGCCCTGCCCGCCTTGCCGAACACGGTTTCGACCTCCGGGAAGGACTTGATGATCCGATCCTGCGTCTGCATCAGTTCGGCTGCCTTGGTGACCGAAAGACCTGGCAGAGTTGTCGGCATGTACATGAGCGTCCCTTCGTCGAGCGCGGGCATGAACTCGCTGCCGAGCTGCCGCGCTGGCCAGACCGTGACCGCCAGCGCCGCGAGCGCGATGACGATGGTCAGCGTCCTGGCTTTGAGGACCCCTGCGATGATCGGGCGGTAGACCCAGATGAGCACTCGGTTCACAGGGTTCCTGTGCTCGGGAATGATCCTGCCCCGCACGAAAACGACCATGAGCGCTGGCACGAGCGTCACCGACAGGATCGCCGCGGCGGCCATTGCGAAGGTCTTGGTGAACGCGAGCGGCCCGAACAGCCGTCCCTCCTGGGATTCAAGCGTGAATATCGGCAGGAACGAGACGGTGATGATCAGCAGGCTGAAGAAAAGTGGCGGACCGACTTCGGATGCAGCTTCGATCAGGACCTCCAGGCGTGGCTTGTCCGCAGGGGCGCGCTCCATATGCTTGTGGGCATTCTCGATCATAACGATGGCCGCGTCGATCATCGCGCCGATGGCGATGGCGATGCCGCCGAGGCTCATGATGTTGGCTCCGATTCCAAGCATCCTCATCGCCCCGAATGCCATCAGTATCCCGATGGGGAGCATGATGATGGCGACGAGCGCGCTCCTGACATGCATCAGGAAGACGATCGTCACGATCGCGACGACGAGCGACTCCTCGAGCAGCGTCGCCTTCAGCGTCTCGATAGCCCCCTCGATGAGCCGCGATCGGTCATAGACGGGAACGATCTCAACTCCGGCAGGAAGGCTGGCCTTCATAGCTTCGATGTTCTTTTTGGTGTTTTCGATGACGGTCAGAGCGTTGGAGCCGTAGCGCTGGAGCACGATGCCCCCTGCGACTTCGCCGTCGCCGTTCATCTCGGTGATCCCGCGGCGCTCGTCGGGAACCAGTTCCACCCTCGCCACGTCCGCCAGCCGCAACGGCACTCCCTTCTCGGACTTGAGGACGATGTTCTCGATGTCCGCGATACCCTGAAGGTAGCCGCGGCCGCGCACCATGTATTCGAACTCGGACAGCTCGACTGTGCGACCACCGACGTCCCGATTGCTGGCCTTCACCGCAGACGCGACGTCGTCCAGGGTGATGCCCTGCGCCTTCAGCCTGACCGGGTCGACGACGATCGAATACTGTTTCACGAAGCCGCCGACGCTCGCCACCTCCGCCACGCCTTCGGAGCGCGACAGGCCGAACTTGATGACCCAGTCCTGTAGCGAGCGGAGTTCGGCAAGGGACATCTCCTTGGCGATCACCGCATACTGATAGACCCAGCCCACGCCCGTGGCATCGGGGCCGAGCGTCGGCGTGACGCTCTCCGGCAGGCGGCTTGAGGCGGCGTTCAGGAACTCGAGCACCCGGCTTCTCGCCCAGTATGGATCCGTCCCGTCCTCGAAGATCACGTAGACGAAGGAGACTCCGAAGAAGGAGAAGCCCCGGACGACCTTGGACTTTGGAACCGTCAGCATCGAACTCGTCAGCGGATAGGTGACCTGATCCTCCACGACCTGGGGAGCCTGTCCGGGGAAGTCCGTGTAGACGATGACCTGGACGTCGGAGAGATCAGGGATCGCGTCGAGCGGGAGCGTGCGCAGCGCATGAACGCCTCCCGCCGCCACCAGGAAGGCGCCGACGAAGACGAGCAGCAGGTTGCGCGCCGACCAGGAGATCAGTTTCGATATCATGGCTGTTCGTCTCCTGCGGCAAGGGCGCTCAAGGCAGAGTTCAGATTGCTCTCGGCATCGATGAGGAAGTTGGCCGAGACGACCACTCGATCTCCTGCCGCGAGGCCGACCGTCACCTCCGTCCTCTGCGCACCCCTGACGCCGACCTCGATGTCGCGTGGTTCGAACCTCCCCTCGCCCTTGTCGATGAACACCACTCGCCTGCTTCCGGTGTCGACGATCGCGTCGTTGGGAACCGAGACGACGGGATCCGGCTCACCGGACGATATCTCGACGGTTCCAAACATGTTCGGGAGAAGCATGCCATCTGCATTCGGCACCCGGATCCGCACCTTGGCCGTCCGGGTCTGATCGCGGATTTCGGGATCGACGAGCTCGACCGCGCCGCGCACTGCCATGCCTGGCCGGGCGGTCACGGTCACGGTTGAGGCCGCGCCGACTGCGACAGCGCCGAGCTGGCTTTCCGGCACGTCGGCCACGATCCACATCTCCCGGGTGTCGGCAATCCTGAACAGGATGTCACCGGGTTCCGCCATGCTTCCGGGGGTCGTCGACCGCTCGATGACGATCCCATCCGCGGGAGCATCGAACGATATGCTCGGTGGAACCTTGCGGTCCCTGCGAATGGTCTCGATCGCACGATCGGACATTCCGAGGTTGCGAAGCCTCAAGGCGCTCCCGGCTGTGTCACCACCTCCGGAAACGACGTTTGCGTACTCGGATACGGCTGTCGCGACTTCCTTCGAGTAGAACCTGAAGAGGCTGTCCCCCGCCTTCACGCGGCTGCCTGCAGTCACCGGGGCGACTTCCTCGATGAAGGAGTCGGAGCGCATGCTTACGGCATGAATCCTCCGATCGTCGAGCATGACGATGCCGGGGACGCGCAGCCTTGTCGGCAGCCTCTCCCTCGTGACTTCTGCAGTTCTGACACCTGTGCGTTGAAGCTTGCCAAGCGGAACCCGGACAGTGGAGCCTCCGTCGGCCTCGCCCTCGTAGACGGGAATGTAGTCCATTCCCATCGAATCCTTCTTGGGTACTTTGGAAGTGTCGGGAAGCCCCATGGGGTTGCGGTAGTAGCGGACCTTCCGCTCGGTGGCGGGAGCGTGGCCGGATCCGGCTTGGGCAATGTCGGGATCGCCCTCCCCGTTGTCGGGACTGTCGGCGAAGCTGACATCCTCGCTGGCGTGAACCGGAACGAAATCCCTGCCGTCCGGTGTCTTCGCAGGTATCACAGACCAGGTGGCGGCCCCGTCAGGATGACGATAGTAGATGACAGGGCCGCTCCCCGGAGACCGGGCCTTTTCGGCTAGGGCCGGAGCCTCGTCCGTCAGGAGCCCGATGGCGGGGATGGCGACTCTGCCGGAGCCGAGCAGATACCCTCCCCCGCCACCGACGGCGAGGGAGCACGCGGCCAACATAATTCCGGCGGCCTTCACGGGATGGCCTTCAGAACGACTTCGCCCTGCACGGTCTCTGGCTCACCCTGCACCTTGGCGGCCACCTTGAAGCGCCAGCCGCCAGCCATAGACAGGTTGGTGCGGAAGCGATACGTGCCCGGCTCGTTCTCCGGCAGGTTCTCCACCGAGGTCGTCATCACTTCCATTCCGTCCGGAGCCATGTCCATCCGGGTGGTGAAGATGACGGCGCCGGGCACCGGATTTCCCGACCTCCTGTCGACAAGTCTGACGGCCACTTCGGCCTGCGGCCCATGCTTCACCTCCGAGGCGACGAGCTGGAATTCGTAATCCCTGGCTCCGGCCAGTGCGGAGCTAGCGGATACGGTAAGCACTGCGAGTGAGGCGACGAGGGCCCGCACGGAAAGGTTTCTCTTCTTCATGATTTCACATCTCAAGACGCGCGGAAGCGCGTGGAATCCGGACGCGACGGGAGGTTCCGCAGAGCGGGACAGACCGACGCAGTGGATAAGAGTGAATCAGGCGCGCGGGGGCCGTGGGGGAGGCTCGACGAGAGCCGATGCGAATTCCTCTCCGGCGATGCGCGGGAAAGATACCGGAAGCGGATGGATGAGCGGCAGGCTGGCGCCCGCGGACAGGTTCCCGACGATCATTGTCGAGCAAACGAGCGCAAGAGGGCAGGACTTCATGCAGTCGGGTATGGCAGGCTTATTCTCATCCGGACAGCACGGCATATCCGCCATTGCCTCTTCGTCCGCAACCTGGCCCTCCAACTCCATCGCCATGTCCGCCATCGGGGACGATGATCCCATGGCTGCTGCGACCGCCGTCACGCTCACTGGACCCATCAGGACCGAGAGCATGGCGAACGCGCAGAGAATGCGTGGAATGACCATCAGTGGCTTCATGGATGCATTCTTGCACGACAATGAGGCAGTTGTGAAGCCGCCCGAGCCCACTGCGCCATCCGATCGCCATGGCAACAGGTCATCAAAGTGGTCGGGAGGATGAGGACACCCTCCCGATACCCGCTCAGGCCGCCATCTTCTCACAGCTCTCGGCGCACTTCCTGCATGCAGCGACGCAGTTCTGCATGCCACCGACGCGTTCGCAGTCGTCCGCGCACTGACGGCAGATTTCCGCGCACTCGCGGCAGGTGTGCCTGTGATGCTCGGTACCGATCAGCATGAGGTGCGCGGATGTCCGGCACATTTCAGCGCAGGCCATCATCAGCTTGAAGTGCCCCGGCTCGGTGTGCTCTCCTCCCATCTCGAGGCAGTGCCCCATCGCCATCGAGAGGCATTCGCTGTAGCAGGCGAGGCAGTTGTCGATGCAGGTCTTCATTTCGGACGACATGTGCTGCATCACCTGACCTCCTTCTCGACCCACGCCGTCAGTTCCTTGATCTCCTTCGTCTGGTCGTCAATGATCTTCTGTGCCTTCGCCTTGGTCTCGGCGTTGTCACCGTACTTCAGCTCGACCTGGGCCATGCTGATAGCGCCCATGTGGTGCGCGATCATCCCGCACGCGAATGCCACGTCCGGGTCCTTCTTCATCATGCCCTGCATCATGTTCATGTTCATGGTCTTCATGCCGTCCATGGAAGCCTTCTGATGCTCTCCCATGCCGGACATCTCATGCCCCTGCATGGCCATGTCACCACCGGAAGACATGTCGGACTTGCACTTCTCTGGAAACGCCATCGCGGATGGGGCCATCTGGGCGGACGCCATCGGGGCGGCAAGGAGATACGCTGCGAGAAGCGAAGAGGCGAAAGCAGTCTTGATCGTGTTGTTCATCTTGAACTCCTGTTTCGTAAGATTTCGTTCCGGGTTCACGAAGCGGAAGATCGTGGAGGCGGGTCGATCACCGTCACTAGCAGCAGTGGCTGCTCGGACTTGAGGTAGGCATGCGGTCGGAAGCACGCTGCCGACGGCGTTTCCGGCGACGGGAGCCCCGGAAGCATGGGACAGCAGTGCATGCTGTCACAGCAGGCTGGCTGCGTTGTCGAATCATGATGATGAGCGGTGTGGGTGTCGGACCGCGAAGCATTGCACTCATGTGCCGAAGCGGCGGCTGGCGGAACCATGGCAAACAGGTTTGTAGCCACCATCGCGATCGCGAAGGCGCTCAGAACAGATCGCAGGCTGAGTTTCAGGATCATCCGCTACCCCCGAGATTAATGCGTGAACATCAGGCTGAGAATAAAGTTCCACAGAGTGGATGATGCGAACTTGATTTTTTTCGTCTGAAACACGTGGAAGATGCGCTTTTTGCGCGAGGCCGCAAGCCGAAAAGATACGCACCGCGTCGGCGGCAAAGGTGGCAGATGCGGTTCAGGCTTCTGCCGCATCCATCTCCTTGCCTCGCGAGGAGCGTGTGGCGGCGCTCGCGGCTCCGGCGGAATCCGAACGCGATTTGAAGAGTTCGTTCAGTTCCAGCTACACGACCGGATATACGGGCCCGAACGGCTTCAGCCCGGTGTCCGCGACAGGGACGTTCGACATCGGACGTTTCGGCGATCTCTCTCGCCAGGCAGTGAGCTCCCCCCCGTTTCACGATCGGTCGCCTGGGAAGATGACCGTGACCTTGAGGCCGGGGGCGTTGTCGGACAGTTCTATACTGGCATCGTGCAGCTCGCAGATCGCCTTCACCATGCTCAGGCCGAGACCAGAACCTTCGGTCGTCCTGCTCTTGTCGAGACGATAGAAGCGCTCTAGCACCCTGAAGCGCTCGGCCTGCGGAATTCCCGGACCATTGTCGCTGATTGTGAGCGCCATTCCCTTCCCACGGTGCGCCAGCTCTAGGGCGATTGCGGATCCGGCAGGGGTGTGTCGCATGGAGTTCGCGAGCAGGTTGGTCAACATCTGCCGGATCAGGTCGGGATCGCCTAGAAGGCGAAGTTCCTCCTCGGGGACCACCAACCGGAGAAGGTGTCCTTCTTCGGACGCGATGACATCGTATATCTCGTGAATGTCGCGGACAATGTCGGTCAGGTCGATGTCAACGAACTGCGCCCTCCTGCTTCTGGATTCGATCTGCGCGATCCGGAGCAATGCGTCGAAAGTCTTGGCGAGGGACGATAATTCCTGAAGCGCCACCGCGACGGCGCCCTTCACTTCGTCAGGATGGTCGCGGTTCAGTGCGTCGTCGAGAGCGAGAAAAGCGCGTCCGATCGGAGTCTTGAGATCGTGGGCGATATCCGTCGTCACCTGCTTGAGGGCAGTGACGCTCGCCTCCAGCCTACCCAGTGCGACGTTTACCTCGCTAGAAAGTACGTCGATCTCGTCCATGCGCGGCGACACCGCAAGCCTTCTCGACAGCTCGCCATGACCGATCGCATGTGCCGCCTGGGACAGGGCGAAGATTCGGTTGCGCGCCCGGTATCTGAGAACTGCCGCACCAAGCAGACCCACGGCGAAGACGATGGCTGTGGTCCAGCCGAAGCTCAAGAGTACGATCCGCGCAAGTTGCTCGGTGTCTCCTTCGCTTGTCCCCACCACAAGATCGTTGTCCCCGAGCTTGCCCCTCAAGAGCTTGTACCCTGTCGCTCCTTCACGATGGTTGTCGGGCATCAGGACCGAAAATCCGGCGGGAACGGCTGCGAGCGCGGCGTTGCCTGCCAGCACCCTGCCCGTCGGATCCTGTAGCGTATAGATTGTCTCCTGCCCCCTGATGGCGGGGCCGTGGCTATTGACCATGTCGACAGCACCGGAGACGCCTCTGGTCAGGAACGCGGTCTCGATCTCCCGGTAACGCTCCATCACTGCCGCTTCGAGGCGATCGTCGAGATAGCCGAGCACCATCTGATATGCGACGACGTTCGCCCCCAGGTAGGCAAATACGAACAGCGAGCTGTAGATGATGGCGAGCCGGACAGCGGTGCTCTTGAAGAAGCTACCGCCGAGCATGGAGCGAGTAGCCGATGTTGCGCACGGTGTGGAGCAGCGGGAATTCGAAGGGCTTGTCGATCTTCGCGCGCAGCCTGCTGATGTGCGTTTCGACCACCGAGCTCTGGGGGTCGAAATTGAAGTTCCATATCCGTTCCAGCAGCATGGTCTTGGTGAGCACCCTGCCCTCGTTCCTCATGAAATGCTCCAGGAGCAGGAACTCCCGGGGCAGCAGCTCGACTGGAGCGCCCCCACGTTGGGTGGTCCGCTTCACGAGGTCGATTTCCAGATCGCTCACGCGCAGCGTCGTCTTCTCTGCCGCAATCGGAGGCCGTCTCACAAGCGCGTTTATCCTGGCGGCGAGTTCTGAGAAGGCGAAGGGTTTCACGAGGTAGTCGTCACCGCCCGCCTCGAGGCCTTCAACACGGTCGTTGACCCCGCTCATGGACGTGAGGAAAAGAACGGGGGTGCGAACGGCGGCGGCACGCATCGTCTTGACGACAAGAAGCCCGTCCAGTCCCGGCACCATGCGATCGACCACCATCACGTCGTAGGCTGATCCCAGGGCCGCCGAGAGACCGTCGCGACCGTCGCAAACCCAGTCCACCACGTGTCCGGACGAGGTCAGCCCCTTGGAGACATAGTCTCCGGTTTTCTGGTCGTCTTCTAGGAGGAGTATCTTCATCTCGGGGACCTATCCGCGACTCGTCAGGCTTCATCGCACTCCCGAAGAGCCGAACAATCGGGCTTTGTTGCGGCGGATCTGATCACGCCAGCCGGACCGCGCCTTACAAAAATGTAAAGTTCGCGAGAAGGCCCTGTCAGAACGAGTGTCTAGTGTCTCCATGCTGCAGTCCGCAGCTTTCATACGAGGAGATCACCATGAATACAAAGTTCATCGCGACATTCATTGTTCTGGCATCGACGGCGACATCGGCGTTCGCAACCGGTACCCTGAGCGAAAGTGCTGGTCCGGTCGACCGGATCGTACAGGGCCACGGTCGGCCGGGCGAAAGTGCCGTCGCTTCTTCCGATCGGTCGGTCACGTTCGAGGTGCTTGCCGACGGACGCGTTCGGCGCACCAACGCCAAATATGGAACCGTCACCATCTCCAACCCGGCTGCCGAGGCCCTCAGAGCACGCGGTCGTCGCTAACCAAGTCCAACGGAACCGGAGCGTCCGAACATGAAGCGGATAAAAGTCAGGTATCTTGCAAGAGCGCTGGGCAGCATCCTTCTCACCACGGCGTGGGCGGAGCACGAAAGGGTGCTGCACAGCGCAAGGAGAGAGGCACCTCCCTCAAGAGACTTGCTACGCGTTCCCGGCTGAGAGCCTTCAGATGTTCCGGCGTGCCCGGCGTATCAGGAGGCAAGACTTATCGCGCCGTTGTGGCGATGCCACACAGATAACGCGAATTGATAATCGAAGACTGCGTCGATTGACAAGGCCATGGGCTTTGGTGATCTTGGAAGGCATGAGCGGGATGTATCGAATCACGTCGAAAGCGATGGCACTGTTGTTCAGACTGGTGATGATACTGTCACTGGCTGGCTATAGCTTTACCGCCGTCAACGCTGCGATGCATCCCGACAACTCGGCCGGGACCTCCCAGATGGAGACCGATCATTCTTCACACCACGGCGGCGATCACACTGCCATGGCCAAGGCGGATGATCATGGAGACCAGCACGAACACGCCAGCTCGGAGAAGACAAAGAACTCCTGCTGCAAGGACTACTGCGGTGTCGCCGCCATCACGTGCACTGGCTCATCCCTGAGCCATCCACGCGTGATCTCCATCCTTGAATTCGCCGACGACACGGACACGGTCGGCGAGGCGCCGAGCCTGCATCGACCACCTAACATCTGAGAACTAGCACCCGCTGCGCGGGTCTTGCTGTGCCTCGACGCTTGTCTGCGTGGCGGCGCAAAACCGATCTCATTCTTGGATACTCACCATGAAACGTATGTTCCTGGTGGTTGCCATTCCGCTTGCCGCAAGCGGATGCGCATCCACCCTGCCTCAAGTCGTAGCCTCGGCCGACAATCCCGACACCGTGTCCTATGCCCAGCATGTCCGCTACCAGAGCCCGATCGGTGGCTATACCCACCGGATGCCCGTCGACCCCAAGCCGTGGCGTGATCTCAACGACGCCCAGGCCCCCAAGAAGAAGGGCTGAACGCGATGAAGCTTCGCAAACTCAAGGTCATATCCGCCCTCGTGCTTCCTCTTGTAGCCGCCGGATGCGTGACGACGAACTATTCTGCGGTCGATGCGGGATTTGCCAATGCCTCCCTGAAAAGCGGCGAGGCCACGGGAAAGCAGACGGTCTGGATCCAGAACCAGGCGCAGGCTCAGGCAACCCGTGACCGCGTCAAGGCGCTGATGGCGAAGAAGACCATCGATGTCGAGACGGCAGTCCAGGTGGCGCTTCTTAATAACAAGGGTCTTCAGGCTTCGTATGCAGATCTCGGCGACAGCTCCGCCGATGCGTGGCAGACGCAGTTGTCGGTGTTTCCGACGTTTTCGGTCGGACTTTCCGGCATCGGAACGCCGGGCCTCGAGGCATACCGGGTTCTTGAAGGCGCGATCGCCGCAAACATCCTGGCGCTCGCAACCTACGACCGGAACATCAAGCTCGCCGACAACCGCTTCCGGCAGGCTCAGCTCAAGGCGGCGATCGCGACGATCTCGCTCGCTGCGGAGACGCGGCGTGCGTGGATCAATGCCGTCGCGGCATGGGAGAACGTCGCATACCTCAATCAGGCGAAGATCGCCGCCGACGCTTCCTCCGAACTCGCGAAGAAGATCGGCGAGGCTGGCTCCATGCCCAAGGGGGAGCAGGCACGCGAGCATGTCTTCTATGCGGAGCTGACAGGTGACACCGCAAAGGCGCGGCTGGCGGCCAAGATCGCAAAGGAGGAACTCGTCCGGTTGATGGGCCTGTCGGGATCGGACATCGACTTCCAGATACCGAACCGCCTGCCGAACCTGCCTAAGGCATTGATCAAGCGGGACGACATCGAAGCCGAGGCGGTCCACAAGCGGATGGATCTGCAGGTGTCCCGTCTCGAACTGCAGGCGACGGCAAGGTCCTACGACCTTACGAATGCGACGCGCATCGTCACCGACATCGAGCTTGTCGGCAACTGGGAGAAGGAGCGCGAGCGGGAGGACGGGAAGATCGTTTCCGACATTTCGAAGACCGCAGGCCTCGAGTTCACCATCCCGATCTTCGATTCCGGACAGGCGCGCCTGCGCAAGGGCGAACTCGCCTACATGCGGACGGCGAACCAGTTGGCCCAGCTTGCCGTGAACGTGCGGTCGGAGGCGCGCTCCGCCTACGTTGCCTACAGATCCAACTATGACATCGCCCGGCATTACCGGAACAACGTCCTGCCGCTGCGCAGCGCGATCGAGCAGCAGTCGATGCTCAACTACAACGGCATGATCACCAGCACGTTCGAGCTCATCTCCGACACGCGTGACAAGATCACGTCCACCATCCTCGCCGTGAACGCGAAGCGCGACTTCTGGCTAGCAGAGGCGAACCTTGCGCCCGTCATCTACGGCGGCAGCACAGGGTCCGCTGCGGCTGAATCCGAAGTCGCGTCGGCCGAAGAAGCGCCCGCGGGCGGTCACTGAGAAAGGAAAAGAGAATGTTCAGCAGAAGACAATTGCTCGGAGCGGGCGCTGCCTCCGCCGCCCTCGTCTCCTCACAGGCATGGAGCCAGACCACGAACATGGGCTTGCCGGAAGCGGCTCTCATGGATTCGGCGGCGACGCAGAAGCCTGTGAAGCCATCGGTCGGCCCGGACTACAATCCGGTCGTCACACTCAACGGCTGGACCCTGCCATTCCGTATGAACAACGGGGTCAAGGAGTTCCATCTCGTCGCCGAACCCGTCGAGCGGGAGATGGCGGAAGGCATGACAGCCTACCTCTGGGGCTACAACGGCCAGTCACCGGGTCCGACCATCGAGGCCGTCGAAGGCGACCGTGTCCGGATATTCGTGACCAACAAGCTTCCCGAGCACACCACCGTCCACTGGCACGGCATGATCCTGCCGTCGGGCATGGACGGCGTGGGCGGCCTGTCGCAGCCGCACATCCCGGTTGGCAAGACGTTCGTCTACGAGTTCGACCTCGTGAAATCGGGGACGTTCATGTACCACCCGCACTCCGACGAGATGGTGCAGATGGCGATGGGCATGATGGGCTTCTTCGTCGTTCATCCCAAGGATCCGGCGTTCATGCCCGTCGACCGGGACTTCGTCTTCCTCCTGAGCGCGTTTGACATCGATCCCGGCACCTATGTGCCTCGGGTGATGGAGATGACCGACTTCAACCTCTGGACATGGAACAGCCGCGTCTTTCCCGGCATCGATCCGCTGGTTGTTTCGAAAGACGACAGGGTCCGCGTCCGTGTCGGCAACCTGACGATGACGAACCATCCGATCCACATGCACGGCTACGACTTCGAGGTCACGTGCACCGACGGCGGCTGGGTCCGTCCGGAAGCCCGCTGGCCCGAGGTGTCGATCGACATTCCGGTCGGAGCTATGCGCGCCTACGAGTTCGACGCGAAGTATCTCGGCGACTGGGCGATCCACTGCCACAAGTCGCATCACACGATGAACGCGATGGGCCACGAGATCCCGACGTTCATCGGGGTCGACAAGAAGGAGGTCGCGAAGAAGATCCGGCAGTTCCGTCCGGAATACATGCCGATGGGCACTGCAGGCATGGCCGACATGGGCGAGATGTCGATGGAGATCCCGGAGAACACCGTTCCCATGATGACTGGCTGGGGTCCCCACGGCCCCATCGAGATGGGTGGCATGTTCTCCGTGGTGAAGGTCCGCGAGGGCATCTCGGCGGGCGATTACACCGATCCGGGCTGGTACGAGAACCCGCCCGGCACGCAGGCCTGGGAGTGGACGGGCAGCCTGCCCGACGCGACCAAGGCAAAAGACGCGAAGACGCAGCCGCCGTCGAAGCATTCGAACCACGGCTGAGAACAAGTTCCCCGAACAACCAAAGGACACCAACATGAAGAATGCATTTATCGGCCTTTTGCTGGCCACCGCACTTGCAACCCCTGCCCTCGCGTCCGGCAACCATGCCGGAGGACACGGCGAGGCCATGGCCGTCGGCGAGCCGGGCGACAAGTCCAAGGTCACGCAGACCATTCGCGTCAGCATGAAGGAAACTCCGGACGGCAAGATGGTCTTCACCCCGAACAATTTCAAAGTCCGCAAGGGCCAGACCGTCCGCTTCACGATCAAGAACGAAGGCGAACTGGATCACGAGTTCGTCCTCGATCAGGAAGACAAGGTCATGGAACACAAGGCCGTCATGGAGAAGTTCCCGGAAATGGAACATGACGACCCGAACGCAATCCGGCTGAAGGCGGGCAAGTCCGGCGAGATCGTCTGGAAGTTCACCAACGACGGCGTCTTCAAGATCGCCTGCCTCGTGCCCGGCCACTACGACGCTGGCATGCACGGCGATGTTGCCGTCGCCAAGTAACCTGAAAGGAAATCGAACATGAAGAACATCATCAAGCTCGGCCTTGCCGCCGCCATCGCCCTCTCTTCCGCCGCCGGCGCCTTCGCGCAGGAGTTCACCAACGGCACCGTGAAGAAGCTCGACGCAAAGGCGAAGAAGGTCACGCTGATCCATGAAGAGCTCAAGGGTCTTGAGATGCCCGCCATGACCATGGTCTTCGAGGTCAAGGACGATGCCGTCCTGGCCAAGCTCAAGGAGGGCGCGAAGGTCCAGTTTGTGGCCGAGCGCGTCAACGGCAAGCTGACGGTCACGCAGGTCAAGTGATGTGATGGCGGCCGCGCTTGCAGAGGCAGGCGCGGCCGCCCACCTCATGACGTGGGTTGTAGGCAGAGAGCCGTCCAGAGATCCTGCATCCAGTCACCGGATCCCGGCGCCACTGGCATGAGATGGACGGAGACACCAACCTTTACGGCCCGCGGCGTTTCGCACCTGACCTGCACTGCATGCGCTCCATTGTCCGTGAAGGCCTTGTCACCGCTCGCCGAAAACTCGGTGAGTCCGATTCCGACCTCATAGTCGTACTGCCTGTCATCCGGCTTCATCGATGACGTTATGGCAAGACTGATGGTCCGGCTGTCGGAAAACCTGGCAATGTGGAATGGCTGACGTTCCTGGGCGTGCGCGCCCGAGACGACGGTGGCGATTGCTGTAACGAAAATACAGATGCGGCACATGGGCACCTCCCGGTACCATTTGTCGAGCATACCATAATGCACGCGTCCGCGACAGGTTTTCCGTTGGTTGGCAGCGGGTCGTTCTGGGCAGTCGCAAGGAAGGAAAGAGACAATGAAACGCAGGCAATTCATCTGCATGGCAGCGTCGGCGGCGCTTCTCCCAAGCGCGGCGGCGGCCAGCATGCCGGAACTGATCGTCCACAAGGACCCATACTGCGGCTGCTGCGAGGCCTGGGCGTCTGCGTTCGGAGACGCTGGCTTTTCCGTCGTTATCAGGAACGAGGACGACATGGACGCAGTCAAGGCCAAGCTCAAGATCCCTGGCCCGATCCATGGATGCCATACCGCAACCGTGAACGGATACTTCCTCGAAGGCCACGTACCTCTGGAAGCGGCACAACGGCTTCTTTCGGAAAAGCCAACCCTGGCAGGGCTGGCTGTCGCAGGCATGCCAAGGGGATCGCTCGGCATGGGCACCGATCCCGGCGCGTCCTACGATGTCATCGCTGTACCGAAAAATGGTGGCGCGCCCTATGTCTACCTCGCCGTCAGGCCTAGGTGACAGCGCTCCGTCAGATTCCGAAAGACGACAGGATGGGGCATGGCCCCGTCTTCCCGGATGCGCACTCCCCCACCAACCGCTTGAGCGCCACCCTCGCCTGATCGAGTTCGGCGATGCGGGCTTCGAGGGCCTTGAGCCGGACCTTCGCAAGCTGTCGCGCCGTTTCACGATCGTCTCCGGCATCCAGATCCATGAGTTCCTTGATCTCTTCGAGCGTGAAGCCCGCGGTCTGCGCCTGCCTTATGAACCTGAGACGGCGAAGATCATCCTCCCCGTAATGCCGGACACCGATGTGCTTCTTCGGGGTCATGAGCAGACCCCGCCGCTGATAGAAGCGGATCGTCTCGACCCCGACGTTCCCTGCTGCAGCAAGTTTTCCGATTGTTATGTCCATTGGCTGTTGACTCCGTACCACGGTACGGAACGTATGGTCGTGGCAGAGGTTTCACAAGACAAAGGAGACGTGAAATGTTGCACAGGGTCCAGAACGATAAAAAGGCTCTGATCCACCGGATGGTGATGCCGGGCCACACCTGCCCATACGGCCTGAAGGCGAAGTATCTGCTTGAGCAGTCCGGCTACGAAGTCGAAGACCGTCATCTCACGACACGCGATGAGACGGACGCTTTCAAGAAGGAGCACAACGTGGCCACCACGCCGCAGGTGTTCATCGACGGCAGGCGGATCGGCGGACATGACGACCTCCGCAGGTTTCTAGGCAAGAAGGTTGCCGATCCCAAGGCGAAGACATACCGCCCGGTGGTGGTCCTCTTCGCCATGACCGCTCTGACGGCGATGGCGGCGAGCTATGCGGTCAGCGGCAATCCCTTCACGCTGAGAGCGGCGGAATGGTTCATTGCCTTCTCGATGGTCGTGCTCGCGCTTTTGAAGCTCCAGAACGTCGAGACCTTCGCGACCATGTTCCTGAACTATGATCTGCTAGCGAAGCGGTGGGTGCCCTACAGCTACGTCTATCCGTATGCGGAAGGACTCGCGGGCATCCTTATGGTGGCGGGCGCCCTCAACTGGATCTCCATCCCCGCCGCCCTTTTCATCGGCACCATCGGCGCGGTCTCGGTCTTCAAGGCCGTCTACATCGACAAGAGGGAGTTGAAATGCGCCTGCGTTGGCGGGTCGAGCAATGTCCCGCTGGGTTTCATCTCGCTCACCGAGAACCTGATGATGATCGCGATGGCGGTCTGGATGGCGGCGACGTCTCTAGGCTTCGTCGGCGGCCACGCGATGTGACCCGTGCGGTTGCTTGAGGATAGTCGGAGATGGCCGCCACCGTCTTCGGACTGGCCGACCCCAACGGCGTGCCCGGTCTCTCCTCGATGCGGGCTCTGAGTTCAACGTCCGCCTTCTCAACGGGTCACGCGAGGATACGCTTATCCACTGGCACGGGCTGACCCCGCCCTGGAACATGGACGGTGTGCCGGAAAATCCCGCTGCGCTGCTCGCCGCCGGACAGAGCCGCGATTACGCCTTTCCTGTCGGACCCGGCGGCACGCAATGGATGCATGCCCATACCCTGCAGGAACAGCGCCTGCTTGTCGCACCGCTGATCGTTTGGACGGCCGAGGACAAGAGCCGGGATGAACAGGAAGTCGTGCTCATGCTTCATGACTTCTGGTTCAAGTCACAGGAGGAGCTAATGGAAACCTTGAGGGGCGGCAGTCCCGGCCACGGCGGCATGCCGTCGGGGCACCAAGAAATGATGCAGACGATGACCAACATGCAGAGTCATCAGATGCCGATGACAGGCATGTCTACCATGGGCATGCCGATGAAAGGGATGTCGTCTGCGGACCTAAACGACATCGAGGACGAGGCGTACTTGGCAAACGACCGAACCTTGGACGATCCCGAAGTGGTCAGGGTCGAAAAAGGCGGGCGTATTCGCATACGCATCATCAATGGAGCCACCGCAACCGCGTTCACGGTCGACACGAGAGCTGTCGTCGGCAGCCTGATCGCATTGGGCGGCAACGATATCGAGCCCGTGGCAGGAAGCCGTTTCCCCATCTCGATAGGGCAGCGCCTCGATATCCGTCTGGAGCTTCCCGCGGTTTCAATTTCGTATCCGGTTCTTGCGATGCGAGAAGGCGCGGCAGAACAGACCGGAATAATCCTTGCGACCAAGGACGCAGCCGTCAGGAGGATCGACACCACCGCCTCGAAAACGGGTCCCGTCCTCGACCTCGCACTCGAGCAGAAGCTCCACGCACGGACGGGTCTCTCCACGCGCGCACCCCTCGAGGGGCGAAGTTCCGTCGACGAATCCATGATCACAGGTGAGTCCATGCCAGTGACCAAGGATGTTGGAGCCAAGCTGATCGGCGGCACGATGAACCAGACAGGTGGCTTCAACAAGTAGGCTGGCAAGGTCGGGCGCGACACCATGCTGTCGCAGATCGTCCGGATGGTCGCGGAGGCGCAGAGATCGCGTGCTCCCATCCAACGCCTGGCGGACAGGGTGTCCGGCTGGTTTGTCCCCGTGGTGATCGCGATCGCCGTTGTGTCCTTCGTCACGTGGCTGCTGGTCGGGCCGGAACCGCGGTTCGCGCATGGCCTGATTGCGGCGGTCGCCGTTCTCTTTATCGCCTGCCACTGCGCGCTGGGGCTTGCCACTCCCATGTCGATCATGGTTGGAGTTGGACGTGGCGCAAGGCTCGGCGTGCTCATCAAGAGCGCCGAAGCTCTTGAGCGCCTCGAAAAGATCGACGCGCTGATCGTCGACAAGACCGGGACCCTGACCGAAGGCCGCCCCAAGGTCACGGCGATCGCGCCCCGCGAGGGCATGTCCGAAACGGATTTGCTCCGGCTCGCGGCCACCCTGGAACGCTCGAGCGAACACCCCTTGGCGTCGGCGATCGTGAATGTCGCCACTGACCGAAACATTCCGCTTGGCGACGTACAGGACTTCGACAGCCCGGTTGGCAAGGGCGTGACGGGAACCGTCGAAGGCACGAACCTGATCCTGGGCAGCCACCGAATCATGAGCGAGGCCGGCGTCGATGTGTCAGTGATGGCATCGAAAGCCGAGGAACTGCGCGGCGAAGGAGCTAGTGTCATCTTCATGGCGGCGGACGGTGTGCTGACAGGCCTGTTCGCCATAGCGGATCCGATCAAGGCGACCACGCCGGAAGCGGTCAGAACACTGGTGGGCGAAGGAATTCGGGTCGTGATGCTGACGGGAGACAACAGGACGACGGCTGAGGCGGTGGCGCGGAAGGTGGGCATCGCCGAGATCGAGGCCGAGGTCCTGCCAGAGGACAAGAGCAAGATCGTCGCACGCCTCCGGAACGACGGCCGCATCGTCGCCATGGCCGGAGACGGCGTGAACGATGCTCCCGCATTGGCGGCCGCGGATGTCGGGATAGTGATGGGGACAGGCACCGACGTTGCGATCGAGAGCGCCGCAGTGACCCTCCTGAAGGGAGATCTGCAAGGCATCGCGCGTGCCCGGCGGTTGAGCGGGATGACGATGCGAAACATCCGCCAGAACCTGTTCTTCGCCTTCATCTACAACGCCGCAGGCATTCCCGTCGCCGCAGGCGTCCTTTATCCTACCTTCGGGCTTCTTCTGGCGCCGATCATCGCAGCCGCGGGGATGGCGCTTTCATAGGTCAGCGTGATCGCCAACTCCCTCAGACTGAGAAGCATCAACCTATGAACTTGTCTCGCACATGGCTGCTGATGGCGGCCTCACTCATCATCGTCGTTGCTTTCTTCAGAATCCGCGAACACTGGGCTCACGCGTTGGGGCTGGCGCCGTACCTCCTGCTGCTTGCCTACCCGCTGATGCATCTGTTCCAAGGACATGGCAGCCGCGACCACAAGGATCGCCATCATTAGGGGGAGAGGAAGGCCCTTAGGGCGCCGCGGCGTTTGTAAGCCCATTTTCCATCAACAATCCCACGGGTTGGCGATACTGGCTCATCCATTTCGCCAATAACTATCGTGCCAGGCAGGAATCTAGCAACGTCCTACATCGCAACAGCACCATGCAGTCGCACTTCGGTAGTTCAGGCTTGAGGATGCTTTCGTACACGGCGCCCGATCCCTCAAGTGGACTTTATCTGTTTGAGGACGCCGATCGGGTTCGCGCGCGCGATCAGCCTAATGACGATATCCCGAGACTGGTCAACAAATACGGGGACGCAATTCTGGTCGGCGACTTTTACCGGGGCATCTACAATATGACGCCTGCCCATATGGACGATATCCACGCCAGCGTCATGATCAATCCCGACCTTGAGATCGTGACCGATGCGGGCGGTGCCCGACGAACTTCGAACACCATCGCCGCGACCGACGTTCTGCGCCTGAAGCCACAACGAAGATTCCTTCCGATGTTCCTGAATTCTCAGACCGATCTCAAAAAAAAATAGGCGAAGGGTAGTCCTTGCGTGACCACACAGATGGTTCACCCAGCAGAATGGGCAACGATACGAAGCTCGACCGATGCATCACACGCTCGCATCCTTCGTAGTCTTGGTCGTCAGACATCCTGAGAAGGCAGCTCCTCTCTAGCAGAATCCCGCTTACGCGACCAGCGCGCTAAAGCTGCCGTCCTAGCGATAGCGGAACGCTGTTCGGCCGTCAGGCTTTGGGCCCTTTTCTTCCCACCCTTAGATCCAAGGGCTTGAGCGGCAGCATCCTTACAGGTTCCTGGCTCTGGATGAATTGGATCCTGCGTGGGTTTGCCTGCAATTGTATTGCTACGGTTACCGTTCATCAGACTTTCTCCGCGACCGGTCTAAGCAACGAGCTCAGATTGTCTGAGGGTATCTAGTGCTATTTCGACGATACGATCTTCAAACAGCTGCAGCTTTCGATCCGCCGACTCTTTTCCTCCCGGCCAAGACCCGAGCTTCTCCCGGATCGAGGGAACCGTGGGGTCCGCGCCCATTTCGACAATCAGCCAATCGACAGTTGAAAGCAGTTCCATACTAAGGGGAGATTCGAAGCCATCGATAAGGGTCGAGGTTGCTTCGAGGGCTGGCAGATGGCCTCTGCCCTCGGTCTTCATGAAGAGCGCAACCATGTCGCGCTTCGACTCGTCAAATCGTATTGGCTCGAAAGGACCTGCATCGGCAAGACGCTTGTCGCAGTGAAGATAGCTGCCATCAAGCCCGTTCAACATATGCTTCAGCTTCTCTGAGTAAGGTCCAAACTTGTTGGCACTAAATTCGAACTCAAACTTCGGGAGCGATAGCTTTTGATTAAACCGCTCAAGGAAGTATCCGAGCTTCTGAACTTCAAGAAGTGAGCATTCGATACCCAGGATCGAGTAACGTCTTATCAATTCCGCTATCGAAGCTCGCGGAGGCGTAAGTTTCTCAACGCCAGTCCGCTTAGCCACATTCTGATACTTCTTCGTCGGCTCATAGATGACAACATGAACATTTTCGAGGTCGGTGAGTTTCTCGACCATCAGTTTTCTGACTTCCGCCCATTCCAGTCCGCCATTGCCAGCGCCGAGAGGTGGCAAGGCGATGGATCGAATGTGGTTGTGAAAGATCACGGATTTCAAGTCATCAAGGCCCCGCTCGACCCATTCCATTTTGGACGGGTAACGCCAATGAGCCTTAGTTGGAAAATTCACAATCCACTTCGGCCCCAGTAACGAGTCCCGACGGGTTACGAACATTCTTCCGACTTGCAGCTCTTTTGCGTGGCAGGCAGCTTCATACTTTTTGAAATTTTCTGGAAATGCTTCCTTGAACATGAGCGCGACACCCTTACCCATGACGCCAACGGTGTTGACCGTGTTCACAAGCGCCTCGGCGTCGGAATCCAGCAAATTTCCTTCGGTGAATTCAATCATCATAAGAACCAGCTTCTTTGAGCGACGATCTGAACGGCTACGCCGTGCGCACCAGCCAACTGCTGCACGTTATCGCGGGTTTCGGTGTCATAACAGGCAATCCCGATCAGGGCATCCACAGGAACGTGCCAATGCACAAGCGCCTCGGCCTGATACTTTTCGAACTTGTCCAGATCGTCACGCTTAAAGTCACGCGATTGAAGCACTGACCAGATGATCCTGTCCAAATCCGCCAGATCGTTAGAAAACTGAGCAGTCTTTAGGTAAGCATGGCGGTCACTGAACACGAAGAGCCTGTTCTGTTTCTGCAGCTTTGGCAACGACGAGACTAGGATCACGATATCTTTCAGTGGCTTTTGCGGCACACCATAGCCTGTCTTGATGTTATAGATCATAGGCGTATAGGGCGTGAAGTAAAATGGAACATAGTCACTTAGCGTTCCGCCTGGTGCGCATGTTACTAGGCGCTGTGTCCTCTTTTGGATGAGTTCTTGGTTGCCAATCTCTACATAGCTTGCTTGTGCTGCAGCACTTCTGCTGTGGCTTTTACTTTGAGGTTTCAAACTGGAAATCGTCATTAGGCTGTTAGAGTTAGGCGTTATTGGTAGGAACGATTATCGCTAACGATTTCGATGAGGCCAGATGTGCCAAATCCATTTCAATATTGCCGATCGACACCTGCCCGTGAATCTACTGAAGCCGATTGGGCGGCTGCGCGCAGGCTCGCGGACCAACTGGATCGCATCCTGGAAGGATACGGTTCGCGCAAATCGGCCATTGACCGCGCTGCTGCGGAATTGAGGCTGTCGTCCCGACAAATATACAATCTCTTGGCCCGATATCGAACCGACAGAACGGTGACCGCGCTCCTGCCGCGCACATCCGGCCCCCGGCGAAAGCGGATCTCGGCGGACGTCGAAGCTATCGTTGCGAGAACTTTGCAGGAGCAGTGGCTCACCCTCGAAGCGCCGCCATTGGCTCCGGTCGTCGCCGAAATCCGCGCGCGCTGCGAGGAGGCAGGCCTGTCCCAGCCATCGTATGTCACTGTCGCGCGCAGGATCCCTGAATTGTTTTCAGCCGAAACGATCGCGAGGAAGCGCTCGGCCAATCCGAAACATCTGTTGCGGCTGAAGCCACGGCCTGGATACATCCATGCAACAAACCCATTGGATGTCTGCCAGATCGACCACACGCCGACGGATGTAAATTTCGTCGAGGTCATCGATGGGGCTGGGGTTTTCGTTGGGCGGGCGTATCTGACACTGGTATCGGACGTTGCTACCCGTGCCATCCTGGGCTTTTGCCTATCGCTGGAAAAACCCTCGGTGCTGTCGGTCGCGCTTTGCCTTGCGCAGGCGATTTGCCCCAAGGATGGCTGGCTCGCATCGCGCGATATTCGCCATGACTGGCCAATGTATGGAAGGCCCCGGCTGCTGATGGCCGACTCGGCGATGGAGTTCAAGGGGCATGCTTTTCAGCGAGGCTGCGACGAATACGGGATCCGCATTCGATATCGGGATCGTGCTCGGGTTCACCACGGCGGCGTCGTGGAACGGCTTCTCGGAAAGCTGAACGGTGTGTTGGCAACATTACCGGGCACCACGAAACGTTCCGTGGCAGCTCGTGACGAATATCCTGCCGAACACCGTGCCCGCCTCTCATTTTCCGAATTGGAGCGGTGCGTGGTCCTGGCGATCCTGGATCATAATCGCCATCAAAATCCGAAAACGCTGAACATTCCCGCCAAGGAGTGGGAGCAGCGTGCGTCAGGCCACCCTCATATCATCGACGACCAGCACCATGTGCTGCTCTCCTTCTTGCCGGCCGGTCAAAGGCAATTGTCGCCTCAAGGGATCAGTCTGTTCGCGCTGCACTACTATTCGAGTTGGATTGGCAGGCTGGTGCCGGAACGAGATCGGCTCAGTAAGCTCGAAGTGCGATACGATCCCCGCGATATAAGCCAGATCTTTGTTCGCGACCCCGAAACACAAGTGTTTCGGGCAGTGGAGCGGCGAGATGGCGTGGTCGCCAGTATCACACTGTGGGAGCATCGGGCCGAAAGGGCACGAAGGCGCGATTTATGCGGCCGATCCAGCGTCGAGATCGTCTCGCTGCGCCGGGAAATGGCTACGATTGCCGACACCGCCGGGCTTTAAAGCGCCGGCTGCGCAATGCGGCGCGGGGCATTTATGCCGCGACCGCGGAAAAACGAATGGCTGAAACATCGGAATCGGTTCCGCCACAATCGATCCAGCAGGAGCGGCCAAAGGCCCGACTACAGGTCGAAGACTGGTAGTCGGCTATGGAAGATCACCTCTTCGAACATGTTCGCCCCTATCTCGACCGCACCATTGCGGAGCGGAACGCGTATATCCGAGCTCCGAGGTGGATCGGGCATCAAGCTGCGATCGAAAGCCATCAGCGGCTATCGGATTTGTTGTCACGCCCTCCTTCACTGCGCACGCAAGGGCTGATGATTGTCGGGCCTTACGCCAATGGCAAGACGATGATCGTCGAACGATTTGCCGTGGATTGCCTGAAGGCCTCCGCAGACCAGAAGGTCTGGATCGTCCAGACCCGGGGAGGTGCAGGACTTGGCCATTTTTACGCCAGCATTCTCCACGCGCTCAACGCGCCGGGCGGCGATATGTGGACTGTCGGACGCAAAGCAGAGCAGCTCGACCATCTCCTTGCGGCGCTCAGGCCAAAGGTCCTGATCTTTGACGAATTCCACAACGCGCTTAGGGGCCGGCCGCGTGACGTTGAAGCAGTCTTCGCATTTCTGCGTCGCATTGGTCGGCAATACGATATCTCGCCGGTTCTGGTCGGAGAGGTCACGGTTTACGACTACATATGTGCAACCAGCGAGATGGCGAGCCGATTCGAACTCTTTCCGATTCCGCGCTGGTCGTACGATGAGGCCTACCTGTCATTGTTGGACAGTCTCGAGGCCGCCTTGCCCCTCGCACGCAGCTCGGATCTGTCGGCGGAGCGAAAGGCCCGACACATTCTTGGTCTTTCCGAGGGGCTGATCGGAGAGATCGTCGCGATCCTGACCAAGGCCGCGATTGCAGCAATCCAGGAGGGAGACGAACGTATCACCAGATCCTCCATCGATAACCTGCGGTACATTCCGCTGTCCAAAAGACGGCATGGGCCCATTCGTGAGGCGCTTCTTTGAGCCTGCTTGGGCCGTCACTGATGGTGGTCATTCCGCAGGAGCGCTACCGGGGCGTTGTGTATGAACGGTGGCCGGTCAAAGTAGAACCACACGCCGACGAACTCCTGTCGAGCTGGTTACATCGGATCGCTTCTGCCAATGGCGTAGCACCGCGAGATTTTGCGCGCGTTCTTGGACTGCGCCACAGAATGTGGTCTGCCAGGTTCGATTTAAAACTTCAGGACGATGTCTTGGACCAGCTCTCGGAGGGATCTGGAATTCCGAGAGACCGATTGTCGTCAATGGCCTTGCAGCCATGTGATTACAGACACATGCCGCTACCACTGGTCATCAAAGCCCGACGTGCTGCTGCGACGTGGCTGCAATTCTGTCCTGCGTGCCTCGGTTCTGATCAGCCCCCATATTTTCGGAGACGATGGCGACATTCGACTAGAATCTCTTGCTTTATCCATGGGTGCGGATTACGCGACCGTTGCCCATCGTGCCACCGAGGGATTACCGCCTTCGCTCAGCCACGGCTTGTCGGCCAGCATGTCTGCACCTCTTGCGCTTATGACCTGCGGCGGGCATCCAAGGTGCCGGTGACAATTGAAGCGCAATATTTTGAACAGATACTCAATCGTTCTATCGGTACAGTGGCAAGTACCTTGGCGACGAACAATCCGACGAGATGGCCTTGGCGACAAGATTTGATCGCAGTTCTACCGACTATGTCGGTTTCCAGCCGGATACGCTTGTTCGAGCGCTTCATCCCCGACGACGCCTATCTGGATGAGGGCTTCGTCCTTCCCATTCGGCGGTCGAAGCGGATTTTGAAAGATAAAACTGAACCAGCCCGTCAAGCTGCAGCTCGCTGATCGTCGTGGCGGCATTCGCCTCTTCGGAGGCTGGCGCCTATTCTCACAAATTTTGAGGAGAACACGCGTGCAATCTCCGCACAGGTTCTGTGCCAGCCTCCCCGTCCCACCATATCAGGATAACCCATCGCGCTCGCCCACGAGCTCTTCTATCGTTTTCTCCAGCATACTCTTCTGAAACCCGTCCAGATCGAGACCTTCAACGACGCTATAATCACCGTCCTCGCACATCACAGGTACGCCACACACCAGACCCTCCGGTATGCCATACTGCCCCTGCGATATAACAGCCATCGATGTCCAGCGCCCATCCGTGCCATGCATCCAATCACGCATCTGATCGATCGCCGCATTTGCGGCGGATGCCGCGGACGACGCGCCGCGCGCCTCTATGATGGCGGTGCCACGCCTTGCGATCTCAGGGATCAGCACCTCCTTGTACCAATGGTCGTCGGCGATGGTCTCGGATAAGGGCCTGCCGGCAGCCGTTGCATAGGTCCAGTCGGCAAACATGGTCGGCGAGTGATTGCCCCACACAACGAGCTTGTCGATGTCGCCGACGCCACAGGCGGCCTTGCGCGCCAGTTGGGTCAACGCCCTGTTGTGATCAAGCCGGATCATCGAGCTGACCTGCCTTGGGTTAAAGTCCGGAGCATTGGCGATCAGGATGGAAGCGTTGGTGTTGGCAGGGTTGCCAACCACCAAAATTTTGGCCTGGCGTCCGGCGACTTCGTTGATCGCCCTGCCCTGCACCTTGAAGATCTCTGCATTCGCAGCAAGCAGGTCCCGCCGTTCCATACCCTTTGATCGCGGTCTGGAGCCGACGAGGAACGCCGCATCGACACCCTCGAACGCCTGGCGGGGATCATCCGTCATGACGATGTTGTGCAGCAGCGGAAACGCGCAGTCTTCCAGCTCCATGACGACGCCGCGAACGGCGTCCTGGGCTTGAGGCAGATCGAGAAGACGTAGCTCGATCGGCTGCGACTTGCCGTAGAGGTCGCCATTCGCCAGCCGAAACAGCAGGGAGTAGCAGATCTGGCCGGCAGCACCGGTCACGGCGATCTTTTTGGGAGTGGATTGCATTGCCATTATCTTTCCTGACGGGGGATAGGGTTATTTCGAAGGGGTCGTCCAGCCGGCCTTAGCAAAGATCGCCTTGGCCTCAGGGCCCTGAAGGAATTCCGAAAACGCCTTGGCGTCGGCATTCTTGCCACCGCGCTCGGTCAGCACGATCCCTGTATCGCGGTAGATGCGATAGTCCGGCTCGACCTCAACGACGTCGGCGAGCGTGGGGTTGGCGACCTGCCAGATATTCCAGATGATCCAGGCATCGAAGGATTTGTCCTCGGTCCAGGCCTTCTTGGCTTCGGCACTGTTGGCGGCAAACGTCTTGATGTTGGCGCGAAGAGCCTTCACCTTCTCGATGTCACCGGTCCGGCCGGCCATGTCTTCCCACAGGCCGTTCTGCCCGGCACCATTGACGACGAGCACCTTATGGCCAGACTTGAAGAGATCAGCGAGGCCGGTGATCTTGTCCGGGTTCCCCGGACGCACGAGGATCGCCGAGGGGCGCAGGTAGAGCGGCACGACATCGGCGTCCTTGATCTGGCCGTCCATCGCCTTCACGAAATCCGACATCATCGTCTCTGAGCCGCTGAAGATCAGGTCGGCATTGTCTTTAGCCTTGCCGATCCATTGCGGCGTTGGGCCGGCGGTAACGATCACCGTGTTGCCTGAGCTTTTCTCGAAGGCGGCTGCCGCCTCCTTTATGGCAGGGAGTGGTCCACCGGGACCATAGACGTGGATATCGGCGGCAAGCGTTGGTGCTGTCGTGGCGACGAGCATCGCCGCGCCGATGATGATGGATTTCAGCATGATGTTTCATCCGTGTCTGGTTGGAAGGAAACTAGCGCCATCCTGCATCAGTTCCATCGCATAATTTCGCTCTAAACATTCGACAAAATCGATTATAGCTGAACCCAGATCCATTGTGAGTTTGCCATGACCCTCGACCAGTTGCGCATCTTCGCCGAAGTTGCACGCCACCAACATATCACCAAAGCCGCCAAGGCGATGAATATGACGCAGTCTGCCGTCAGCGCTGCGGTCAATGCATTAGAACAGCGTCATGGAATAACCCTGTTCGATCGGGTTGGCCGATCGATCGTCCTCAACCAAACCGGAACAATCTTTCTCGAACATGCACTCCAAGTCTTGGCTGAAGCGAAAGCGGCCGAGTCTGCGCTCAGCGACCTTGCGGGCCTTTTGCGCGGAGAATTGTCGGTCATGGCCAGCCAGACCGTTGGCGCCTATTGGTTGCCGTCCAGGCTGGCGAAGTTCCACTCACGTTATCCCGGTCTTGGACTCGATATCAGCATCGGCAATACCGAGGCGGTAGCCGATGCTGTCGAGGCCGGTCGGGTCGAGCTCGGCGTTGTAGAGGGCGTGGTCGACCGCCCTACATTATCGTCACGCATGATTGCCACGGACGAGATGATTGTCGTCGTTTCGCCAACCCACCCGTGGGCCAAAGGCAAAAAGGTCGGCAAGGCGGATTTTGCAGATTCGACATGGGTGCTGCGCGAACCCGGGTCGGGCACGCGTCTCGCCTTCGAGGCAATGATTGCCGAGGAAAAGCTGAAGCTGCAGGCTTTAGAGGTTGCGATCGTGCTGCCTGGCAACGAAGCCGTGCTCGGCGCAGTCGAGGCGGGCATGGGCGCGACGCTCACGTCGCGAAGTGCTGCCCAGACTGAGCTCACCAGTGGCCTGCTGGTCGAGGCGAACTATTCACCTCTGCCACGCCCGTTCTTTCTTCTGCGCCACAAGGAGCGCTATCGGAGCAAGGCGGCCGCTGCGTTCGAAGCGCAACTGGCCATTTGAGTTCGGTTCTCGCTGTAGTTTCAGCAATAGTCTCAAGAGCGTGGGTTTGGCGCGGGCGGAAAGCATCGTTAGCGACTGCCTTCGCCGCGCGAGACCAATCGAGAATATCGAACTTTCAGATCGCAATTATGCGTTGGAAATGATCAATAGTAGGATGCATGCTCTTGGGGTCACCTGCACAGTAAAGGAGGCAGATATGCCAAGTGCAATCAAGACCCCACAAAATCAGGTTCATCCACTTCGCCGCAATATCCGAACCACGACCTCCATCCACCCCGGCGCGGTAGCCATACCGCTCGCCTCGGCAACCTGGCTTATTGCAGTGGCCTGGATTGCGTTCGGACATGGAGACGCCATCCTGTCACTCATCATGGTTACGTTGATCTGTGCGGTATTTTTCGGCCTGCTCGTCGTCGGCGGAGCCTATGCACATCAGGCAGACGAGCCTGCACAACCACGCAGCTTTTCCGAATTTCTCGAAGGCGATGTCGATATTGCGACAGGTCGCATCTCCGGTCGTGAGGCATTGCTGCAAATTGCATCACTGCCCATAGCGCTTGCCATTGGTGGGACGATAATTGCCATCATTGCGGTGAGTGTTTAATGGCAGGATTGCCAAAATCCAAATGCGGCGCCACGATAAATCGATGACATACCGTGGCGCGAAAACCCTTTGGCACGCAGAGCGCCAGAACGAGCGATTGGCCGCTCTCGATAGCCAGAAGATGCGACCCCTGAATGCCTACCGCAAGCGTCTTCAAGAGGCTTCTGGCAGCCGCATCCCCAACTTCGACCCTTTCGACGGCGGGGTCAGCGCGCGACTGCTGATTCTTTTGGAGACACCCGGTCCCAGCGCGGTCGATATCGACCGGCGCTTCGTCTCGATCGACAACCCGACCGGCACAGCGAAAAATCTGCGTAGCGCTCTGGCTGCAGCCTCCGTACCGCGGAAGGATATTATCCTCTGGAATACGATTCCCTGGGTGCGTGCCAGCCAAAGGTCAATCACGGTCAGCCAGCGGCGCGCCGGGATAGAGCAGATCATCGATCTTCTGTCGATCCTTCCCAACTTGAAAGCAGCAATCCTTGCCGGATCGGTGGCGAGTGCCGCCGGGCGAGCTTTGGAGGATGCTGGAGTGAAGGTTATCCTCGCTCCTCACCCAAGTCCGACGCTCATCAATACCTCGTCAACGCTGCGCGACCGCCTGCACGCGGCTTTCGAAGCCGCCGCCAAAACGCTTGATCAATCGAAAATGCCGAATGATCTATTCTGAACTATGCGTTGGAACTGATTGACGGCGTCGCGTATTTTCTTTTCAACGATCAGGAGAAACGCCATGCAACAAGTTGTTGCCTTCAAGAAGGCCATCAAACCAATTCCGGATGTTGCCATACAAGGCCATATCATACGGAATTTTACTCCGAACTGGTTCGCCACCACGATGGGCACCGGCATCCTTTCGGTCGCCCTCGCACAGTTTCCTGGGCATCCGTGGCTTTTCGCGATCGGTCAGGCGCTTTGGCTATTCAATATCTTGCTGTTTGCCACCTGCACAACGCTCTACGCTGCAAGGTGGACGCTCTATTTCCATGAGGCAAGCCGCGTCTTCTCGCATTCGGTCGTATCGATGTTCTTCGGCTGCATCCCTATGGGCCTCGCCACGATCATCAATGGCTTTCTGATCTACGGCATTCCGCATATCGGCGACACGGCGGTAGCTATCGCAACGATGCTGTGGTGGATTGACGTCTCAATGTCGCTTGCCTGCGGCCTCGCCATCCCGTTCATGATGTTCACCCGCCAGTCGCATTCGATCGACCAGATGACCGCAGTCTGGCTGCTGCCGATCGTGGCCAGCGAGGTGGCGGCCGTCAGCGGTGGTCTGCTTCTGCCCCATATCGCCGATGCCCAGACACAGTTGACGGTGCTGATGACCAGCCTGGTTCTGTGGGCCTGTTCGGTGCCGCTGGCCATGAGCGTCTTGGTCATCCTGTTCCTGCGCATGGCCGTCCACAAGCTTCCTCATGTCAACATGGCCGCCTCGAGCTGGCTGGCGCTCGGCCCTATCGGAACGGGAGCCCTCGGCCTTCTCGTGATGAGCCAGACTGGACCGGCTGTCCTGTCGGCGAACGGGTTGGCAAGCGTTGCTCCGGCCTTCGGCGGTGCCAGTTGCCTCGGCGCGATCCTTCTGTGGGGATATGGCATCTGGTGGCTGGCCACTGCGGTTCTGATCACCCTACGCTATCTTCGCGAGGGCCTGCCCTTCAACATCGGCTGGTGGGGCTACACCTTCCCGCTTGGCGTGTTTGCAGTCGCCACGCTTCGTCTCTCGACAATGGTGCCAATGTCGGCCATAGCGGTCTTCGGCGCGGTCCTTGTCACGACCCTTGCCTGCATGTGGTTGCTGGTCGCAGCCAAGACGATCAAAGGGACCCTCGACCGCTCGCTCTTCGTCTCGCCTTGCCTCAAGGCGGACTGAATATCACAGCACTCTGGTATTTGCCCAAGCCGGAGCGTTTCCACAAACCCAACAGGAGAAGACATGACGTTTCGTATGATGGCCGCGGTCGTCGGCGGCATTGCGCTGGGATGTGTAACAACGGCCAACGCCGAACCTGTGCAAGGCTTGATGAACCCGGCTGTGTTCCAGGACATTTTCGTTGGAGAGAAGACCGCTCCTGTCACATTGGTTGTCTACTCATCCCCCACTTGTGGCCACTGCATCGACTTCCATGACAAAGACCTGCCAAAGCTACAGAATATGTATGTCACGCCAAGAAAGCTGAAGATCGCCTACCGGCCCTTCGTGCGAAACTCGGTGGATGCCGTCATCTTCATGCTGGCGAACGCGCGGGGACAGGACAAATTCGATGAGACCGTATCGACCTTCATGTCGAAGTTCGATGAGATCGCTTCGGCGTCCAATGCCGAGGATGCACTGCGCGAGATCGCCGCTAGCATGGGCATCGACCGTGCCGCTTTCGACCGCGCTCTTGCCGATCAGGCCTATCTGAATAAGCTCAATGCCGCGACGACGGAGGCTAATCAGAAATTTGGTGTTGCCGGCACACCGTCGTTCTTCGTCAATGGCGAGCGAATTGAGGTAAAGAGGAGTTTTGATGAGGTCGCCGACGCTGTGCGGCAACAAATTCGATAGCCGAGACAAAGTCGTCGCGTGTTAGCCGGGCAAAAACGACCCGAAAAGGCATTTCAGGGCGGCCCGTGTCATCGGGAACCACACGATGTCTGATGCAGGACGTCGACTGCCTGGCTGACCCATGCCTTGAAAGGCGTTGCCCGCATGATCGGGATCGCCACTCTTTCAGCCAGGACGGTCAAACTGTGTAAAGTTCAGGCGGGAGAACGTTTTGCGGAAGTCTCTCCCAGTGCCGAGTTCAACATTCTGCATGAATATTGGGTTTCAATTGTTGCTGAGACACGGAGCGACGAACAGAGTGCCAGAATAGGCGCCCTTTACCGTACGCCAGAAAATATAGCTCCAAGCCACGGTGAGCAATGCGACGAGGACGACGGCCACCCACCAGAACTCCTGTCGTCCAGTGACCTCGCCCAATCTCAAGGTCGCGATCGAGAACACGCCCAACGGGAACACGTATCCCCACCAACCGAGATTGAACGGTAGGCCTCGCTTGAAATACTTGATCGTCGAAAGGACTGAGATCCCGATCCACCAGACGCCTACGCCCCACAATACCAGGCCACCAACCATGCCCAAACTATGCAGGGATGCCGCATGCAGCGCCATAGAGGGGATCTTGAGAACGACAGTGCCGAGCGCCAGTACACCCAGAGCGCCCGTGCCGATTGGACCCAGCGTCAGGAACATCGACGGCGCCATGGTCGTGGGCGGTAGCTTGTGGAGTGATAGCCGCAGGACAAGAATGGCCATTATGCAAAATGCCATGGGCACGGAGAAGCCCCACAGAATATAGCTGACCAGGACGATCATTTGCGCGCCCGGTTCCAAGGACAAGTGATCGGCCAAAACCGCCCCTGAGGATGCTGCGACCTCGCCTGCTACGATCGGAAGCAGCCAGATCGCCGTCATTCCTTCGGTCGAGTGCTGCTGTCGTGTGAACATCAGAAATGGAACGGCGATCCCACATGCTATCGCAATGATGACATCCACGATCCAGAGCCAAACAGCTATATCGATTGCTTGAGTGCCCACCGCGGGCGTGGCAAAGATAACCAGCCCGTTGATCACGGTTGCGAGCGCCATGGGAATGCACCCGAAATACATCGATACGACAGAATGATCGAGGATCCGTTTGGCCTCCTGGAAAAACAGGATCCAGCGCGCGGCGTAGATGACAAGCATGAGAATGAAGATCACGGCGTTCAGCAGCCAGAGCCCGAATGCAACGCTATGAAGCGCAGGCACTGTCGAAACAAACTCGTTCAGGGCGAGAGCCACAATTCCGGTCCCCATGACGGCCGCAAACCAGTTTGGAGTGAACTGCCGTATAAGCTCCATCGGTCGCCGAAGATCCTTCAACGGCGCAACGCCAGACCAAAGGTCCTCCGCTGATGACATGTTGCCCACTTATCGCGGCCTGTCGAAGCGCTTCTCCTGTGTGAGGATCTGATATTTTGGAGCTTCGACCCAGCGTCTGAACGCCGGGTTTCGCAACCAGACTACAGAAAGCGCGAGGACAATCCCGGTCGATGCGATGACGATGCCGGCAAACATTTCATTCTCCTTGTAGTGGTGTGGCTGAAAGCGATCGCAGGTAGGCGACGACAGCGCGCCGATCCGCGTCATCGAGCTTGGTCTTCCAGCTGGGCATGGATGTTCCGGGTATCCCGTCCGTAATGGCGCTCAAAGCGTGGGCCTCGGTCGGGCGCTCGATATGGAAGTTGGTAGGGCGAGGTTGGAGCGCCGTTGCAGCAGGTCCATCGCCTCCCCCTTGTGGTCCGTGGCAGGTCGTACAATTGGCGGCGAATATCTGGCTGCCTCTGGTGACGAGCCGCGCATCCACATTGCCGTCAGTTGCACGGTCCTGATTGAGTGATACGACAAAAGACGTCAAGGCCTGCAAGTCGCGCTGCGGAAGGTCACGCCAGGCTGGCATCGCCGTCCCGGCGACGCCGTTCCACAGAGCGGAAGCCACCCGCTGCGGGGCGTAGTGATTTGCGGTCAGGTTGGCAGGCCTGGGCAGCAAGCTTGCTGCCGCAGACGATTGACCATCACCCATTGCTCCGTGACAACTGGCGCAATTGCTCGCAAACAGTTCCTTGCCCCGTGACAGATTAAAACTGCTGCCGGTTGTAACCACCGGCGCGACGGGGTTTGCCGGATCGGCCGCGACCGCGTTGGCGATCGCCGCGGGCACGAGATCCTTGCCGTGCAATCCGGCCATGGCTGGATCGTCCATGGACGGTGGCGCTACTGCATAACCTGAATCGATGCGTGGCCGGCCCAGGACCTGAAGATAGGCGAGAAGATCGGTTGCATCCTGACTGGGCACTGAAGCCTTGCCGTCGAATAGCCATGGATAGCCGGGCATTACCGAGTCAGCAACCGTCAGTCGTGGGTTGTAAAGATGGGTCAATTGCCAATCATCGGATCTCACCGTCGCCTCGCGCGCGAGGTCGGGACCGATCCGGCGCGTGCCCCAGAGCTGCGGCGCGTCGTACTTCGTCTCCCAGGCCTCGGTCGGCGCTCCGAAGCGCGCCACGTCCTCGGGGGTAAAACGCACCTGCTGTGTATGACAGTAGGCACAGCCCTCTCGAGCATAAATCTGCCGGCCCCGCTCCTGTTCGGGTGTATAGGCCGCCATGTTGACCGGTGCCTGTTCCTTCACCAGAGACGCGAGCTGGCGCCCCGGCAAAATGCCCAGGACAACAAAGGAAAGTGCGAAGAACCCGAAACCGGCAAGAAACGCGATCCACATCGCATAGGAGAACCAGCGGGATTTAGGTTCGTTGTCGTGATGAACTGTCATGGCTTACTCCGCCGGAACTGGAACGGAACCGCGCGACGGGTCACGTGCAATGGGAGATATATGGCCAGCCGCGATTGAGCGCGGTCCGGT
Source organism: Agrobacterium sp. A3-95 (assembly GCF_053521785.1). Lineage (NCBI taxonomy): Bacteria > Pseudomonadati > Pseudomonadota > Alphaproteobacteria > Hyphomicrobiales > Rhizobiaceae > Agrobacterium > Agrobacterium sp. A3-95. The sequence continues at coordinate 25,523 of NZ_JBNWDR010000017.1, read as the reverse complement.
CGATATGGCGACCAGAAGAGCGATGAAGCCGGCAAGGAGCGGGACCGCGGAGAGCGTACGAACGATCCAGTATCCTGAGGACGCACGAACAGATTCGATCCATGGCGCCGACGTGCCCCAAAGTTCGCCCTGCACCAGCCCTGCGGCAGTCAGGTCAACCACCATCAGCAGAAGTCCTGTCAGCAGCAGCCAGTAGGCGGCGGTGACAGCTGCCGGGTTATAGCGGGTGGCCGGCAACGAGCGCCAGATATGCATGAGACCGCCTGCCGCCGTGAAGGTTGCAAAGCCCAGCATCGCGAGATGCGAATGGCCGATGACCCAGTCGCTGAAATGGGTAAGCCGATTGACGGGCATCGAGGCCTGGAGCGAACCCTGCAGGCTGACGATGAGATAAAACACCGTGCCGGTGAAGACGAACCTGAGGGGTAGATCTCCACCAACCTTTCCGCCCTGCCCGCGAAGCGACATCAACTGGTTGAAGACGACAAGAATGACATCCATGCCGAGATAGGCTGAGGCGACAATGGCGGCTTTTTGCGCATCCATAGGCAGCGAGGAGTAGACGTAGTGATGTGTGCCATTGAGGGGATAGACGAAGAACAGCAGCCAGAAGCCAACCATTGAAAGGAAATGGCTATAGATCGGCCGACCTGTGACGGCCGGAATGACGTAATAGGCGATCGCAACGGCGAAGGGTGTGATGTAGAGACCAACGGCGTCGTGAATCCAAAGGCCACTGAAGGCTGCGCCCTCGGCTCCGGGTAAAAACTCAGGAACGAGGTTTCCGACAGGATAGGCAAACAGCGTAAAAACGGCGCCACCAATGATATACCAGCCCGACACGTATAGACCGCCCGGCACGCGCGAGCGAACGATCGGCACCACGAATTGCAAAACGATCAGTAAAAGCCCGACGGTGGCGAAGACGTCGACCGAGATCGGAAACTCGGCCCACTCCAGCGGCTGGGATGCGAAAAGCCAATGGGACGGAGCCGCCAGGACCAGCGCCCAGCCCGGCAGCAGAACGACAAAATTCCAAACCAGGAAAAGCACCCATCCAAGGCCTCGGCTCAGAACCGGACGATCGCATAGGCGGGGAACCGCGTGATACAGGAAAGCCAGAAACGCATTGCCCAGCCAACCGAACAGGATGCCCTGCGTGTGATCGTAGCGTAGACGCCCCCAGGTCAACCAGGGCGTTGAGCCCAGGAACTCGGGATAGGTGAACTTGATCGCAACGAGCGTCCCGAAGATCGCCGATATAAATAGTGTGATCAGCGCAGCAAAGCCGTGCCACTTGATGAGGTCGTAGTCGACGCGGGGCAGTTCGTCATCATTTGGCGATACCGCTTGATGGCCGGTTGGCGTCATTTGCTGGCTCCAGAAGGCTTTTTGCTCAAGATGAATGCGGCAAGGTTCTGCTTGTCCTCGAGCGACAAGGATTGCGCCGGCCCTTGCGGATAGCCTGGCCATCCGGGGGCTGGATGCGTGACAGCCGAGACGAGTTGCGGAAGGCAGGTCTCCTGAGGCTTTCCATCACTGTAGCGTGCGGCAATTTCCCGCCAGGATGGCCCAATCAGACGACCGGTTAGAGCATGACATCCTGAACATTGTTGTGTTGCCAGGGATGCCCCACGGTCGGGGTCGCCTGTTATGCCCGTTGATGCGCCCTTATCGATCGCGGCAGGGCTCGCCGGCTGGAAGATGCCTGCGATCGATGAAACGGCAGGCTGCTTCACGATGAAATAGGCCGCGACACTTCCCAAAATCAACACTGCGACGGCCATCGCAACCGCCGGAGGCCGAACACCCGAGTCGTGCCGCGCGCCTCCTTGCGCCATCGCATCGGTCTGGTTGAGGTCATCCGTGCCCTTATCCTCGTCGATGCTCATGGTTCACCTGTCTCCCGACCGTTGAAATGGACCAGGTAGTCGGTGATGGCTTTCACATCGCCCTGCGCGATCGGCGCGCCGTAGACCTTGATCATCTTGTTGACCTCGGCTTCCCATGTCTTGCGCGGAAACTGCGGCTGATTGGTCACATAGCGTGGCGAATGACAGGTCAGACAGTTGCTCACGAACGCCTCCTTTCCGGGACCGGGAGGCAGGTAGGGAGGCTGAGTGACCAGGACGATGGATTTCTGCTGGCCGTCCTCTGCCAAGGCGGCTGGCGATAAGATCATCACAAAGGACAGGATCGAAAAGCCAAGGCGAAGGGCAATCATACGACCATCCCCCTGGTTTCCTCGATCACACGGCGCGCGTAGCCGCCGTGGTTCCATTGTTCCTGTAACTGCTGTTCACCGGCCGTATTGGTCGCCTTGACCTTAAGACTGAAGGGCCCACGCGCCGAAGGCGTCCAATCCAGTCTCCAGCGCCGCCATGAGAAATTCCCAAGCGAAGGATCGAGCTTAGCCGCCAGCCATGAAGCGCCGCCGTCGACCGACACATCGACGCCGGTGATGCCGTAACCGCTGTCCATGGCGAGGCCCTCGAGCTGATAGGGCTGGCCGGCCGTCAGAACCTCATCTGGCTCCGGGCGCACAAAAATGGAATGGATGCTGAACCGGTTGATCGGCACGGTGTCCTTGGCGAGATCCTTTTCGCTTTCGACAGCGGTCGGATTGTTGGGCACCCGGTAAGCCGTATCCATCCAGATGTTGTGAAGCGGGCTCGAAAGAGCCTCGATGTGATCGAGCGACTTGATCCAGTAGGTCGCATACCATCCCGGCACAACAAGCCGGCAGGGAAACCCGTTGAGAAGTGGCAAAGGCTCGCCGTTCATCAGGTAGGCAACCATGACATTGCCGTCGAGCGCATGATCGACTTCGATCGACTTTCGCATATCGGGAAGGGTTGGCATTGGCGACTTGTCGAGACCGGACAAACCGATGCCCGCCGCTCCGGAATTCAGGCCGGCACGATCCAGGATGTCTTTCAGCCTTACCCCCGTCCAGCGCGCGTTACCCATCGCTCCGTGTTTCCACTGACTGCCGGCGACACGCGGTTCGAAAAAGCTTCGCGAGTTGCCGGAACACTGGTTGAGGGCGACCAGCTCCACAGCCTCGAAGTCGTTCTTCAAGTTGTCGATCGAAAGCGACAAGGGTGTCGAGACGGCGCCATCGACGCGCAGGCGAAAAGACCCGAGATCGACGCGGGTCGGCACCCCAGCCAGGTGCCAGCGCACGAAATAGGCTTCGTTCGGCGTCAGATCCTGGCGGAAATAGTGAAGCGGCGTTTCGAGCTGCGGCGGCCGATCTGTCAGAAGGATCAGATCAGCCTTTTCGGGAAAGCGCGAGCGCATTCGCGTGTCAGCCGCAAGCGGCACACGTGGAAGAATCGAGGATATCGCGGCGGTCGCTCCCCATTTGAGAAGCCCGCGTCTGTCGACAGGTATTTTCATGAACGGCTCCGTGACTGCCCACAGGCTACGTTCGGGCGCAATCACCGTCCAACACAATTCAGCGATGTATATGCGTGACTTGATCGACTGGGTCGCTGATCACGCCAGAAGGCCGCGTCGCGCCAAATCAATCGAAAACATCGAATGGAAATAGAGATACTATTCGTTGGATGAGATTTATACCTCCCGGTAAAATGCTCTCAGATGTTATGGGAGGGTCTAGCAATGACGCTTGATCAGTTGCGAATTTTTATCGCGGTTGCCGAACTAGAGCACGTCACACGAGCCGCCGAGCAGCTTCACATGACCCAGTCGGCCACGAGCGCCGCGGTCGGTGCCCTGGAAAAGCGATATGGCGTCCAGCTTTTCGACCGCCTCAAGCGACGCATCACACTGACGAGCGCCGGCAAGATTTTCCTGCGGGAAGCTAAAAGCGTAACGGCGCGCGCAAAGGTGGCTGAAAGCGTTCTGAACGAGCTGGCTGGCGGCAATCCGACAGTTCGGATCGCCGCCGCCCCACGGATCGGCAATTACTGGCTTACGACAGAAATCTGTCGCTTCAAGGAAAGCCACCCGAACATCGAAATCGAGCTAATCCTGAAGAACGACGCGGACATCGTCCGCTGCATCAACGAAGGCCTGATCGATATTGGAATTACCGAGCACAAACCAGAATGCCCTGAGCTCATAGTCGAGTTTGCTCACACGGAGGAATTCGTTCTCGTGTCGTCCTGTGAATATCACAAACTCAATGCCCGCAGGCCCACCAACCCGGTCTGGCTGGTGCGGGAGGTTGGCTCCGAATCACGCCGCTTGTTCGAAGCCGCGCTCGACGGAACGGGACATCCCCTTGGCACGATCATAACACTTCCATCCGACGAGTCTCTCAAGTCGGCAATTGCGTGTGACATGGGCATCGGGATGATTCCACGCTCCTTGATTGCCTCCGATCTGAGCGTCGGCCGGATGGTGCAATGGCCGGACAGCCCTGTACCAACGCAGACCAACTATCTGGTCTGGAGTGCTCGTAGACAGCACAAATCGATAGCCGCACTTTGCGCATCTATCAGCTCTTCTTATCCACAGCTCTCGCCGGATTACGGCAAGGTTTCATAGGGGACTTGGCTGAATCTGACTCACACCCATCGAACCAGTCCAAGCTGCCGCGCAGGGTGCCTAACTGGAATGTCAAATTGCCGGCAAACCAGTCGAGGAGCGGGATCTCCCCCGGCTCACGCCGACGTGAGAACAAATACGGATGAGCAATGGAATAAACGGCGACCCACAGCGTTCTTATCCACTCCAGCCAAAAGGATTTTGCCATGCGTGTCTACAGTTTCATACTTGTTGCCAGTTTCGTCTTTGTGGGAAGTGCATCTGCTGAGCAGTCCCACGACCACCATCCGGCGATGAGCATGGAAGATAGCGGCACTTCCACTGCGTTCTCCAAAAGCATGAAGGTCGCCATGGACAAAATGCATGCCGGCATGATGGCGGTACCCGAAACAGGCAATCCAGACCACGATTTTCTGGCGCAGATGATCCCACATCACCAGGGCGCCATCGACATGGCCAAGGCTGTGTTGCTCACCACCAAAGATTCGCAGATCCGAAACCTCGCCCAGTCGATCATCACAGAGCAGGCTTACGAAATTCAGTTGATGAATTCGATGCTCACACAACAGCGCGGCTCCGTCGCCGCCAACCCGGAGACTTCGAAATGAAACGTTCCGCAGCCCTGCTGATCGCCCTGATGGCGAGCACCCCAGCCTTTGCTCTGCCCGAATCCAAGGACCGGGTCTATGCTGCTGACCAGAACAGCAACACCGTATCTGTCATCGATCCATCGACCAACACGCTTCTCGGCCTGATCAAGCTCGGCGACCCACGCCCGAATGTCTTGAGCCCGCTCTACAAGGGTGAGGTCAACGTCCACGGCCTTGGCTTCTCGCCGGATCACCGCACTATCGTCGCCGTCTCGACCGTGACCAATTCCGTGACCTTCATCGATACCGAGACAAACAAGATCAAAGGCGTCGCCTATATCGGCCGCAACCCGCACGAGGCCTTCTTCACGCCGGATGGCAAACACGTCTGGGCAACAGTGCGGGGCGAGGATTACCTTTCGGTCATCGATGCGAAGACATTCAAGGAGACCGATCGCATCAAGACCGAAAGCGGTCCCGGCATGACGATCTTTACGCCAGACGGCAAGCGCGCCTTTGTGGCCAACAGCTTCAATCCGGTCGTTCAGGTGTTCGATGTAGCGTCGAAAAAGCTGCTTGCATCCATTCCGGTGGTCTCGCCATTCTCGCCTTTCATTCAGGTGACGCCAGATGGAAAGGAAGCTTGGCTAACCCACAAGGATGTCGGCAAGGTGACGCGGATTGATACCAAGACATTGAAAGTCAAGGGCGTGATCGATAGTGGTCCGATCACCAACCATCTGGCGTTCGCCAAAACATCCACCGGAACATTGGCTTATGTGACCATCGGCGGCGAGAACGTCGTAAAAGTCTACACGCTAGACGACGAGGCCAAGCTGATAGCCACCATTCCCGTCGGCGCCCTGCCGCACGGTGTCTGGGGTTCTGGCGACGGCAGCCGCGTCTTTGTTGGCCTTGAAAACGGCGACGCGGTGGACGTGATCGACACGCAGAAGAATGAGAAGATCGCCCATATCCCCTCAGGCCAGGCCCCACAAGCGCTGATCTACGTTCCGGATGCGGTCCCGACAGGCGATGGCCGCCAAAACCTTGAACCACGCAAGGACATGCCGGAGAACATCACACTTATGCTGAAGCCTGCCGCAGATGCGCAAGGCGGCGGCATGGTCGTCTCGCGCAATCTTGGCCTGATCGATATCGTAGATCTCAGCGTATCGAAATTGAAGCCGGACACGGCTTATGCGCTGTTGTTCGAAGGTCAGCCGGAACCGATCGTGGCGTTCAAGACGGATGCCAAAGGTGCCGCGATGGCATCGGCCACCAGTCCGACCCGCTCCATCGTTAAACCGGGCGAAGCCTCCAAGACACCTAAGGTTATCCTCGTTGAGGGAACAGAACCGTCAGCAACTACGGTCTTGCAGAGCAACTAACAGTTTGGCTGCCTGTTAAAGGCAACCCCGAAACAAGTTGACTGCGGCGTTCGTACAATGCCGCAGTCATTTTTGACATTGAGATTGACCCGGTTTCAAATCATTCCTTGATAAATCGCAGTTGCGATCGGAAGGAGCTTTGCCCGATCGACCGAGGCGGATACCGCGAAATCGAACCCCTGATCCACCCAGACAAAGCTGGACACGCCGTTTTTCTCTTCAAACGTGAACGCTGTCTGCGCTGATTGGCCGGCGCGTAGATAAACGGCCAGCCTCTCGCCTTTGTCATCCTCGTACATGAGTTGTGCAGCCGCAGCGCCACCGCCCGGAAGGACGCGTCCGCCGAGCAGCTTATACCCGAATGCCGAAAGGTTCGGTGGCGTCAGTGCCCGGCCGGATCGCTTCGACAGCCATGTGACCAGATGTGCCTCGTCATCCGCTCCAACTTCGACCGGATGGGCTACTTCGACCACGAAGGTCCGATAGGCGTCAGATGCATTCGCGGCAAAACCCGCCTCGGACAATCGCGCTGCGTTGATTTGCACGCCTTCAGGCTTTAGCCACCAGCCACCGGTCAGGCCTATTCCCAGGAAGATGCAAGCGGTCATGGCGGAGCGATACCAGCCTCGTCTTCGCAAAGCTGCGTTGGACTGAAGGTTGGCGATGCGCAGCCGCGCTGGAATGGGCTCTGCGAATTTTTCAGATAGCCGCACTCGCAAGGCTTCCCGGTCCGCAAGCTGTTGCGTGACCCTTGCGCTCACTTCAGGATGACCAGCAAGATAGGCGTCGACAAGCGCCTGACGGTCAGGCGTCAGCTTTCCGTCGATGTAAGCCTGAAGATCATCTTCGCCGATCGGCGAACCGGTGTTCATCATTTTACCCTTCGCAAGGTCACGGGCGTCTTGTTGTCTAGGATAGATCGGAATTTCTGCCTGGCGCGCGACAGCCGCGACATCACGGTTCCTACCGGCACACCAATGACGGCAGCAGCCTGCTCATAGGACAGATCCTCGACGCCAACCAGAAGCAAAAGCGATTTTTGATCGTCGGAAAGCCTATCGAGCGCTTCGAGTATATCGCGCACGGCAATGCCATGATCCTGATCGGCTGGCGATCCGGGGAGCGTGACGGTATCGAGGTCGTGGTGTGGACCCCGGCGCTGGGATTGGCGTCCAGCCGAGATGTGCAGGTTTCGCATGATGGTAAACAGCCATGCCCGCAGGTCACCATCAGTCCGGCGCAGATACCAGCGTGATATCGCACGCTCAAGGCAATCCTGTACGAGATCGTCGGCACGGTTGTGATCACGCAGAAGCGCGAAGGCATAGCGTCGCAATGCCGGTATTTCAGCCTCCAGTCGCATCGCCATTGTCGACATCATCAGCCCTTCGGATCGGTGGCCACACCGGCGAAGCCGGTGTGGCCACCCGTCGCCTTACTTTGCAGGCGGGTTGACCTGCCAGATTTCGTCGACAAGTTTTCCGTCACGATAGGTCATGATGTAAAGAACGGGAACCTTGTTCTTGCCGGCAAAGACAACATTCGCGGCAACGGTCGCGCCCTTGGGATTGGCTGCCTCCCAGAGTTCACCGACTGTGGCGGTCTGTTCGCCCTGTGCCGTCGAGAATTTGGCCCAGACTTCCGCAATCGCCTTTTCCGACGCATAACTGCCGTCGAGCGGACCACCAATCCAGGCAAGGGAAGGATCCTTGCCGTAGTCTTTGGTGATTGTCGCGACATCGCCCTTGGCAATCGCTTCGATACGGGTCTTGGCCATGTCCATGGCAGGGCCAGCAAGGGCTGCACCGGTAGACATGAGAAAAACGAGCGGCAGAGCCATCAGAACTGTTTTGCGCATAGTGTGATCTCCTTGTTGAAATGACAGCAGAGAGACGCTGGCAATCACGCGTTATTCCACCCGGCAGCAAAATAATTTTTCACTCTTTCACTGCGCTCAAGGATATGGAACTCTTTTTTGCTTGTAGAACGGATTCCTTGGGCGAAGTTCCACATGAAGATGCGTCGTATTTGGGCCTAATGGCTAAGAAAAGCGGGCAAACTTGTGTGGTCCATCACTGTCTTCGTGGCCCCGCCAAAGACGGCCTCAAGAAATGCGCCATGACGGTAGGCGCCCATCAAAAGTGTATCGGCACCGCCCCTATTGGCCTTTTCCAGAAATTCGTCGGCGTTTTTCGCCACGGAGGTCTGCAGCCGCCCTGTCCCGCTGACATGCAGTGACTGAATGAACCCAACCGCCTCTGGGACTTCGTTCTCGTGTGCTGCGAGAATTACCAATGTATCAGCAGCGCGGAGCCAAGCTCTGGCCTTTTGAAGGCAAGAACGTATTTCGTCATCGTCCCTCCAGAAAATGGCAATCGAGCGGCCGAAAGAAACCGCAGTTCCGTTAGTATCCGGCGTAAAAACCACCAGCCTATGATGATCGAAGAGCGCCGCATGCAGGGCGTCGCCGCCGTCCATCGATTGCGGGCGGGCGATGGTCACCAGATCGGCCGATCCGAGATGATTGCGGACACCGTCTTCTTCTCCACCATCAGCTTCCACCCACTCGACCTTGGCGCCAGCCGGCGACGGTTCACGCCCTGCCGACCACTCCTCGAAGATCTTTCTGACCTCGTTCCGTCGCTGAGAGGCCGTGCCCTCATCGCGGATCCGCATTTCCTGCATGTCGACTTCCTCTACACTGCCTCCGATCTTGGCGGGATCGACGCAAACATGGAGCGCCGTGATTGTTGATCCCGGTTCGACCGCTGATGCAGCGTCGGCGATCAGCAGGCTGGAAAGGGCTGTTTTAGGATGTGGGATGAGCGCAACAACGTGCATGGTGTTCCTCCTGATTCAGATTTCCTGCGACGCAGCTTCTGCGTCCCGTTCGTCTCGTGTTCGAAATGAGCGATACCGCCATCGCCCATCCGTCGGCTCCCATCGCCTCCACACGACTTCCAGCCAGAATATACGATCATCCTCTGGTAGAACTGCGTGCCACGCGTACCAGACCTGCCAGATGGGGAGACGGAGTGGGTTCGACATCTGGTCTGCTCTAGGCGCGGTAAGCGACGAGGACAGCGCCGCAGGCAATCAGGCAGACGCCAAGCCAATTGGGGAGCGACAGACGCTCCCCCAGAAAGAGTACGGCAAAGATTGCGACAAAGACGACACTGAGCTTGTCGATCGGCGCAACGCGTGCGGCATCACCGAGTTTCAACGCCCGGAAATAGCAGATCCACGACGCGCCGGTTGCCAGGCCCGATAGAACAAGGAAACTCCAGCTACGGCCGGACACCGTACCCGGCGATTGCCAGTTTCCGGTGACATAGACCATCATCCCGGCGGCGGCCAGAATGACGATCGTGCGAATGAAAGTCGCGAAATCGGAATTGACGTTTTCGACCCCGACTTTTGCGAAGATAGCCGTTATTGCCGCAAAGCCAGCCGACAATAGCGCCCAGAAGGGCCAGCCAAGAAGAATACTTTTCATGCCGTTTTACCTCCAACCATACCACGCACCAGCGCCATGCCAGCGAATACTGCAATGAATGCCAGGATGACAGAAGCGCTGGCGTAGAGGATGGCGGCGCTAGTCTCTCCCCTTTCCCAAAGCCCTACAGCATCCAGCGAAAACGTCGAGAAGGTCGTAAAACCGCCAAGAATGCCGGTTGTCAGAAACAACCGCAGTTCCTGCGGCAGCCCGGTTCGCATGACAAAAATCTCCGTCAGGATACCCATCAGCAATGACCCGATGATATTGATCGATAAGGTTGCCCATGGAAAACCAAGTCCGAGCAGATGGGCCACTATAAGGTTCACACCATGGCGGACGGCACCACCGACGCCTGCACCCAGAAATACGATGACAAATCCCATGATCGCTTCCTCAGAACGTGCTGGATGACGACAAGCGACCCGACAGCGCGTCTTGCGCCGCAATCTCTTCACCCAGGACTTCCTACTGCTCGATATGCTTGTAGATGACCACCTTGCGGCATAGCAACTCACCGTGCGTCCGGCAGAAGGTCTCGAGATCCTGCTTCGGCGCGATCAGTTCGACGCACATGGTGAGATTGGGGTTCTGGATCTCCACACCTTCTGACTGCATCTTGCCGTGGTTGCTGTATCCGAACGTCGTGTGATGAGCGACCGCATTGATGATCCCTGCCGCTTTCGCCTGGATCACAAGTTCACGCTAGAGCGGCTTGCTGCCGAACCAGCGCTTAGCCCCCTTCACTTTCTCCCCAGGGCGAAGATAGATGCGCACCATGCCGAATTCGCGTGAGGAGACGGTGTGGGTCATGACGATAGGCCTTTCGGTCAGATTGGAGTGAATGGAGAGGGAATTTGCATGCGTTGCCACAGGCGCGGGCGTTCTGCCGCCCTTCGTGCGGATCGCGCGCACCGGAACACCGGTCGGCAGGTCCGAACCAGCCGATTTGACGACGCCGATACGCTGAGACAAATAGATGCTCGAATGGCCGCTGAAGAGGTAGGCGAGAAAGCAGGCGGTGGCGATATAGACGCCATGGGTGGCCCCGAAGAGTTCAATCCCCATGACCATGCAGGCAAGTGGCGTGTTCGTTGCGCCAGCAAAGACGGCGACGAAGCCAAGTCCCGCCATCAAATCGACCGGGGCGCCGAGAAGCCCGCCGAGCGCACTGCCAAGCCCTGCACCGATGAAAAACAGCGGCGTCACCTCACCACCCTTGAAGCCGGCCGAGAGTGTGATGATCGTGAACAGTGCCTTCCACAACCAGCTCCAGTAATCGACGTGATCAGGGCGGAAGAAGCCGAGAATGGTCGGGTCCGCCGGATCAGGCGACCAGACCCCCAAGCCGAGATAGGCTCGAGTTCCAAGAAGATAGGTCAGGCCGATCAGGCTGTCGGCCCTCTTGAAAAAGGTGATCAGGTACGCGCCGCTAAGGCCCGTCCTCGCAGGGCTGGTGCCTCGCTCGATACCGGCAAGGTGACTGTTCGGATCGACCCGGAGATCATCGGCGCGGACATCCTGCAGGAGACCGTCGTCGAGCTCGGATATACAGTTCCAAACTGAAATCCCGCCGATGCAATGAGGCCGGCCGCGCCGCTTGCGCGTCCGGCCTGACCGGAAATCTGCAATTGCGATTGCCGGCCCAAGCAGACCTCCGCGTCGACCATCGTCTTCACAGCCCGTGCGAATTTGGAATATCAACCGCATCGAGCACCGACTTGAAACCCATTTTACTTGGTGTCACGGCGACCGTGTCGCAGAAGCCGCAGCGCGTTTGCGGTTACGAGAACCGTCGCCCCGGTATCGGCCAGGATAGCCATCCACAAAGTCGTGACACCAAAAAGGGTCGTCATGAGGAAGATGGCCTTGAGGCCAAGAGCGAGCCCGATATTTTGCCAGATGTTGCCGAGCGTCGCCCTTGACAGGGCAATGAGATCCGCCACTCCCATAACCTTGTCGCGAAGCAGCGCAGCGTCGGCGGTTTCCAGCGCGACGTCGGTGCCTCCGCCCATTGCCACCCCGACGGAAGCGGTGGCGAGCGCCGGAGCGTCATTGATACCGTCGCCGATCATGGCAATGGGCCCTTGCGTCTTGAGGCGCGAGATCTCGGCAAGCTTGGCGTCCGGAAGTAGTTCCGCCTTCACGTCCAGTCCGAGCGCCGATCCGATCGCTGTCGCCGTGCGCTGATTGTCGCCGGTAAGCATGACAGTTTTGACGCCGATATCCTTCAGATGCCGGATGGCAGTTGCGGCGTCGTCACGCGGCTCGTCCCTGAGCGCGATCAGGCCCTCAATCTGGCCGTTCATCATCAGAACGACGACCGTCTTTCCTTCTTCCTCAAGGTACGTGATCCGCCGCGCAAGTTCGTCATCGAGTACGGCCTGCTCGGCGGCAAATCGGGGAGATCCGACGGAGACGAAACCGTTCTTCAGCCGCGCAGTAACCGCCTTTCCAGGCGTCGCCTTGGCACCGCCGAAGCTCGCCGGCACAGATAAGCCTTTTGCGACCGCCGCTTCACCAATCGCAACGCCAAGCGGGTGGCTGCTGTTGCGTTCGACGGCGGCCGCGCGGGCCAGCACATCGGCCTCTGTCCCGACAATTGCCAACACATCCGTCACCTGCGGTCGGCCGCGGGTCAGCGTTCCTGTCTTGTCGAAGGCGACGGTCTTGACCTTTCCGAGCGTCTCAAGTGCCGCGCCGCCCTTGATCAGCAAGCCCTTGCGAGCGCCGGCCGCAAGTCCGGAGGCTATGGCCGCCGGCGTGGAGATGACCAGCGCACAGGGGCAGGCGATTAGGAGGGTCGAGAGCCCTCGATAGATCCACGTCGTCCAATCGCCGCCGAAGAAGATCGGCGGCACGACGATGACGAGCGCCGCCACGACCATAGCCGCCGGCGTGTACCAGGCGCTGAAGCGATCGATCAAACGTGCCATCGGTGCCTTCGACGACTGCGCTTCCTCGACCATGTGAATGATGCGCGAAATCGTATTGTCGGCCGCGACATGACTGATCGCCACCCGAAGCTCGCCATTGGTGTTGATGCTGCCGGCATAGACCTTGTCGCCGACGTTCTTGGCGACGGGAACAGACTCCCCTGTAACCGGAGCCTCGTTGAGCTCGGAATAGCCCTGCGTGACCTTGCCATCGGAGGGAACACGGTCGCCTGGCCGCACGACGACTATGTCGTCGATCGCCAGTTCCTCTACCGCAACCTTCTCGACCACGCCATCGCGCTCGCGAAAGGCGGTTCTTGGGACAAGATCGATCAATGCCTTGATACCAGCCCGCGCGCGGCCGGCCGCGATGGTTTCGAGAAGCTCGCCAACGGCAAACAGCAGGATTACGACCGCCGATTCCTCGGCGGCCCCAATCAGCAACGCGCCGAGCGCGGCAACCGTCATCAGCGTCTCGATGCTAAACGGCGTTCCGGAGACAGCGCCGACGAAGGCACGTCTTGCGAATGGAACGATGGCGATCAGCGCCGCTACCGAATAAGCGATCTGACCCCAGTCGGGAGATACGTGGGAGATGCTCCAGGCAGTTGCAAACATCGCGCCAGTGAAGATGACGAGACGCCCTTTCTTACCCTTCCACCATGCCTGGTCGTGGTAGTCCGGGAGCTGGCTCGCACCAGCTTGATTGTCAGCGCCCGCTGAAATGGGGGTGAAGCCGAGCGCCTTGATTTTGTCCTCGACAGTCTGCGGCGAGGTCCTGTCCTCATCCAGCATGATGACCATGCTTTCCTGACTGTAATTGACATTGATGTCGCTGACACCTGGCAAGCGCTTCATCGCGTTTTCGATCTTCATTGCGCAGGCAGCGCAATCCATGCCCTCGATCTTCAATTTCAACGCGCTGGAAGCAGCCATGACATCACCTCGACAATTACGAACTGGCGCCTTACATGGGGCCTGTAGCAACTACAGGGTCAAGCCATGTCGCCAAACATTCTGACAATCGGGTATCTTGCCAAGAAGACCGGCACCAAGGTTGAAACGATCCGCTTCTATGAAAAGAACGGTTTGCTGCCCGAACCGGGCCGCACCGAGGGCAACTACCGCGCCTATGACCATGCGCATCTGAATCGACTGAGCTTCATCCGTCGCGCGCGCGACCTTGGATTTTCCCTCGATCAGGTACGCGGTCTTCTGAGGCTGAGTGACGACCGTGACCAGTCATGCAAGGCGGTCGACGAAATTGCCAACGAGCATCGCGCCGAGGTCGAACGCAAGATCCGCGATCTGCAGGCGCTGAAGGCGGAACTCGACAATATTATCGACCAGTGTAGCTGTGGAACGGTCGCCGACTGCCGCATTATCGAGTCTCTTTCGCCAAAGCATTAGGGGGTCAGCACCCATTCGAGTGCCGCTTCAATGTGTGGCACTCGACTACTTGAGGCCCTCGTTTCAGTGCGTCTGTAGCGGCAGGCGACGAATTGCCGAACAGCGTCGTGAACTGCAACGAGCGCCGATCTCCTCCATTGCAAGGCCGCTACGATGCGTCCTTCGCCTCTTCCAGGATTTCCCAGCCACCCCTCAGGACGATACCTGCAACAAACACCCCGATAATCAGATCCGGGTAAGGAGAAGCGAAGAACATAACCGCTGCGCCCGAAACGACAATGCCGGCATTGGCGATCATATCGTTCGTCGTGAAAATCCACGACGCCTTCAGGTGAACGCCCTGATCGCGATGCGATCGAAGAAGATTCAGGCAAATGACATTCAGCGCGGCATTGATGAAGGCGGTGATAATCATGGCCAAGCCAATCGGCTCGGCGCCCACGAAGAACCGACGCCCTACCTCGACGAAAAGTGCCAGACCTAGGGCGATCAGCAGGATCCCGGACAGGCGCGCAACACGCACCTTTGCCACAACCGTCCGACCGACGGCGTAAAGGCTGATGGCATAAACGCCAGCGTCGCCCATATTATCCAGGGCTGCTCCCAGAAGACCGGTCGAGTCAGCGAAGACGCCAACGACGCCGGCAACGATCACTTGCAAAAGATTGATGGCAAGGACCCAGATAAGTGTCGTTCGCTCGGAGGCATTTCTCGCGTCGAGCCGTATTTCGTCCTCGCGGTGTTTCTCGCTCATTCAAGTTTTCCCAATATTCTGCACAGCTTGGAAAGCCGATGCACTGATCCTTAGCGTCGCGTGCGGCCCTGAAAACCGACAACGTCTTCATTCAGCGCTTCTCGGTACCGGACGGTCCGGGTGTGCGTGCCGGGTCAAAAGAAAAGATCGACCCAGCGAAGAGCAGCGCTGCCCCCATGGTGATCGCGACATCTGCCATGTTGAAAGCGGGCCAATGCCAAGTCCCGATGTGAAAATCGAGAAAGTCGGTGACGGCGCCATGCTGTACGCGATCAAGTATGTTTCCGGCCGCCCCGCCGGCAATCAAGCCGAACGCAGTCGCTTCCAACGTCCGGTCCGCTCGCATTGCCCAGACGATCAGCCCGATGGTTATGACCGTCTTTATGGTGGCCAGCAGCAACGGGCGCTCAAAAAAGATATCGCTGAACATTCCGAAACTGACGCCGGTGTTGAAACCCAGTGTCAGGTTGAAGAAGCTCACAAGCTCAATCGTCCGCGGCGGGGCCATGACGATGTTAACGATCAGCCACTTTGTCGCGATGTCGAACAGAAGCGCGACGACAAAAGCGATCGCAATCCAGACGGCTCGATGTTTAACGGAATTAGTCGGCAATATGATTTCCCCTCGTTGGCTGGGCCTGATCGACAGTTGATTTCGAGCGCGAGGGCGCCCACACCGCGCGCCGATGTCGCCCTCGCCGTCGCTGCAGTCGGCCGCGCTTCTCGACTGGTGCCGAACTAAGATTGCTCGGCGGACTGAATGTCGCGAAATGGGACCCCGGCGCATCTCTTGGATGGGCTTCCGTCGTCAGATATGCGTTCGAGCTTAGGTCTACAGCCTGTAGCGGCTACAGGGTCAATCGCGAATTTGTCGAAGCGTGACTAAAGAACATGTTGGCGAATTGGAGCGCTTACATTCAGCCTTGGAGAACTCCCGTCCCGGTCGAGGACATGGTGGATATCACCGCGGCAAGAAAATACGCCGAGACGAAAACCGCGCCGCAACATGAAGAGGCAGTGTAACCGAGCTAAAAGACACCCGCTCCCTCGTTGAGCGCTTCCCGTGCTCAGCCACATTGAACTTCAGGTGAAGAGCTTCGCTCGATCCTCCACCCCGGCTGCCTGAGCATCCGTGCCCAGCTTAATCCCAACGTCTCGGCGTCAATATTGATTCGCTCGAAGCGGATCGATGGAGGCAAATCCGGCAGAAAGGCAACTATACGCCTGCCGTCTTTCTCATTCGCGCCCCATCAATCGGCGTCTTTGCCCTTTTCCGAACGGCTGAGCGCCGGTTTCCAAGGCTCGCCCGTGTAAGGATCCGCCAGGGCGGCGTCTGGACGGCTGATCGGGTACTTGATGGTCGAGATTTTCTGAGCGAGCTTGTCGGCGCCGTTTTGCTTCAGCAGCTCGCGGAAGCTGGAGTGCATCCCACCGTCAGCATAGGCAGTCACGGTTGCGGGAGGATCCTTGTCCAGCAGCGAGGTCAGTTTCTGATCCTCTTGTTGAACTTTGGCGGAAAGGGTCGGATCCACAACCTGTTTAAAAGAGGGACAGGCAGCAAGAGGGTTGGTGGGGTCCCTGTCGAAATCGGCGTTGAAAATATATCGACGATTGCACGCCGCGACTTTTGGCTGCTGCTTGGAAAATTCGAAGGCGTCGTAACCTTCCTTCAGGTTTTTCCAGAACGCGAAGTTCGGATCGCTGCGATTGGCCGCCATGTTCTCCACGGTCATGCGAAACGGATATGCCTGCACCTGAAAACTGTCCTGGCCACCGGCAAGCGCGCTGTGCACGAGGGCGTAGATTTCGCCGACACCTTGGTCGGTCATCGCGTAGCATCCCGACGAAGAACAAGCGCCGTGGACCATCAACGCTTCGCCGGTGTAATTCAGTGCCGCCTCAAGGCGGTTCGGATAACCAAGATTGAACGACAGATAAAATTGCGACTTGGGATTCATCATGCCTGTGGAGACATGATAAAATCCTTCAGGCGCCTGCCGATCACCGGTCCTGGTTTTCGGGCCGAGTTTTCCTGACCATCGGCACATCGGGTACACCTTCAAAAGTGCGTAGCGACCGGTCCGATCCTGCTTCCAAATCTCGAGCTCGCTTTCTTGTTTGAAGATCCGTATCAGCACTGGGCTGTCCGGCTTCATCCCTTTCTTCGCCATCTCTCCGACCAGTTTGACCGGAATTTTGGGCGACGGATCGCCGATATCGTCAAGGCTCATAGTGGTACAGCCGTTAAGTCCGGCGACAAGCAGCACAAACAAGACGAGCGGCCCCAGCCGGTGGAATATTGCCTGGATCATTTAGTCTGGGCCCTGATTCGTATGACGAAACGGTGCTACGGCCTGTAGCCACTGCAGGGTCAATACCCGTAGATCTAGATTCTCAACTGGCTCCCATTTCCCAAATCCGCGCAGTGCATGTAGAATGATCAGCGTTCCGAACCCTGGTAGTCCTTGCTATCGTCGTCGAAGTCGGCTTGTTCGTCGTGTTCGTCCGAAGCGATCGGGATGTCGCCATCGAACATCCTGTCCCTGCTCAGCAGGCCGGCATCTTCGAGCAATTCGAGGTTCGGCAGGTCGCGCAACGTCTCCATCCCAAAGGCGGAAAGAAAATGCGGTGTTGTCACGTAGGTGTAAGGCGCGCCGGGCGTCGGGCTGCGTGGCCCGGAGCCGATGAAACCCGCACCCCGTAAATTGCCAATGACATCTCGGCTCACTTCCTTGCCAAAAATCTTGGACAATTCGCCGCGGGTGACCGGCTGGAAATATCCGACCGCCATCAGCACCATCGCCTCGAATTCCGACAGCGCTGCCGCGCCTCCCCGCGTCGGCGCCGACGAAGCGCGGATCGTCTCGGCGAACCGCGGTCGGGTGCGATGCTGCCAGCCGCCGGCGACCGACACCAGTTCGTAGGGCCGGGCGCTGAGCTCCTCGCGCAGATCGTCGATCAGCAGATCGATGCTGCAATCTTTTCCGACCACCCGCGCCAGCGTCTCGCGGCTGACCGGTTCGGCCGAAGCAAAGATCACCGCCTCGACCCGCAGCATCCATTCCCGCCAGCGCAGTTCCGGCGGCAGCTCCTCCAGCTCCCGATCAAACAAGCGTTCGCTTGCGACGTTCGTCCTGTCCTTGCGGCGAGATGTTTTGGGTGCAGCGGATCCGGCCACTGTCACAACCCAAACATCCGGAAGGAGGACCGGCCAGAGAGTTCGCGCACGGCCTCGAAGCTTTCCAACCGCTCGAACAGCCGGGTCGCCGCCCAGCGCGACAGGGCGCTGCCGGGCGCCGAGGCCGGTACGGCGTCCTCGGTCAGCAACTTGCGGATCACCGGCTCGGCGCCCTTGGTGCGCAATTTCGGCGCGATGGCCAGCAGCCTTGCGGCGCGTCTGTCGATCTCGACGCCGGATCGCAGTGCTGCGTCGACACCGTCGGCCAGCGCCAGGCAAATCGCCTTTGGATAAGCCGGTTCGCCGGGGCGGACACGGCCGCGCCCGCCGATCGTGCGGAAGGCCGGGCCAAACCGTTCGGGCAGCAGCAGCGGCACGGGCTTTTGCCAGTTCAGCCTTTGCGCCAGCACGGCCTCGGCGAGCCCAAGCGCCAGCACCTCGGTGTCTGGGCGAACGGCAGAGATCGCCGTTATCAGGTCCGCCACCGCGAAGGGTGCTGCTCGCCCAGACTGCATGGCAGAATCGACCATATCGGGAATTGAGGCAAGGCTGTCGTGCCAGCTGATCCCCAACAGAGCGGCAAGCTCCTGAACGAACGGTGTGGCGATTGTCCCGGGTCGACGCGCCAGCAATCGTGTGGCCAGAAACAGCTTTCCGGCCGGTCCCGGATCGTCACCGGCGCCAGTCAGCAAAACGGCGTCCCGGATGGCGTGTTCGTCCTCATTGCGGCCGACCATTTTGGCGGCGACGGCGGCCGATTTCAGGGCGGAACGGTCGCGCCAGCAGCCAAGCCATGGCGGGTCGGCGCGGATCAGATCGTCTAGCGATTTCAGTGCGATACCAGCGGAAAAGGCCGCGTCGGCTTCGCTGACGTCACGGCTAAGCGAGAGCGCCCACCCAGGCAGGCGGGCCGCCCATGCGGCTGTCGGCGCAACGGAAGGCGGGAGCGAATCCATGCTTCGGATCATAAGTGAAGCGCGCGGTTTACACCAGCAATATCACCGAAAACCGCACAGGTTGTCTGCGACAGAAAACAAACGATAATCTTGCATTATCGGACGTTTTTCTCATTATAGAGAAATGGCCCAAATCATCGAGCAAAACACCAAAAATCACGTCGAGGAGACCTCAGCTCCGTTTCTCAGCACGGCGGCTGGGCGTGATGTTTCCGCGCCGGAGGTGTCAGGCGCAAGCCCCCTCCCCTCTCTCGCCGGCGGTGGCGAGACACCTGCTCATCTTGCCAGCCTCGCCGATCGCGCTCGTGGCTATGTCCAGGCGGCCAGTTCCGCCAACACGCGCAAGGCCTACGCGGCCGACTGGAAGCATTTTTCGGCCTGGTGCAGGCGCTCCAATCTGGCCCCCCTGCCCCCGCATCCGCAAACCGTCGGACTTTACATCACAGCCTGCGCTTCCGGCACGGCTGAACGGGGTGCAAAAGCGAACTCTGTCTCGACCATCGAACGCCGCCTCTCCTCACTCTCCTGGAACTATGCCCAGCGTGGCCTCTCGCTCGATCGCAAGGACCGGCATATCGCCACCGTGATGGCCGGCATCCGCAACAGCCACGCCAAGCCACCTGTCCAGAAGGAAGCGGTCATGGCTGAGGATATCATTGCCATGGTCGAAACGCTCGATCGCGGCTCCCTGCGCGGCCTGCGTGATCGGGCCATGTTGCTCATCGGCTTTGCTGGCGGCCTTCGGCGCTCCGAGATCGTCGGCCTCGACCTGAAGGCCGACCAGACTGAGGACGGTCGTGGTTGGATCGAGATCCTCGACAAGGGTATGATTATTACGCTGCGCGGTAAAACCGGATGGCGAGAGGTCGAGGTCGGTCGCGGCTCGGCCGATGCGACCTGCCCGGTCGCCGCAATCGAGACTTGGATTAAGTTCGCCAAGCTTGCGCACGGTCCCCTCTTCCGTCGCGTGACGGGACAAGGCAAAGCAGTTGGGCCGGAACGGCTGAATGACAAGGAAGTGGCTCGGCTGGTGAAGCGGGCCGCAATGGCGGCCGGCGTTCGCGGTGATCTCAGCGAGATCGAACGCGCCATCAAATTCTCCGGACATTCCCTTCGCGCTGGCCTCGCTTCTTCTGCCGAAGTTGATGAGCGATATGTCCAGAAGCAACTGGGGCACGCGTCCGCAGAGATGACCCGCAGATACCAGAGACGCCGTGATCGCTTCCGCGTGAATCTGACCAAGGCATCGGGGCTTTAGCTGCCCCCTCCCCACCTAGAAGTTCAGTCGCCGGTCCAAGGGGCGAGGGAGTTTCATGTCTGCAACCACAGAACTGCCAGTGCTGCAGTGACGTCGGACATTCTCGCTGGTATGAAAGAGGCTGCGTATATAGGAATTAGATAAGAAGGATCGGCACTTGGACTTCATGAAGCTGCTCAAGTCGCTAGAAGAGCTGCTCTACGAACTCGTCTCATGGCTGGTCTTCTATCCTGTCACCATGTGGCGCTCGGTCGTCCGGCCACTCGGGATGATGCGCTACGCTGACATCGAACTCACCGATAAGCCGGAAGATCAGTATCAGGATACTCTCAGCCCGCCGCTGTTCCTACTGATCACGCTGCTTCTTTCGCAGGGACTGTCCGCTTCGCTGCCCTCGGTTTATGATCCGACCGAAGCCGCCCGGGAACTAGGGTCCGGATCGAACCTTCTGATCGCACGAGGAGTGATCTTCGGTATCTATCCCCTGTGCATGGCCGTGACGCTTCTGCGATCGAAGACGGTCAGCATCACGCGAAATTCGCTCCGCCCGCCCTTCTTCAGCCAGTGTTACGTCGCAGCACCCTTCGCCTTCGTGCTCGTTCTAGGTTTGGATTTTCTCAGCATGCCACAAGGCCAGGGTACGCTCGCAGGCACTGTTGCAATAGTGATGGCCTTGACCTGGTACGCACAAGCGCAGTTCCGCTGGTTGATGCATGATCTGGGCATCGGCGTGGCTAGAGCGCTTGTCATCTTCGTCGGAGCATTTCTTCTTGCCACCGTCGCCGCATTTCTCGTGGCGCTTATGATTACTCTCGATGTAAAAAACATAGCACCCTCAACTAGTTGACCAGCCGACGGTGCAGCGAAAATAACGTCGCCTACGCGACAGCTTGCGGTAAATCTGGCTAAGACATCGGGGTTTAACTACCCCTCCCCTACTCTGGTGTGAAATCGCAAGCGGAGATTTCAGTGACGAATTTCTCGCTTATCGCTTCAATTGAAACCGGGAGCTAAAAGCCACACCAGCGTCGAAAGCCGGCCGCATCAGGGCTGTCATGCTGATTTTCGTGAGATCGTAAGTCATTGATTTTATGGTAAGCGATTTGCTAAAGGAACTCTATATAAATGTTACTGTTCCTCACATGGTATGACTGCGGGTTGTCGTTCTAACCATCGATAAGTACCCCTTATCGATGGTAGTTGATTTCGCGGCGCAAATCGAGGAAAATCGGGGCAAATCACGGTGCCAGCGGCCGCCGAAACCCGCGATTCTGGAGCCTATCGTGCCTAAAGCGAAGACATCACACACGTCCGTCGAGCGGCGCGCCGAGGAGCTCGATACCATCGCGTCCGTGTTGCCGCTCGAACGCCGCGACGAGCTTGCCGAGCTGTTGAGCGATGATGACATCGAGACGCTGCGGCATCTCGTTAATCAGGGCATGGGCGACAATACGCTGAGGGCCCTGACGTCTGATCTTGCCTACCTGGAGGCCTGGGCTCTCGCTGCCACCGGACAATCCCTGCCCTGGCCAGCGCCCGAGGCGTTGCTGCTCAAATTCGTAGCCCATCATCTGTGGGATCCGGAAAAGCGCGCAAGTGACCCCAACCACGGCATGCCCGATGATGTCGACAAAAATCTAAGGCGTCAGGGTTTCCTGAAATCCGTTGGTCCGCACGCGCCTGACACGGTACGGCGCCGGCTGGCCAGCTGGTCGACATTGAGTAAGTGGCGCGGCCTTACGGGTGCCTTCGCCTCCCCTGCTCTTAAGTCAGCCATTCGTCTGGCCGTGCGCGCCGTTCCGCGAACCCGTGCGCGCAAGAGCGCAAAGGCCGTCACTGGCGACGTTCTGGCAAAGCTGCTGGCGACGTGCGAGTCAGACAGCCTGCGCGATCTACGCGACAAAGCAATCCTGATGGTCGCCTTTGCTTCCGGCGGCCGTCGACGCAGCGAGATCGCCAGGCTACGCGTCGAGCAGCTGACAGTCGAGCCACCGATCGAGGTGAACGACGGTCCTCCCCTCCCCTCACTTGCCATCCATCTTGGTCGAACCAAAACGACGACAGGCGAGCAGGACGATGTCGTCTATCTCACAGGCCGACCTGTCGAGGCGCTGAACGCCTGGCTGGCGGCCGCAAAGATCGAAAAGGGCAGCGTGTTTCGGGGAATTGGGCGATGGGGCACCGTTTCGCGGCGTGCGCTCGATCCGCAGTCGGTCAATGCGATCCTGAAGCAGCGGGCACAGATGGCCGGGCTAGACAGTGGGGAGTTTTCAGCGCACGGGCTACGATCGGGATATTTAACGGAGGCCGCCAATCGCGGAATTCCCCTTCTTGAGGCGATGGAGCAGTCCAGACATCGGTCGATGCAGCAGGCTTCCAGCTACTATAACAACGCTACAAGGCGAAGCGGGCGTGCGGCATGTATTCTGTAGTGGCGCTCATGCGTAGCATCAGACGCCCCGGCTTGTGGGAACTGGTTGCACAGTCAATCGGTCTCCCTGACGACCTAGGCAGGGTCGGAAAGCCCGCTTCTCTGACGTTCTCCACAGGCTGGCATGCCCCCCCCCTCTGCCTAAGTCGATGATCGATACGTGCAGAAGCAAGGCAGGCTTCACCAGAGACGATCAAAGAGAGAGCGCCCAGTCGGCGCCTCAGACGATTACCCGCAAAGGAAAACCGAGCGTGGTTGTTGTTTCTGCAGAATAGTGGCTGAAGAAAATTACTCGCAGGGGATCGCCTGCGGAATTTCTGTCGGCATCGCCCCTATACGGCGCCGACTTGGATACTGAGAGACAACACGACGCGCCCCGTGGCCTGTCCTTGTGAGACTTCTACTCGATACGAATGTTATGTCGAAAGTTACAAAGCCTCGCCCTGATGAAGGGTGTCTGAAGTGCCTTCAAGGGCTGCACGTGGATCGAACCTTAATCAGCATCGTCTCTGTTGCTGAAATTCGCCGCGGTGTCGCGCTGATGGATAGCGGCTGGCGCCTTGGACGAACGGCTCACGCATGATCTGCCTCAACGCTTAAGAGAACAGGATTATTCCGGTGGCAGGTCATGCCGCCTTCGCCTGGGCCTATCTGATGGCGCTTGCCAAGCGAAATGGTCGCCGGCTCGGCTCGATGGTTGCTACAGCCGTCACTCACCCATTGACCCTTGCGACGCGCAACATCAAGGATTTAGAAGGCTTCGGAATAAAAATCAGTGGTCAGTGGGTGGACTGATCTGGCCGTTGCTTTTCGATTGAAAGGGCTGGACTGAACGCTCTCCTACAAAATGCTCAGGAATCACGCCGTAATCTTCTTATTGCTGACCACACGCCCCTTATCTGGCTGCATGAAGTCATCCATCACGTGAATGAACACTCGCGAATTGTGAAAGGCAAGCAAGGCTCGTTCCTTGGGTTGGCCCACGATGTGCGCCGAGCATAAGAGCGGCAGCGTCAAATTATTCAGCCGCCTAAACATTTTTGAAGAAATCGGCGTCCGATATGGCGTTCGGATCCTCTGGCCTGTCCTTTGGCTGCAGCATAGGCTGTTGAAGCGATCTCTCGCGTTTCTCGACGATAGAGCTAAGCTATCACTTATGCGTTGGAGGCCGTCATCGACGATGCATTGCGCGAGGATTTTGGCGCGCAGGCAGGTATATCATCGGTCTCTGACAGCACCTTAGTCCAGCACAGCCTGCAGTATTTGAGATGATCGACCGCCCAAGGGGATATTTTCTTCGGGGACGAAAGGGCAACGGAAGGCCGGCTTTGCGCTGCTCATTTCGAGTTTCGATCAGATCTGTGACCGCTTCTACCCAATTCAATTTAAGAACTGCGAAAAGAACCTGATATCTCCAGAAAAATTCGCTGCCTGGGAAAATTCAGGAGCGGGAACCTACAAACGGTCTCTACCCTCGTGACCGCCCTCCTCTGCAGACAGGCAGAGATCTCTCTGCTGTCCCTCCAGATAAGGAGGCTTTCTGAAGTTCTCGCCCTTCCAATTTTAGTTAGTATTTCCGCTGCAGATGCCCGGCTACGAAGGGGAATATTTCGAGAGCACGTAACGGGCGCAGCGAGGATTCGATCGTTCTAGTGGCTCTGGTAGTCAAATTCCTCAATTGCCATGTGCTTGGGATATTCTGATGAGCTCCCTTGGCTGGCCAATAAGTCTTTCAAACGGCACAGATCGTCGAAGCGCGGCGTCCTTTTTCAGTCCATCGGCAATCCGATCGATACGTTCGCTAAACAAGTCTGTTTTTTTGACTGTTCTTTTGCGCCGTCGTGTAGTTGGCGCCAAAGCTGATTACTGAGCGCACGCAAGTCGCTTTCATGGCGGCAAAAGCCGCATCAACCTGAGAAAAATGCTGCCTTTTCAAGAAAAGCGCCAGGAGCCAATCAACGCGGTGTAGACGGCTCCGGAAAAGGCTAGACTTCGTCGGACGTTTTCCTCGGCTAAACCCCGGTGCCCGGCCTTTAACAATTTTGCCCGGGTCAAAACTGGTTTATTACCCTGCCAGGCTCGCTCCCTGGGAGCCGGGACGGGCGACAAAGGCTTTCATGCGCCCTGAACCGCAAAGCCGGCTCGAAGCCGCAGCCAGAAGGACTGACGCGACAAGAGGCGACTTTTTGTCCGCTGATATCTGTGAACGGGCAGAATTGATCCGTACGGTACAAGCAGCGAAGGCGTGAGCGCATCATCGATGGTTTTGCGACAGTTGACGTCCCAGGCCCAATCGGAAAACCTTGTCAGCTGACAAGGTTTTGGAGACGCGGCTCTGGCTATGGATCAGCTCATCTCTTGAGGAAGCCCAGATACCAGATCATCAGCTGTCGCGACCGCTAAAGTTCGCCCAGCTACCAGCGTCAGCGGTTTACGACGCTCGCTATCGAAAACCTTGTCAGCTGACAAGGTTTGCAGTCCTGCACCAACTTCAACGGTCAACAGTCATACCGACGCCGGGGCAGGGGGGCAGGGGGCAGGGGGCAGGGGGGAGTGGGCGGGGGCCAGGCGCCAGGGACATCACAACACCGACATTCACCGCTAG
>NZ_JBNWDR010000016.1:0-62975 GCF_053521785.1 Agrobacterium sp. A3-95 | reverse complement strand
CTCAGAAAACGGAAAATAAAGCACGCTAAGCTGTGGAAGCCCCTGCCAAGCTCGTTCCACCTTGCAACGACGCAATCAGCGGACACGAAACATTCCCCTGCCGCGAATGGCAGGCGCACACCAGGTCAGACAGCACAGCCTCCATGCGCGCCAAATCGGCCATCTTCTCGCGCACGTCTTGGAGCTTGTGCTCGGCCAGGCTGCTGGCCTCCTCGCAGTGGGTGCCATCGTCGAGCCGCAACAGCTCGGCAATCTCGTCCAGACTGAACCCCAGCCGCTGTGCCGATTTCACGAATTTCACCCGAACCACGTCCGCCTCCCCATAGCGGCGGATGCTGCCGTAAGGCTTGTCCGGTTCCGGCAACAGGCCCTTGCGCTGATAGAAGCGGATTGTCTCCACGTTGACCCCGGCCGCCTTGGCAAAAACGCCAATGGTCAGGTTTTCCAAATTATTTTCCATATCGCTTGACTCCGTACATGAGTACGGAAGTAAGGTTACGCTATCCAATCCAAATTCAAAAGGGCCAACGTATGTCTGAACCACAAAACGGGCGCGGTGCGCTCTTCGCCGGCGGGCTGGCCGCCATTCTTGCATCGACCTGCTGCCTGGGGCCGCTAGTACTGGTCGCCCTGGGCTTCTCCGGTGCTTGGATCGGCAACCTGACGGTGCTGGAACCCTATCGACCGTTGTTCATCGGCGCGGCGCTAGTGGCGCTGTTCTTCGCCTGGAAGCGGATTTACCGGCCCGTGCAGGCATGCAAGCCAGGTGAGGTCTGCGCGATTCCGCAGGTGCGCGCCACCTACAAGCTGATTTTCTGGATCGTGGCCGTGCTGGTCCTGGTCGCGCTTGGATTTCCCTATGTCGTTCCATTTTTCTATTAACCAGGAGTTCATCATGAAGAAACTGTTTGCCTCCCTTGCCCTCGCCGCCGCTGTTGCCCCGGTGTGGGCCGCCACGCAGACGGTCACCTTGGCCGTTCCTGGCATGACCTGCGCGACTTGTCCTATCACCATTAAAAAGGCCTTGAGCAAGGTCGACGGTGTTAGCAAGACCGAGGTCGACTTCTCAACCAAGCTTGCCGTCGTAACGTTTGACGATGCGAAGACCAACGTCCAGGCGCTTAGCAAGGCGACGACGGATGTAGGCTACCCATCTGAGCTGAAGAAGTAAGGCAACAAATAACGGCAGCATCGCTAGAACCACGGCAGAGATGCCGCTCAGGCGATTCTGCCGGTCGTCATCGCGTGAGCAGCCTGTAAACGACCCACGGAGCCTGTTCCCTGAAGCGCACAACCGATTCAGTGACCGAGGCGTCGTACTAGTTGGCTTGGGCACAACGGATAAAAGAGAGAGCGGAATGCAAGAGTTAAACGAAGTTGGTTTGAGCGTGGCGGGAATGACTTGCCCAAGTTGTACAAGGCACGTTGAGGACGCGCTGCTGGCGGTCCCCGGCGTAACGCGAGCGGCTGTCGATTATCCATCGAACAAGGCGCAAGTCACAGGCAATAGGCTTGACGTGTCCGCGCTCGTAGCAGCAGTGGGCGCCCTTGGTTACGGTGCTACGCCTACAGACGAATTTGAAAGCAAAGAGCGCAGTGTTGAACAGCCAGGACTCCTTGGCAAAGCCGCCCAGTGGCTGAGCGGCGAGCGCGCGGTGGAGAAACCGGCAGGTCAGCTGCATGTGGCGATCATCGGTACTGGCGGCGCCGCTGTGGCAGCAGCGCTGAAGGCAGCTGAAAACGGTGCCCGTGTCACCCTGATCGAGCGGGGAACTATCGGCGGCACCTGCGTCAACGTGGGCTGCGTCCCTTCTAAGATCATGATTCGGGCAGCGCATATCGCTCATCTGCGACGCGAAAGTCCTTTTGACGTGGGACTGTCGGCAACGCCCCCAGTTGTCCTGCGTGACCGTCTGCTGGCGCAACAGCAGGCCCGTGTGGACGAGCTGCGTCATGCTAAATATGAAAGCATCCTCGAAAGCAATCCGTCGATCAATCTGGTGCGAGGCAGCGCCCGATTCAAGGATGGCCAAACGCTTATCGTGGAAGCGGCAGAAGGTGACACTCGCGAAGTGGCCTTCGATCGCTGTCTCATTGCCACTGGTGCAAGCGCTGCCATCCCGCCGTTGCCTGGTCTTGCAGGAACGCCATATTGGACGTCCACCGAAGCCCTGGTTAGCGAAGCCATTCCTAAACGGCTGGCAGTAATTGGCGCCTCGGTCGTAGCACTGGAACTGGCACAAGCGTTTGCGCGCTTGGGCAGCGAGGTGACGGTCCTGGCCCGGCGCACCTTGTTTGCCAGTGACGACCCTGCCATTGGCGAGGCCGTGACTGCAGCTTTCCGTGCGGAAGGCATCACGGTGCTGACACAGACGCAGGCGAGTGCCGTGACCTATTGCGACCGCCAATTCATCCTGACGACCGCGCAGGGCGAGTTAAAGGTGGATCAATTGCTTGTTGCCACCGGCCGCACGCCAAATACCGCAAGCCTGAATCTCGAGCGCGCAGGTGTGACGTTTGACTCGCAACATCGCATCCTGATCGATCAAGGCATGCGCACGAGTGCTTCGAACATTTACGCAGCTGGCGACTGCACTGACCAGCCTCAGTACGTCTACGTTGCAGCCGCGGCTGGTACCCGGGCTGGCATTAATATGACCGGCGGCGACGTAAAGCTCGATCTCGACGCCATGCCGGCAGTCGTGTTCACCGATCCGCAAGTTGCCACGGTAGGCTACAGTGAAGCAGAGGCCCAGCGCATTGGTCTGCAAACCGAAAGCCGTACGCTCACGCTCGACAATGTGCCGCGTGCACTCGCCAACTTCGATACCCGCGGCTTTATCAAGCTTGTTGCTGAGGCAGGGTCCGGACGCATTCTCGGAGTCCAGGCTGTGACACCGGAAGCAGGCGAAATCATCCAGACTGCCGCGATTGCCATCCGGGCCCGCATGACCGTCCAGGATCTGGCTAACCAGCTTTTCCCTTACCTCACCATGGTTGAAGGTCTCAAACTGGTGGCACAGACTTTTTCGAAGGATGTGACACAGCTATCGTGCTGTGCCGGCTAAACCTTGGGCACCAAAACAGGGACAGAGGAGTTTTTATGTTTTGTGACATCAGACTTAAATTACGCCGTGTACGCGCGTGCTTGACGATCGTACTGGCAAGTACCGCAACGTTAGGCATGCCAAACCAAGCGTTGGCGGCTTATGATTTTTCTAAGCTCGGCGCCGCGATTGAAACATTGTCGCCAGAGACCGTCAGTGATTGGGAAAAGAAGGCCAGGGCTGGCGATGCCATGGCTCAGAACATCATGGGTCTTGCGTACAAATGCGGTATGGGCGTAAAGCAAAACCACGCGGCATCGATCCAGTGGTTCCGCAGGGCGGCCGAGCAGGGTGAAGCCGATGCACAGTTCAACCTCGGGCGCCTCTACGGAAGTGAAGTCGACGGTATGTATAAGAATGGGCGTGCGGCTCCTGCCAACGATGCAGAGGCTTTCAAGTGGTACCGCCTCGCTGCCGAGCAGGGACACACGCAGGCTCAAGTCAGGCTGGCCCAGCTGTTTGCAAAGGGTCTTACCGACATCGCGCCCGACCAGGTGCAGGCATACCAGTGGATGAGTCTGGCCGCAGCGTCGGGAGAACCGACAGCAGCAAAAGTCGTTGCAGACTATGCAGCTCAAATGAAGCCCGAACAGTTACAGCAAGCCCAGCTGCTGGCCGAGGAATGGCAACGCCGGCAAGGCACAAAGTAATTCGTCTTTGTTAAGCGCAGGACGTAACCGCCGAGTAAGGTTTATCCCGGTTGATCGCTGCCCGATATAACAGGTGGAAAATGGACAAGACTATTTATTCCAAAAAGATTGCCGAAAGCCTTTCATCTGGCAATCATCCTAAAGAGTTCGCAACGCTCTTTGTCGCGCTGCTCCGACAGCTAGCGATGGGGGGACCTGTATCACGCGAAAAGCTCGCCGGCGCACTCGGATGGTCTGGAGCGAGAGTTGCAACGGTACTTGAGCAGGCACCTGGTACGGAATATGACGACGAGGCCAATATCATTGGACTGGGGCTGACACTACGTGAAACCTCTCACGTTTTTGAGGTGGATGGCCGTCATTTGTACACATGGTGTGCGCTGGACACCTTGATGTTTCCCGCCTTGACCGGCAAGATTGCCCGTGTCACTTCCCGCTGCGCCGCCACCGGTAGGCCGATCACTCTCACCGTTGCACCAGAAGCAGTGCTTCATGTCGAACCGGCAGAAGCAATGGTTTCACTGCGAACTCCGGATACTTCGCCCGACATTCGTTGTTCGTTTTGCTGTCATGTGCATTTCTTTGCGTCTCCGTCTATTGCAAATTCGTGGGCTTCGACCCACCAAGGGATTGAGGTCGTGCCTGTCGAGAGTGCGTTCGACCTTGGTCATGATGTCGCGCTTAAGCTGCTAGAGGACTGCGAGGAAAGCCCAGTATGAATGCGTACTCGATATCGAAGCTGGCTGATGATGCTTGCGTCAGCGTGCATGTCGTGCGCGACTACATGATACGCGGCTTGTTGCACCCTGCTCGGCGAACCGAAAGTGGCTAGAACATTTTCGATGACAAAACACTCGGAAGGCTGCGGTTTCTCCGCGCAGCCTTCGAGTCCGGAATTGGGCTCGACGAACTGGCGCGACTTTG
Organism: Agrobacterium sp. A3-95; assembly: GCF_053521785.1. Lineage (NCBI taxonomy): Bacteria > Pseudomonadati > Pseudomonadota > Alphaproteobacteria > Hyphomicrobiales > Rhizobiaceae > Agrobacterium > Agrobacterium sp. A3-95. Next base: position 58,294 of record NZ_JBNWDR010000016.1, on the reverse strand, counting down.
CAAAGCATTGGACGCAGACGATAGCGAAAGCCTGGACCGATGCGTCGAGCGCGTGCGATGGAAGATCGACGTGCGTCGAACAGTTTTGACTGTCGTCGAGGCCTCTTTGAATGAAATGGCGGCCGGTGCAGCTACTTGAGGTCCGGCCGGTAAAAGCGTTGGAATTAGCCACTTCGTATATAATATATTGATTAATATAGCTTTTTCGATGAATGTTTGACTAAAGCCTTTATCGCGACAGTGACTCCTGAAGCTGCTTAAACTGCCCCTGAATCACCGCTTTTTCCTGAAGAATCAACTTGTTCTCATCGGACAGAACTTCCGCTCTATTCTGAGAGGCTTTCAGATCCGTTTTGGTGACCTCTAATGCTTGGGATAGTACGGCCACCTGCTTATCGGCATCTGCTTTCTGGCTTGCGAGTGCGGCAATATTATCCGCCAATTGTTTGCTTTCATGCTTCCGCTCCCGGTTTTTTGCCGAGGCGTCGTTAAGTTGATGCTCCAAGTTCTGGATATCGGCCACTTGCCTATCCAAGGTGCTTTTGTGCATCGCATTGGCCTGTTCGAGCTCATGCGTTTGTCGTTGTAATTGCGCATTAGTGTCTATCAGCTCGGACGCTCTTGACTCGGCTTGGATGAGCCGGTTTTGCAGGTCTTGAATCTGGTCTTTCAGGCCCCGGTTAACCATCTGGAATTGCTCGCGCTCCTGCTGCCGGTCTTCGGCGGTGCGTTGCTGGTAGGGGGCACCTCAGAAAACGGAAAATAAAGCACGCTAAGCTGTGGAAGCCCCTGCCAAGCTCGTTCCACCTTGCAACGACGCAATCAGCGGACACGAAACATTCCCCTGCCGCGAATGGCAGGCGCACACCAGGTCAGACAGCACAGCCTCCATGCGCGCCAAATCGGCCATCTTCTCGCGCACGTCTTGGAGCTTGTGCTCGGCCAGGCTGCTGGCCTCCTCGCAGTGGGTGCCATCGTCGAGCCGCAGCAACTCGGCGATTTCATCCAGGCTGAAGCCCAACCGCTGGGCCGATTTCACGAATCGCACCCGTGTCACGTCCGCCGCGCCATAGCGGCGAATGCTGCCATAGGGCTTGTCCGGCTCGGGCAACAAGCCCTTGCGCTGATAGAACCGGATGGTCTCCACGTTGACGCCGGCTGCCTTGGCAAAAACGCCAATGGTCAGGTTCTCCAAATTATTTTCCATACCGCTTGACTCCGTACATGAGTACGGAAGTAAGGTTACGCTATCCAATTCAAATAGGAGATGGAACCATGAAGCTCGCCCCATATATTTTAGAACGTCTCACCCCGACCAACCGGCCCAAAGGTTTTGCGGAGTTCTTGGTCGCGCTACTGGGTGAACTTGCCAAGGGACGCCCGATTTCGCGAACTACGCTTGCCAGGACTCTTGGCTGGCCCGCTGAGCAAGTGGCGGCTGTGCTCGAACAAGCCACCAGTACCGAATACGACAACGATGGGAACATCATCGGCTATGTCCTCACCTTGCGCGAGACGTCGCATGTCTTGGAAATTGACAACCGCCGGCTGTATGCCTGGTGCGCGCTGGACACCCTGATGCTCCCGGCGTTAATCGGCCGTACAGCTCGCGTCTCGTCGCATTGCGCTGCAACTGGAGCACCCGTTTCGCTTACGGTTTCACCCAGCGAGATACAGGCTGTCGAACCTGCCGGCATGGCGGTGTCCTTGGTATTGCCGCAGGAAGCAGCCGACGTTCGTCAGTCCTTCTGTTGCCATGTACATTTCTTTGCATCTGTCCCGACGGCGGAAGACTGGGCCTCCAAGCATCAAGGATTGGAAGGATTGGCGATCGTCAGTGTCCACGAGGCTTTCGGCTTGGGCCAGGAGTTTAATCGACATCTGTTGCAGACCATGTCATCTAGGACACCGTGATCGGATATCGACCCAATGTTCTACGGCACCGGCATCGGATTCGCAGCGCGCGGATTGAACTCGGCGAAACGGTATATGCATTGCCGTGAACCGACCAAAAGGAGGTGTTCGATGAACGCCTACACGGTGTCCCGGCTGGCCCTTGATGCCGGGGTGAGCGTGCATATCGTGCGCGACTACCTGCTGCGCGGATTGCTGCGGCCAGTCGCCTGCACCACGGGTGGCTACGGCCTGTTCGATGACGCCGCCTTGCAGCGACTGTGCTTCGTGCGGGCCGCCTTCGAGGCGGGCATCGGCCTCGGCGCATTGGCGCGGCTGTGCCGGGCGCTGGATGCGGCGAACTGCGATGAAACTGCCGCGCAGCTTGCTGTGCTGCGTCAGTTCGTCGAACGCCGGCGCGAAGCGTTGGCCAATCTGGAAGTGCAGTTGGCCGCCATGCCGACCGCGCCGGCACAGCATGCGGAGAGTTTGCCATGAACAGCCCCGAGCGCATGCCGGCCGAGACGCACAAACCGTTCACCGGCTACCTGTGGGGCACGCTGGCCGTGCTGACTTGCCCCTGCCACCTGTCCATCCTCGCTGCCGTGCTGGCCGGCACAACCGCCGGTGCATTCCTTGTCGAGTATTGGGTCATCACGGCGCTCGGTTTGACCGGCCTGTTTCTTCTGTCACTGGCGCGGGCGTTGCGGGCATTCAGGGAAAGATCATGAGCGCTTCCCGGCCGGATGGATGGACTACGGCGGAGGGCCCAAGCGTTCGAGCGCGGGCAAGGCTTTCTGTTCGCAAAGCCGATGCCGGCGGCGGCATTCGCCGTCTTCGTCAGTCAATGGAGGGGTGCCACCATGAATGCAAATGATCCGACCGCCACCAGTTGCTGCGTGTGCTGCAAGGAAATTCCGCTCGATGCCGCCTTCACACCGGAAGGCGCGGAGTACGTCGAGCACTTCTGCGGGCTGGAGTGTTATCAACGTTTCCAGGCGCGGGCCAGCACTGCGACCGAAACGAGCGGCGAACCGAACGCTTGCGGTTCGCCGCCGTCAAATTGAGACAAACCACGCTTTCGCTACGTCGCCTCATGTCGGCATCAAATTCGGCTGAGTAGCTTCTCGCCATCTGGACGTAGCTCGCCCTTGGGTGAAATATGCCGATACAGGGTCTGCCGCGTGATGCCAAGTTCCTGGCACAGGTCGCCGACCTTGGTCTCTGACTGCCCCATTGCCGCCATCGCCAGCCGCAGCTTGGCGGCGGTCATCTTGAACGGCCGGCCGCCTTTCCGGCCGCGTGCCCGTGCTGAGGCCAGGCCCGCCACGGTGCGCTCGGCGATCAACTCGCGCTCGAACTCGGCCAGCGCGGCGAAGATACCGAAGACCAGCTTGCCGGCGGCGGTCGTGGTGTCAATGGCCGCGCCGTGCCCGGTCAGCACCTTGAGGCCGATGCCGCGTCCGGTCAGGTCATGGACGGTATTGATCAGATGGCGCAGGTCGCGCCCGAGCCGATCCAGTTTCCAAACGACCAACGTGTCGCCTGGCCGTAGTGCCTTCAGACAGCTCGCCAGACCGGGACGATCCTCGCGTTTTCCGGACGCTTGGTCTTCATAGAGATGCGCCGGATCAACACCGGCCGCGACCAGCGCATCGCGCTGCAAGTCCGTCGCCTGGGAGCCATCCGCCTTCGATACTCGCATGTAGCCAATCAGCATCTTGTACCTGTCACATATACGTTCGATTATGTGACAGTTTGCATCGGGAAGCTCTGCACGTCAAAATTTGTCACTTAACCCGTCATTCTGTCTAAGGCATGCAAAGGGTAGGCTAGGCTCATAATGTGACAGAAATTCCGGGGGGATGCCTTCCTTCGCGAAGGTGGCGCGCAACTGTTCCAAGGAAGCGGGGTCGCGCCGACCATAGGAAGCCAACGCGAACAGCGAGCGTGCCGTCTCGGGGTTGTGTCGTGCTTCAATGATGGCCTCATCAATGGCCTGGATTGCACGCTGCCAGTGATCGACGGGTTCGGGCTTCGGCGCTTTCGCCGGCAGGCCACTGGTGAACCCGGTTTGGGGCTCGGACCAGAATAGCTTTGCGTGCTCGCCTGGCGGGCTTATATCCCTCACCTCAATCAAGCTGATTGCCGTTGCCGCCGCCTCCAGCATCTGCAACCGTACTGCCGGGTTCAGGGTTTCATACGGTCGCCACAGACTTTGCCCAGCACGCAGCGGATGCCCGCAGCATTCCCAGATTTGGCGGAGATACCCCGCGTAGGTGCCGCACGTCGAAAGCGGGGTGTTCAGCTCATCGAGCAGCGTGCGTAGCAGCCTAAACCACAATCCGGCGTGGATGCGTCGGCGCGGCAACTCCACGTGGCCGGTCGTCAGTGCCTGCCAGGTACGCTGGTCCATCGCCGCAATCGCGTCGCTGGCAGTGCGCGGTTCGGCGTCGGCGTTCTCCCAGCCGAGAAACCGCCCTGGCACGCCCCAATAGGATTCCAGCCAGCAGCCATGCAGTGGGCAGCTCAGCATCAGGGGCAGCTTCCACGCGAGCAGTACGGCTTGGTTCTCCGGATCGTTCAGACAGAGCGGGCAGGCGCGATGTATCGGCTGGCTGGGCAGCCAGGCACGCCAGCTCGTGATGGATCGCGTCCTACGGCGGAGTTTCGGCAGCAGCACCGAGAGCTGGAACGCATAGGTTTCCAATGCATCTGGAATCTGATCATCAAGGCTGTCCAGTAGCCAAGGCACCCAGCCGGCGAAACTCATGCAACGCAGCCGGTCCGGCTCGATGCCGCTCCGCTGGGAGAGCATCGCCAGCAGCGCCAGTGGTGGCGCGGTGTCCAGGTCATCAACCTGGCCGTGACCAAGATCGTGCTCCAGCAGCTCGGACACCTCCATGTGATAGCAAAGGGCCACGCGGTTGAGCCACGAAGACAAGGCTTCGCCTTCCCTGGGAGCCGGATGCAGTGGCCAGTGTGGCGCTGGCTTCACATCAGTTCCCGCTCGAATTGCCGCCGCCGCTCGCTGGGACCGGTGTAATCGGCCATGCTGAGCGTGCGATGGTTGATCGCTTCCTCACCGCTCTCCACGGCAGCGACGGCCGCCGCCATCAACAGGTGCGCCAGCTCGCCGATGGTGCCCTCGCTGCGCGTGAGCAGGTAGCGGGCCATATCCAGCGTGGCAATCGACGAGGGTCGCCGCAGCGGGAGCGAAGCCGCGAAGCTGGCCAGCAGTGAGCAGCAATCGTCGTTGGCCTCCCACACCGGCAGCATCATCGGCTCGAAGCGGTTTTCCAACTGGTCGTCCGAGCGGATCGCCAAGTAGGCATCGCGTGTGCCGACCCCGACCAGCGGGATGCGCAGCTCGTTGCCGAGGAAACGCAGCAGGTTGAGGAATTCCCGGCGGTTGACGCTGTTGCCGGCCAGGACGTTGTGCAATTCGTCGATCACCAGCATGCGCACGCCGACCTTGCGTAGCAGTGCCAGCGCCAATTGCTCCATTTCCGGCAGCCGTGGGCGCGGGCGCAATGGCGCGCCCATCGCGGCAAGTAGCGCGACGTAGAAGCGGATTACCGACGGTTCGGATGGCATCTGCACGACCAGTACCGGAATGTGCTCCTGGTCGGCGTCGGAGCTGGCCGGGTGGGTGCGGCGGAATTTCTCGACGATCATCGACTTGCCGTTGTTGGTTGGACCGACCAACAGCAGGTTGGGCATGCGTTGTTTGTTCGGCCACGCATACAGGGCTTCCAGCCGATTCAGCGCCTCGACTGCTCGCGGATAGCCGATCCAGCGGTCAGCGCGAAGGCGATGGATGCGTTCGTCCGCCGGAAGACGGGCCAAGCCCTGGGCCACCGGCATCAGGTGGGACAAGTCGATGATGGGATATTCTTCCACGGCTACCACTCCTCAATCTGGTCGAACGGTTTGGCAGGTGGCTGGTTGTCTGCCTGCGGGTCAGCCATGTCCGCGTCCGGTGGTGGCGTGGTTTTGAAAAGAACTGCCGTTGCCTTGAGATGCTGGCGTCGATCCGCGTCGCGCCGCGCCTTGCGCGTAGCTTTCTGCGCGGTGGACACGATTTCGCGCATCTGGCCGATCATGCGAAACAGCGCCGACTCATCCACCTGTTCGCGCCCTTGCTGCCGCAATTTCGCCAGCGCCTGTCGTTGTTCCCAGAGGGTGACAGCCGGGTGCGACAAGGTGCGGTATGGAATTTCCAGATAGTGCTGCCCCTCCGGCTCCAGCACCCAAATGCGGCTGATGTCGCGCGGGTCGCGCCGGATCAGGAACGCAGGCAAGCGGTCGCGCCGAGCTATCCACGGCTTGAGCGCATCGGCGTAGTAATGGATGTGGTCGATGACGAAGCCGGTGCGGGTCAGCGTGCGGCGGATGATGGGCAGAAAATCGACCAGAAAAGCCGTGGTGCGAGTGATGACGGTTGGCACGCCGGTCCGCGCGATAGCTTCGGCCCAGCGCGCTGCCGGCGGCTGGAGCAGGCCGTTGTGCACGGAGCCGTGGTAGGTGCCGACCGCCAATGTGAGCCAGCGCTCCAGCTCACGCAGCGTCAGGGCGGCCTTGTTTTCGGAATCGTAGTCGCCGCGCTGGTCAGGGTTGGAGAAGGTCGTCCCTGGCAATTCGTCGTGGATCATCTGCATCGCCGTGCCGATGATCCGTTCCACGATGCCGCCGTAGTGCGGCTGCCCGAGCGGGCGATAGTCAAGCCGGATGCCATGCTGCTCGCAGCCTCGGCGTAGCGCTTCGCTCTTGAACTCGGCCGCGTTGTCCAGGTAGAGCAGCCTGGGCTTGCCGCTCATCGGCCACTCCATTTCTATGTTCAGACCCTCCAGCCAGGGACGCTTGTCGCAGGCGACATGCACAAGGCACAGGCCGACCGAAACAGATGACGGCGCTTCCAGCGTGACGACCATGCCGAGCACGCAGCGGGTAAACACGTCGATGGCGATGGTCAGATACGGACGGCCAATCGGTTGCCGGTCGCGCTCGTCCACCACGATCAGGTCGATGACCGTGTGATCAATCTGCACTTGTTCCAGTGGCGCGGTCACGGCGGGAGGCTCACCACCGACACCTTGCAGGCTGCGGGACGCATCCTGACCTTCCCGGCGGCGAGTGGCCTTGAGCGGATCGAGGCCGGCGATCCGCAGAGCCACGGTGTTGCGCGCCGGCGCCCGCAGCTTTTGCGCTTTGCAAGCCTGCGCGACCTCGCGGTGGAACGCTGCCAGGCTACGCTTCTGCTTGGTCAGGAAGCGCTTTTGCAGCAACTCGCGGATGATGCGCTCAACTGATTCCGGCAAGCGTCCCTTGCCTTTTCCGCCGCCGGATCGGCTGCGAGCCAGGTCCGTCACAAGCCCAGCACCTTGCCGGGCACGGCGGATTAGGACATACACCTGCCGCCTGGACAGGCCAAGCGCGTGAGCAGCGGCATCGGCGGCTTCATGCCCGACCACATCAAGCGCTGCCAGCGGCCCGATGATTTCCGCCCGTTGCCGGGCCTGCGCCCAAGCCGCATCGGGCAGGGTGGCCACGCCTTGCTCGGCAATCAATGATGTGTCTGACGCCATGCTCACACCTCGCTTTGGTGCACACGAGTATTGAGCATAGTCGAGATTGGTGCAGATGACTTCTGATATTGCGTTGTCAGGAGTCGCCTGCACATCTGGCGTTACGCCCCGTCAATTGGTGCAGTCGTCTTCTGAAAATGACAGCCGCCGATCTGTCGCAAATATTAGAACTTTCGCGACGATTTCGCATTCAGCCGCTTATAATCGGTTTGAGCGGTAGGTCGCCGTTCCGACAGAGATATTCAACTCATTGAGAGGGGAGAAAGGCGCTCTGTCCTCTCTCCCCCGCAAGCACTAAACCGGTCTCCCCATGCTTCGGCCTGCGGCCTGCAGCACCGGCCGCATTTCAATGAAATTCGTCTCGGCCCTCCGGGTGGGTGATCCCCCTCCGGTTTAGTGCTTGTCCCCCTCTCTCCAGCTGTTCCGCACGAGCTCGGGAGCAGGAGCGGGGCTCCTGCCCTCCCTTCGATTTCGGGAGGTCAAGGAGTGATCGCTTGCGCTTGTGGAGAGGGAAAGATGACAGATAAGCTTGAGCTGCAACCCAACGAGCCATTGTCCGTGAAGGTCGAACGTCACCGGGCCGTCTACCTGGCGGCCGTCAACGGTGAGGGCGGCGCTGACATGGATCAAGAAGCGAAGGCACGAATGGAAATCATCAGGCACGCGCCGTCAGATCAGGATGAGAGAGATCAGAAGCTGCTTTACGTAGCAGGGTATCTAATTGCCTCCAAGGGGAGCCTAAGCCCTGAGGAAATGGAGCTTCTTCTTTCAGGCTCCATCTCACTGCCGGGGCATTGACGAGCAACAGGCATCTGGCCCTGAGATCAGTAGTTGGTGGCAACCCACTCGCCGGATGCAGACTTGGCAAATCCAATGACACGATCGAGAGGAGTTGCGTTTGGATTCCTCTTGATGGCCGCAACGCATGATACGCCTGGACCGCTGGCGTTCTCGTCACACTCTCCCAAGGCGAGGGTTACATCGGCTTCATCGCGGCCGGTCCTCAGAGGATTGCGGGCATAAGCCTTGCGGTATGCGGCTAGGGCTTCCTCCTCTGTCGGTATCTCAAGCACAGGAGCCGGAGGTTCGGGAATTAGGGAGGGATTGGCTGCAATAAGGGCCGCGATCTCCGCATCAGTAGGGGCCCGAACAACCGGCTCTGGCTCCGGCATGATGAGATAAGTACCTCCTGCACCGGCGAGAATGCCGATACCGGCTGCTGCTACGACGAGAATATTGCTGTTCATGTCATCCACTCAGTCATTCAAGTTGAACCAAGCGCGCTGCTTGACGCCCTTATCGTTCGGAATGTCGAAATAATAAGGATCCGCGCGGCGAGGGCGGGGCTGAGTGATCTGCACCATGCAGCCATTGTCTCGGTTGAAAACATCATTGTCGTTGTTCTGGTTGATCTGCCGGATCGTGACACCTTTGCGCTCGTTTTCTCGGCTGTCACCAAATTGGGTACGGAAGGCGGCACGGTTGCTGCACTGGTTGACGGTTTTCGTGCACTGATCCTTGTCGTCTCGGCCAAAGAACGACCGATCTCCATCGGTGCGGGAGGAAACGGCGGTCATGCCGGCAGGGCATTCCTCGTAAGGTTCGTAGCCCGGCTTTCCGGCTTTTGCTTCATGGCAGATCGGCCAGGAGAAGCCGGGCTTCGCCATAGCTGATATGAGCCTTTTCATCGGGGGAACGCAGTAGGGGACGCCACGCCAGGAGGGGCTTTGTGAGGCTGCGCACAAGAGAATCTGGCAACCCCATGAGGCATCCTCGGCCTTGGCAGATGCTGGAGAGATGGCAAGAGCCGCAAGACCGGCTACGGCAAAAAACACTGGTTTCATATCAGGTGTCCCTCTTGATCAATGCTGCTGAAATTGCCGGCTCTGAAAAAGGTTCTTCGAGCGGAGTCCTGTATTGGATGCGTTCGCCTGCAGCGTAGATGACGGCCGAGATCAGCGCGAAGCACGCAAACCAGGAAATGCCGATGCGATAGAGCAGTGGCTGATTGGGAATATCCCGAGAAACCGCGACGAAGGCGAAGAGCCCGACCAGGTAGCTGTCGAACGACAAGTGACGCTTGTCGTGGAAAGCCAGCGACAGGATGAGAAGGAAGGTCGCTAGTAGCGCGTGGATCCACCAGAGTCTCTGCGCCGGGATTGTGAGGGCGATCGAGAGGGAGATGGCAAGCAGCAAGCCAGCCAAGGGATCCGTTGCGAGAGAGGTCGCAATATGTGCGAGGTCTGGCAACTATCGGTCTGTCCTCTTCGGCTTATTTCGCGCATCAGCAAAAGGAGGAGAGATCTCGCTTTTCCTCTCGGCCAATAGATTGAAGTCGGCGATCGGATGCCGATCTAGCGTCCTGTCGACCGCTTTGCGGCGCCATTCGTTCATGTCCAACACGTAGGTTCCCCACATCCCATACCGGGCGGCCATCGCGTTGGTCTGATAGGCGTAATATTGGGAGTTGATGTAAGGGGAATCGAGGCGAGCCCAACCGACGCGCAGCATTTCGGCGGCGAGATCCACACCGTTAGTCGTGCATTGTGCGACGGGTAGCCGCGATCAAAGGCAAGTGGATGCCTCAGTTCGGAGGCTCCGATGTGTCGAACATCCCCGAAAACTTCGGCGGAGGCACGTCGGGCTTTTCAGGTGCGCGTGACGCAACGATCAACTCAATGGCAACCAGCCAATCGATTTCCGAAAACAGCGGGAACGTCGCGTCATGGCTTCAGCAACTCGGCCAGATGGAAAGCGGCACGATCCAAGACAGCTGGGACCATAATTCCGGAGCACGCAATGCGAACCTCGAGATGATGAACCAGGTCATCCGCCTCGGAACAACGATGGCGGAGCTTATGAATTCTCAAAATGCACTCGATCTAGGCGGGCTCTCGGGGTCTTCGCGGTCCAGCGACTACAAGCGAGACGAGAAGGAAGACGATCGCGAGGTAGCTGACCTCTGCGACAAGGAACTGCAGCTTGAGTGGAATCCGGAGGAACAGGCCTGCGTTCGAAAACTCGAACCAGAGGCTGACATGAAGCTGATGTTGAGCACCGAATGACAAGGAGAACGGCCATGAAAAGAGCATTCCTGACTGCGTTTTCGCTAGCGATGGCGTCTACCGCGCATGCACAGGTCCCCGTGATCGACAGCGCCAACCTGAAGATTGCAACGGAAACCTCTCAGACCACCGATCAGATCCTGGATACGAACAAGGAGGTTCTGAAGACGGTAGAAGAGACGCTTAAAGCCGTCACGGGGGATCGCGGGAGCGTTTCAAATCCCATGCAGAACCTCGCCGTTGGTCAAGGGTTCAGCGTTTCTCAGATGCCGTCACTCGATAGCCTGATGCAGGGCGGAGTCCCGAACTTCGGCAGCATGGGCGGTGACATCGGGCAGATTGCCACCACCTTCATCAACGGTCTCCAGCTAGTAAAGAACTTGTCTGGCAAGGCGGACAGCACGTTCTCCGGCGACAAGTCCTACGAAGAGATGATGAAGACCGTCCTTGGAGTTGCTGCCCTAGTCACCGGCTCGCAACAGGCCGTTCAGTCCCGAACACAGGCATTCCAGCAGGCAGGTCAGCAGATCGGCCAGGCCCAAGACATCAAGGGGTCCATCGATCAGAACACGCAGCTGCAGGTTCAAACCGGCCTGACGATCAACGAAATGATTGGCGTGATGAATGGGGCGGTCGGCTCCCTGCAGGCTCAAAACCAGCGCCGCCTTGTCGACATCTCCAATACCAAGAAGGCGCTGACCTACGGTGACTAAGACATTTCGAGTGAATGGTTTTGTGCTCCTCTCCGTTCTGGTTGCTGCCGGCGTAACTGGCTGCGCCGGTGCTCCGAAAGAGAAAACTGCACCATGCAAGAGGCCGGCAAACCTCACATCCTACGCCGAGGATCCGCGACAGGAATGTGGCCCAATGACCAGCGTGAATGGCAACCCATCGGAAGCGCTGGCGGCGATCGACGCTTTCGCTGCAAGCGGAGAGCAGTGACCCCATGAACTTTCTAGGCGGCCTGCTTGAGGCTCTTGAAGATGCAGGGCGGAATTTCTCCCAACGGGCTTATGAGGTCGTTGGCGACGAGATCATGCCCTTGCTGACGATCATGCTTATTGCCTACGTCGCCTATTACGGACTTCAACTCGTCATGGGGACCGCGCGAGTGAGCGTCGGCGAGATCGTCGGCCGGGTCGTGCGGATGATGCTTATCGTCGCTTTCATTGATCAGTGGGGCAACTTCCAACTCTTCTTTTACGACTGGCTGAACAACACGCCGGAAGACGTGGGGCGGGCGCTCCTGACGGCTAGCAGTACCGGGATAACTGAGCCGACAGACGGCCTCTCCATGATTTGGGAGACAGCGAATGAGGCAGCAGCAGCATTCGCGGAGCAGTCAGGCTACTTCGCCATTCTCCCGGGCCTTGTAGGGTTCCTGATCATGCTGGCGGTTGGGCTGTTCATTGCCGTTGCGCTTGCCATCCTCGTGCTTGCGAAGGTGATGATGTGGGTGCTGCTTGGCACTGCACCGATCTTTATCGCCTGCCTATTGTTTGATTCCACGCGCCAGTACGGAATGGCTTGGTTCCAGCAGGTTTTGACTTACGCGATTATTCCGCTCTTCGTTTACGTCGTCGCCGCCTTTCTCATCACGACCATGGACGCTGAACTGCAGAAGGTCGCAGCGGCAGCATCCGCGAACGAGATCCAGCTAGACGATATCTCGGCTTTCGTCCTGATCTGTGCGGCTGGTGCTTTTGTCCTCTTCAACATCCAAACTCTCGCCCAGGGAATTACCGGGGGCGTGGCAACGGGCGTTGGGCAGATCGCTCGATCGGTTGGCTACGCGACCGGTGTTGCACTGCCGGCAAGAGCTTTGACCGCGACACGTTCTGTAGCCGGCAGGGCTGGAGAATTAGGAATGGCCGCACGCGCCAGAACCCATGCCGGCATGAGGGAAAACATCCAAAACGCCGGTGCAGCAGAAGCGATGCAAAACAGAATTACCAACAACAGTCTGCCCAACTAGGCAACTGGTGGCGGGAATTAAGGGCTAGGATACATGGCAGAGAATAACGATGCTCTCCGGAGCTATTTTCAGGATGGGGACCGTTGGGAGCAAGAGATCGTCAAAAAGGCCAAACGGTCCAAGGCGTTCGCTTGGCTGATTACGCTGATCTTCGGCGGCATCACGATCCTGTCGCTCTCCGCATTGGTGATGCTCGTGCCCCTCAAGAGCTTCGAGCCGTACATTGTCGAGGTCGACAAGAACACTGGCTACATTGAGGTCAAGACAGGGCTGACCAGAACATCGAACATCACCGATCAGCAGGCGGTCACTCAGGCGAATGTCGTCCGTTACATTCGATCCCGCGAGGGATATGATCCTTTTGCCATCGAGCAGAACTTTGGAATTGCAGCTTTGCTCTCCACCGGCGACGCAGCGCGCGACCTCCAGGCCCAATGGAGTGCCGCGAACCCTGACAATCCAGCTCGTCGGCTCGGCAAAAACAAGTCGATCACCGTCGACATAAAGTCTGTCACCTTCCCCAACACGACAACGGCGCTCGTCCGGTTCTCGACGCATGAGCGCTCTGATTCAGACGTCATCACGCGCCATTTCATCTCTATCGTTCGCTATCGCTACACCGATACGCCTGAGCGCAACGAATGGCGCTTCGAAAACCCGTTGGGCTTCCAGGTTTATGACTACCGCCGTGATCAGGAAACGGTGACCTCGGGAGGCCAGCAGTGAAATATGGCTTGCCTCTGGCGGCGTCGATCGCCGCTCTCACGATGACTCACGCCTATGCGGCGCAACAGCCCCGCCCTGGCAGTCTGGATGCGCGTGTGACCAGTGTCGTCTATCAGCCGAACAACGTCGTGAAGGTGTCTGCGACCTACGGCATCTCAACGATGATCATCTTCGACGAAGATGAGAAGTTTGAGACGATCTCGCTTGGCGACACCGACAGTTGGCAGGTTGCCCCGTCCGAAAAGGGCAACATCCTTTTCGTCAAGCCGATAGCCAAGGACGTTTCCACAAACATGAACGTGGTGACCTCAAAGAGGATCTACTTCCTTGAGCTGAACGACTATGCACCGGAAGCAGGGAAAAAGGTCTTCGGCATTCGCTTCGTGTATCCCGAGAAGAACCTGAACGAGTCTCTGCGGAAGGAGGCTGAGTTTCGGGCAGCTAACCCGAACATTTCGAGCATCGACAAAGCGAACGTCAATATTGACTACTCTTTCTCGGGCGACGCGGCGCTGAAGCCGACAATGGTCTTCGATGACGGAAAGAAGACCTTTTTCAAGTTCGGCCGAGGGACCGTGCCGGCCATTTTTGCCGTTCAATCCGACTTCTCCGAGACCCTGCGAAACTTCCGCAAGGAAGGCGAATACATCGTCGTTGACGGCGTGGCCACGCAATACACGCTCCGGGACGGAAACCAGTGGACGTGCATTTTCAACCTCCGCAAGCCGGACTTTGCAGCACCTGATCCTGACATCATGGCTCCGAAGCCGGATCCTGATGCCAGCAAACGCAGGAGGAGCGGCAACTAATGAAGCGCAGCCCTGAACTCGACGCAATGGCGGCGGCCGACGAGGCCGAAATCAGCAATCGAAACGTGAAGCGCAATCAAACGGTCGGCATGGCCACCCTTTTGCTGGCTGGCGTCTTCGCCGCGTACCTGGTGCTCGCCACGTCCGGAGAAAGCCCGCCTGAAAGCGCGCAAAGTGAGGAGGAGTTCCGTACCACGACCTTCCGGCCGCCCGGTTTCGTGCGCGATGGAGAACCCGCTCCCCCACCACCCGAACAGCCTGTCTTGGAACTTCCACCTCCGCCTCCTCCGCCGCCAGCTCCGCCGGTGGACGTCACTGAATTCAACGTGCCTCCCCCGCCCGAAGTAGCTCAACCGGCGAGCGCCCCCCCGCCCGCCGAAGAGGTATTTCCAGAGCGATTCCGGTCAAAGCTAATCACGCTTGACCAGAACCTGGGAGGATCCGCGAATGGTTCGCTCGATGGCTCGAACAGCGGCACGCCTTTGACCGTCGCTGGCGAGGATCGCAACAGCCAGTACCTGTCCTCAGCGAGTGCGATCGGTGATCGTTCCGCCAAGGCCCGGCAGATTGAGCGCATCGACGCCATGATCCCAGAGGGCACGCTGATCCCCGGCATCTTGGAAACGGCGATCGTCAGCGACCTTCCGGGCCAGGTCCGGGCCATCACATCCAAGGATGTCTACTCCTTCGATGGGCGGCGTGTCCTGATCCCAACAGGAACACGCCTGATCGGGGAATATCAGTCCGAAGTTACGCGGGGGCAGAAGCGGGTCTTTGTCGTGTGGACGAGGCTGATCCGGGATGACGGCGTGTCGGTGCGCTTGAACTCCATCGGCACGGACAGCCTCGGGCGATCGGGCCTGACGGGTCATGTCGACAACAAGTTCCGTGAGCGCTTTGGCACATCAATCTTGCTGTCGATCGTCGGAGGCGGTGCAAGCTATCTAACCGGATACGGTAGCGACTCCAGCTCCGGAAACGATGACACTGAGCGAGGTGCTGAATTGGCGCGAGATACGATCGCGCAGACCTTCAGCGACATGGCGAACACGGTCCTTGCCGAAAACCTGAGGATCCCGCCAACGATCAGCGTGCCGCAGGGCGAGCGGATCTTTGTCTATGTTCGCCAGGATCTCGATTTCAGCGCCATGTACGACGATCCTGTCACGGAAGCGATGAAGGAGATCAAACGTGAACGTTATGGTAGGTAACACGACGGCTCATGATCCCCACTATTTCCTGAACCGGTCTCTGGAGCCCATCAGGCAATTTCTCGATGACCCGAAGGTGGTTGAGATTGCGGTGAACCGGCCAGGCCAAGTCTATGTTGAGCGCTTCGGTGCTGATCACATGGAGCATCATGTAATCGATGCTCTGACGGCACGCGAGATCGAGAACATTGGCGAGCGGGTTGCCGCAGCGACGAAGCAGTTCCTCAACGCCGCTAATCCGATCCTTAGCGCAGCACTGCCGACCGGCGAACGTATCCAGGTCGTCTTGCCGCCCGCGGCACCCGACGGTGGGTCGATCACAATCCGTAAGCAGGTTGTGCAGAATTTCTCTCTGCAGGACTACCGTGACAACGGCTCTCTCGACAAAGTCTCGGTTGCTGTCGGGGGCCTAAGCGACGTGGATCGGGAGCTGATCGCCTATCTACGCGCAGAGAAGATCTACGACTTCATCCATACGGCCATCACGAAGCGGGTTTCGATCCTGATCAGTGGCGGCACGTCGTCGGGAAAAACCACGTTTCTGAACGCTTGCCTGAACTCTGTAGACCTGAATGAGCGGATCCTGACGCTTGAAGACACTCGTGAGCTATTCCCACCACAGAAGAACGCGGTCCACCTGATCGCCTCCAAGGGTGGGCAAGGCACCGCAAACGTGACGATTCAAAACCTGCTTGAATCGGCGCTTCGAATGCGGCCGGATCGCCTCTTTGTTGGCGAGATTCGTGGAGCTGAGGCCTTTTCATTCCTTCGCGCCATCAACACAGGCCACCCGGGCAGCATGTCGACAGTACACGCCGATACGCCGCTCGGCGCCTATGAACAGCTTGCCATGATGATGCAGCAGTCCGGCATGTCCGCCGGCTACTCCAAGCAGGACCTGATGTCCTACATCCAAATGGTCATTCCGATCGTGATCCAGCTCAGGCGGGAAGGCGGCAAGCGCGGGGTGTCCGAAATCTACTTCGCACGGGATGCATCATGAGTAAGGGGCTACAGGCCTTCTATCTGTTCTTCTGCCTGTTGATCGCATTTGCAGTCTGGATGCTGGCGTACGGGGCGGGGCTTCAGCTCTTCTACGGTGACGGTAGGATCCTCGAGGCGACAATCACCTCAAACCCATTCGCGCCAATTCAGCAGTTCTGGGCCTATAGCTCCTCCCCTTCCCTTCAAAAAGTCGCGCTCGGCTCCGTAGTGCCCGCGCTGCTCGTATCAGGCCTCATTGCTTATCTTGGGCTCAAACCTACCAGCAATCCATTAGGGGATGCAGCCTTTCAGGATCTCGCAACCCTTCGGCGCGGGAAGTGGTTTGGCAAGAAAGGTCACATATTCGGCCGCATCGGGAGCAACGTCCTCCGCGCGTATGACGATCGCCACCACCTCATTATTGGCCCGACGCGATCCGGTAAGGGCGCGGGCTACGTCATCCCCAACGCTCTCATGCACGAAGGCTCTATGATCGTCACGGATCTGAAGGGCGAGGTCTACAAGGCAACCGCCGGCTATCGGAAGCGCAACGGCAGCCAGGTCTTCCTGTTCGCGCCGGGTTCCGAGACGACCAACAGCTATAATCCCTTGGATTTCGTTCGTCCGGAGCGAGGCAAACGCACGACTGACATTCAAAATATCGCCAGCATTCTTGTACCGGAAAACACCGAATCCGAGAATTCAGTTTGGCAGGCCACAGCTCAACAGGTTCTCGCCGGCGCCATCAGCTACGTTCTCGAAAGCCCCTTCTACAAAGGGCGCAGGAACCTCGGCG
Source organism: Agrobacterium sp. A3-95 (assembly GCF_053521785.1). Lineage (NCBI taxonomy): Bacteria > Pseudomonadati > Pseudomonadota > Alphaproteobacteria > Hyphomicrobiales > Rhizobiaceae > Agrobacterium > Agrobacterium sp. A3-95. Next base: position 41,247 of record NZ_JBNWDR010000016.1, on the reverse strand, counting down.
AGATCAACTCCTTCTTCAACAGCGGGACCGATCTGCAGGCCTTGATGAAGTACATCAAGGAGAAGGAGCCATACCTGTCGAAGTTCACGATGGAGAGCTTCAATTCCTACCTGTCTCTCTCGGATCGGGCCGCGGCCTCGGCACTGCTTGATATCCAGAAGGCGATGAGGCCGTTCAAGAACGAACGCGTTGTGGCCGCAACGAACATGACCGACATGGACCTTCGATCCATGAAGCGTCGCCCCATCACAATCTACCTTGCCCCGAACATCACCGACATCACGCTTCTTAGGCCGCTGCTGACGCTATTCGTTCAACAGGTGATGGACATACTCACACTTGAGCATGATCCCAACTCCGTGCCGGTCTATTTTCTGCTGGATGAGTTTCGCCAGCTGAAGCGCATGGACGAGATCATGACGAAGCTGCCCTATGTGGCCGGCTATAAGATCAAGCTTGCCTTCATCATCCAGGACCTGAAGAACCTGGATGAGATCTATGGTGAGACGTCCCGACATTCGCTCCTTGGCAACTGCGGCTATCAGCTCATCCTTGGTGCCAATGATCAGGCCACGGCAGAGTATGCTTCCCGCGCGCTTGGCAAGAGAACCATCCGATATCAGTCTGAATCGCGCACTATCGAGCTTATGGGCCTCCCGCGCCGAACGAAGGTTGAGCAAATTCGTGATCGGGACCTGATGATGCCGCAGGAAGTCCGCCAGATGCCCGAGAACAAAATGATCCTGTTGGTGGAGGGGCAGCGGCCAATCTTTGGAGAGAAGCTGCGCTTCTTTAAGACGCAGCCCTTCAAGGAGGCGGAGGCCTATTCTCAGACGCACATACCGACCGTTCCAACTGTCGATTACCTGCCACCTAAACCTGTTCCAGCGACCACGCCAGCATATGCCAACGCAGGCCAGGAGCAGGCTGAACAAGCGGAAGCGATAAAGCCTGCGTCTGAGGCGAAAGCGGAGGAGCCGCGGGCGCCTGTCCAGGAGGAGGCTCCGCAAGAGCCAGCGCCCTCCACCTCGCCTGCTCGCGTTGTGAATCCCTCCGCCTTGGCCAGTAAGAAGGTCAGCGCCGGGGGCACTCCGGAACCTGCAAAGGCAGCTGTGCCCGCTCCCGGAAAGCGCACAACACTTGTCTCAGAGAACGACATCGAAAAAGCGCACAATGATCGGGTTAGTCGCCTTAGGGAGGTCGTCGAACGGGAATCGGAAGGCAAATCACCGCGCAAGAGGAAGAGCTTGGAAGAGCTATTCGCAGCGACCGTTCCTGATCCAATCATGGAACAGGCCGGTCGCTAATTCAGGTTCAGAAGGGCCAGAAGCTCGACGCGTACTGACCCGCCTCTGTTAGCCAAGCCACAGAAGCATGATACCAGCCGATCACGGTCCCGTAGACCTTGATCAGGATCGCGAGGATCCCAACGCAGACCATGCCCCACACCATCATCTTGCCGACGATATCGGCAGACTTGGGGTCGTTTACTTCCACCAGGTAGGTGTTCTGATTACCGTCCTGCATGACACTTTAGCGATCACGGTCGTCCCGATTACGCTCCCTCTGTTCAACCTGTTCACGCTCCAACTCCTCGAGACGAGGAATGTGCTGTTGTGCGGGATCAGTCCGAGTGGTCTCGCCGCCCCGCTGGGCCGCTTCCCTATCTCTGTTTACACGATCTTGCTGCCTCTGAGTAGCGTCCACCGTCTCAGCGAGCTGGTGAGCCTCACGCTCCGCTTGCCCGATCGGACGTTCCTCTTCCAGATCCACCCTGAGATCGCGTTGGCGATCGTCGGCAGTATCCGCAGTTATCGGCTGCTTGTTTGACTTGTTTTCGTCCCCACGCTCTTCGTTGCGTTCGATGGTCTCGATCTCCGCGCGCAGTTCCGGATCCTCGTTGGCAACATCCCGGAGATAGCCGTTTCCGGTAGCGGCGAGTTGAGCTGCATGATGAAGCGAAGCTTCAAGGCCCTTCTCATACTGCTCCCGGTTTTCGTCTCCGAGCTCGCCGGCTTCGATATGGGCGAGGCCGGAGCGATAGTGTTCCACATTTGCCATCACATCGTTACTAGCCTCAACGACAACCTTTCCATGCTTGGCAACAGCCGCCTCCCACTGGAGGTTAGCATTCGTCTGCTCTTGCACCTCAGATGCCGTTCTATCCGGCGCTGCCCCACCTTCTCTGGGGACGTCGCCAGCAGCGTTTCGTCCATCCTGCTCATCAAGCCCACGCTCCTTCATTTCGAGCATCTGCCTGCGCAGATCGACGATCTCGCGAGCAAGGGAGGAAACTTCTTCGAAGCCTGACCGGTCCTCTGGACCAGCGCTGCGCTGAAGGTTGAATAGAGCCGTTTCAACCGTCTTTTCGTACGCTTCGAACTCTGGGCGTGTCTGCTCGCGCATGTCCTTTGCCTCCGACAACATGTCTCTGATTGCTACCATATTGGAGCGGTAATCACCGCCGAAATCTGCATGAATGACTGCACCAGCAGGCGATTGATCCGTTTGGGTAAGGCCGTTTTCCAGATAGGAGCGATGCTGAGCGGCGTAGGCCGCAACCACTGTGTCGCCGGCGTTGACTGCAATCTTCTGCCAGGTCTCCTGCGCTTTTAGGATGTATTGGCGGCTTCTCTGGCTCGTCGCCACCACGCGTCGACCAGCTCGCTTTGCGTCATATCGCGCCTGTGCCGGATCGCTGGTGCCTACATGCTCGGTTCGACCGTCATGCCTGACGGCGCGAACCTGATTTCGCGTGAAGGCTGGCGGCGTAGCGAACTCGCGCCGATCGGTCATTTCCATATTAATGCCGTGGTCACGCGCCTTCTCGGCCATGACCTCACGCCATTGCCGGAAGGTGGCCGGAGTCGTCTCGATCCGGTCGCCCGATTCCGAACGCATGGTAACGATGGCATGGGCATGAACATGCGGCCGCTTGCCCCCCTCCCCTGCTTCTTTCGGATCGTTCTCCGGATCGTGCATAGCGAATACGTACCGATGGCCCGCAAACTGCTCAGCCAGGAAGTCGCGAACAGCTCCTTCGAACGCGACAGCATCCGTGCCGGCACGCGCCGACATGATCACGTGCATCACGTCACGGCTCTTGCGGCTGTGCAGTTCATCCCGCCATTCCTTTTGCACCAGGTCGCCCGCAGCCTTGTCATCGGCAATCGCACGTCCCTGATCGTCTCGAACGTCGTTCCGCTGCGCGATCAGGTCTCGCAACTTGGCAGCGCCATATTCCACGCCGTTGCCATAGCCTGTGAACGAGAAAGCCGCAGGGGCCTCTTTCGCAACGGCGCTGGCGTGGAAACGCTCCTGAACGATGGCGGCCGCCTTCGCGTCAGCCGTCAGCCGCTCGCCCTGCGCGCTGCGCAGCACGACATAGCCCTCGACCTTCAGCGATCCATTGTTTCGGGTTTCGACAGAGTAAGCGTAGCGTCGATCACCAAAGCCACTGCTGAGAATGTCCCGCACCTTCTCATGCGGGTTCGAGCCGCCGGAAACGCTCACCTCGACGCTAAACGCGCCGATATCGCGGCTCTCGGTCCTGTTTTGGAAAAGGTGATCCCAATCGCCACGGAGACGCGCCAGCTCCTCACGGCCACGCAACGTCTCGCCGTTCTCGTTCTCAACCTTCAGCTCCCCCCCTCTGGAAACATAGTTGAGCATCGAGCCGACGCGGGCGCCACCACCGTAGGAAGCCAGTTTGACCACGGCGGGCTGGCTCCCTTTGGCAACGCTCGCAAGACGAACGTCCATTGATCGCATAGCACCCGAACCGGCAACCATCGTCCTCGAAGGCGATGACACGTTGAATGCCGAAGTCCTCACCCCTCCCCTAGATCCCGACCCGCCTTTAGACATCCCAACCTGGCGCTGCAGATTCTTCAGTCTCTTCTCAAGCTCTTCCTCGACAGCGCTCCCACGGCCGCCGAGCGTCATTTCGTGCAATAGCGCCGCGCGCCTTTGCTCCCATTCGCTTGTGAAAGTGCCGAAAAAGAACTCCACGGCCTACACCTCGCCTCGGCGCTCATGCCCGGCACGGCGTGAAAGTGTCCGCAGCTCACTCATTACGGCCGCCTGAATCCGCTGGACGTTGCCAAGGTTGATGTCCAGCTCTGAGGGATGGACAACCTTTCCTGCATTCAGGGAGCGGGCGACCTGATTCAAATTGATGCCTATCATCCGCATGTCTTCGAGCAATGCGGCCATGATCAACCTGTCTTCCGCAGTCAGAATAGGTCGAACGCCTGCACCCTCGAGGAGCAGAGAACGGAAAAAAGCAGACACACTCATACCGGCCGACTTGGCCGCTTCTTCGATAGCCGAATGCTCTGCATCGCTGACGCGGACGTTGATGAGACGCCCCTTGCGTTGCTTGGCTGTCGGCACTTCGATCGTGTCTTTACTCGTCAATCAATTAAGCCTTCCCGGAGCCTTGCGACCGTCATCGAGGGCTTGTCCCACGATCGTGATAAAAAATGTAAAACATTTTTACGTATCCTGCCACTCTAAACCTAAAGCACCATCCCCCAATTTCAACCTAATTTCACCTCTCGACTGGCTCCGCTTCTCCTCGCACTCTTTCCGTTGGAACGCTCACCAGGGTTCACCGCCAAAACCGCTACTGAAGGCCTTTGTCTGTCCCTCGTACTCAGGCGAAAGGGACGCTTCGCTCTTCACCCTTTCGCCTTCCGTGCGAGCGCCAAGTGAGGCCTCACGCGGCTCCGGGGTTCACCACTCGACCCAGACACTTGTAAAAACCACACGACCAACTCGTGTGGTTTTATAGATGTTCTAAAGCGTGTGTTCACATGCATGTTTTGATCTTAACCTGCGTGTGTTCACATGTTAGGTTTGCATCGATGTGAAGATCTTAACGACGATACTGATGTGCCGATTGAACCCACGTCGGATCGCTAGAGGGCGGGGGAACCATTAGTCTTGAGAGGATCGTGCAATGGCAATCTGCATATCGCTGGTAAGCGGCAAGGGTGGAGCGGGCAAGACAACCGCCGTAATCCTAGTCGCTGGAGAATATGCGCTTCATGGTAAGCAAGTGCTCTTGGTCGATGCCGATGGCCGACAAAACCTGAATGAGTGGTGGTCCCGTTCCGAGGCGAAAGACAACAGGCCAGACGGCATTGAGCTTCGCACGGCAGTAACCAACGCATCACTTCAGCATATTCTGGAGAACGAAACGCATGGGTTTGACGTCGTGCTGATCGACTCGCCCGGTCAAGACACCGTGCTGCGAGACACGATCATCGCCGGCTCGGACATCGTTATGACCCCGATCCAGCCAAACCAAGACGAGATTCTTGCTGCCGGCCAGGCAGCAATGGACGTGGCTGACACCTGCGATCGTACCGGGCGAAACATTCCACATCTCAACTTCAGAACCCGGATTACTCTCCCGGGACGTTCACTGGAAGCCTACCGCCTGATACGCCCCTTCATCGCAAACTTGCAGGAACAGGGATATGATTCATACCTCTTGGACACTGAGCTTTATGAGCGAAACCCATACCGCGACATCAGACTTGGATATGGGACGCTGCAAATGCTGGAGCTGAGCGACTCAGTCAAAAAGGCCCGGAGCGAGGTCATGACCTTGATGCAAGAAATTGAACGTTTCCTGCCGAACGAGCAGAAGAGGTCGTAAAATGGCTAAAGGGACTTCCAGCATATCTGATTTTCCCGTTGCACCGCGACGGTCCCGGGGGAATGTACCCAATCCAATGTCGCAGCCGGCTATAGACAACGAAGCAGAAAACGCGGTCGCCAGCCATCAACCGGACGAGGTCGCTGTCGAAGAAGCTCCCGCTCAGGTACCAGCCGTTCAGGTGCCCTCAAGATCAAGTTTGATTTTGCCCTCACCGGAGGCTCGCCGGGAGAGAGCGACGAACAAGTCGTTGGAGCGTGAGGCGTCCAGAATACGACTGCAGGAGCTCAAGCAGAACAAGGCGCGCGAGAGCAAGCACTTCGTCAATTGCCCTCTTGATTACGACACCAAGAAACGCTTGGAGCGCGCTGCCTCTGAAAACGACTTAAAAATGACGGTGATCGTCAAGGCCGCAATCGACCAATTCCTGAAGGATAATGGTTATTGATCCTCGACCTTCGATTTCTGGCCGGGGTGGCGCTAGGCGCAACCCTTGGATTTTTGATCAACCCTGAAGCGACGGAGAAGGTCGGGATCGATATTCGCGCCATAAAGAGAACTTTACTCAGTGTCGGCGCCGCTCCACCGGAGCCTTTCAAGCAAACCGACTGGCCAACGGACGATCACGCCAAACGCGAGTTGTTCCGGTTTGCAATGTGGGACTTCGAGGAACACGGACCGAAGTCTGAGATCCGGATCACAAGATGCATCAGCATCGACCAGTTCTCCCTAGCTTGCGAAATGCGCGTGAAGTTGAGTTGGGTCAGCGACGAGAGGATCCTCGAAGGCATTTTTCAACCCAATGCCCGAAGCTGGAATCTGATTGCTGCGAAGGCGGTGAACAGGAATGCTCGCAGTCCAACTTAACTCAAGGCACAACGCGCCTCTGAGTTGCGCATTTCGATCCCAAGAGAGCAATGTTACAGATCATTCCCCCCAATATTGTTGGGTTTGTGTGACTGGCGCGCAGGATGACAGTGCCTTAATGGCACGTTATGGTGCGTGATATCTGCCACTGGCGGATTTGGGGGACTGAGGGAATACCGACGGTGCGGAATCTATCCGACTATATCAATTCAAGGGAACTGGTTGAGACCACAGATCCAGATTTCCAGAGACCCTTGTACCGCCAGCAGCGCTTCGACGGCATTGTCAGCTTCGGGGAGATCGACGCAAAGCTTTCCGCATTCCTTTTAGACGAACGTGCGAAAACTGGTTTGACCCAGAGTGATTTCGCGACCTTGGCTGGTCTCGCACGAGTGGTTTATAGCCGCTATGAACTGAACATTTCGCGCCTTACCGTATCACGAATGATCCACCTTTCTGAGCTCCTTGGTTTCCTGCCAATGCAGATGATTCATGCTGCGGCACCTCATCTTTACGGCAAAGATCCTCAAGAGGCCGATGATCGGGTTGAATTGTTCAGACTTATTCATGACCTTCCCCACGACACCATACGCAGTTTGATTGGCATAGTTGGCCAATTGACGCCAAGCGATGTTCTTGAGGCTCGACAGAAAGCGGAAGCGGAGGCTGAAGCGCAAGCTGAGGCTGAACGCCAACGATTGAACCGAAAAGCTGCGAGAGCCAGCAGAAGAGGCCGTCCGCCTGGTCGCCCACCAGGTCGCAAGTCTTCTACAACCGAAACACCTACAGACGAATGAGAGCTGAAACCGGTCGTAAGTGCTGCCAATGTAGGAAGGCTGACTTCAGGCCTTTTCCATCGAGACCTCACCCTAGTGCGTCAGCACAGCCCCTCACCCTGCTTTCCGGCCTCCGTTCGTATTAGCGCGCATCAACGACATCAGCATTGGTCCGAGCCCGAACTCCCCTGCCCTCGCTCGACGCGTGAGATCGCGAAGATATCCACCTGCCGAATTGATATGCCCTGCCCTCTCCAGGATTGCAGCCAGAGCAACCGCCGCGTTCTCCGGCCCCATCACCTCACACGCTTCCTCATAAGCCGACGGGCTAACACCAAGCATTGATCGAACCACCACCGCGGCTCCCATCAGCTCCCGCCAATGGGAGATCGTCCCCCCGGGCCCGTAATCCAAAATCTGCGGGCAGGCTTTCAGGACCATGGACAGCGGGAACGCCTTCATCTGTTCCGGCTTTGTCAACGGCTGAGCAACCGCTTTGGGTGCTACTTCCAGCTCGACGGCTTCGCCCTGCTCTTTTCGAGAGCTAGGTTCAAGTTCATGGATGGATTCGGGTTTTGAATTCTGTATGTGGCAGCCATTTTGAACAGCATTGCCGTCCATATTTTGAGAATCTAACTGATTTTCCAGAAGGTTGAGGATTTCGGTGCGCAAAAGCTGCATCTCGTCGAGGATTGCCTCCACCTGGTGACGGTCAGGATTGCGGGGAAGTCGGCTGACAATGCCGACATACATGTCTTCGATGGCTTCCCAGTCGCCGTCGGCCCCCTCCTCCATCGCTGCTGAAATCAGCTTGCGCACATCACGCCGGCAGATAGTCAGTGCCTCTTTGGCTCGCCTGAACTGCAGGCGTTCGGCAGCGACTTCCTGTGCCAGAATTGCAAGTTCCGCAGCACGAGCCAAAAGTGGAGAAAGATCGAACCCAAAGGCTTGCTCAATATCGCCACCCTTGTCCCGGTGAGCGTAGCGCTTGCCGTTCGGACTATCCTTGCGCTGGATGAGCCCGGCTTCGACCAGGGCAGCCAAATGGCGCCGCAAGGTCGTTCCAGTGATGCCGTGCGCTCTGACAGAAAGCTGAGCGTTCGAAGGGAAGACCACCAATCCGATATCGCAGTTGAGCTCGCTCTCGGGATAAAATGTCAGCAATGCGTCCAGCACAGTCAGCGCCCTGTCCTGGAGGCCGAGGCGTTCACGGGCCTCACAGGCGTCGCGAAACACTTTCCATTTTTCGACCGGGCGGTTTGGTTTCGTCTCGGACGTCTGGAGCTGCCTCTTTACAAGAGCAAGCACAGCCGGCCGCCGCCCAAAGGGCGTCGTCACATTTCCCGTCTGCATATTCCTTCACCTTTCTTCAGGCAAAAGAAATCCGCTCACCAAAACGATGCCAAAGACTCTTGACTGGGATTCATGGAAATGCGATTCTCGATCTTGCTAGGAATTGAGAGAGGCTTCCATGACGGAAACGTTTTGGGGGCCTTTTTCTTTTGTCGCGGTCTCTCCTCTTGACCAATTAACGAGTGTCTCGATCACACCTCTTGGTGAGTTGGATCGGAATGATTGTTGTATTCGCTTAGAAGATCAGGCATTCGGTCCGCCAGCCAGCGCGCGAAAGCGCGTTCCTGCTTCGGGATTGAGACCGTAGTTCCAGCCGCATTACTCTTCATGCGGCCAAAAACTCGGTCACCCACGGCGAAGTCAACAATCTCTTCAGCTGGTTCCGCAGTCACTTTGTCGGCTGCAGCACTTGCAGCTCGTATCGCTTGGGCAATACGGCTGGAGCTGTCAGCGCCTCGAAACTCGACCGTGTCGATTATCTTGCGAACACGTGCTGCGCTGCTCGGATCTTTCAGCAACTCGGCAAATGCGGTCCATTTCGGGCGACCAACTCCTTTTGCTCTGCCGATCGCAAGAATGATGTCTTCGGGAACCGCCTCCGTCACTCGAAACAGATGCGATATTGCCGCTTCTGAAGTCCCCAAGATTGGGCACATGGCGCGATGGGAAAGGCCAGCACTTTTGAGCTGTACTGCCCACATTGCCTGCTCGATCCAGGTCAAGTTTTCCCGAACACCATTCTCAAGCGATTGCTCTTCAATCAATTGCCGATCGGAAAGCTCTCGGACATACGCTCGAATCTTTATGGTCTCCGGGCGATCCGCTTCTGCCATTATGGCCTTGATCGCCGCCCATCGACGGTAACCGTAGGCAAGCTGGTAATGATCCGGTTTCGTCGGATGCGGCCGAACGAGAACCGGAATTTTTTGGCCTTCGCTTGCGATAGAAATCTTAAGCGCCTCGAGCTCTTTGGCCGCGTCCTCGTCGTTGCCAAAGCGATCTCTATAGGGGGAGCGGTCGATACGGTCAGGATCGAGTGAAATGACACTATCTTCTGTGAGCTGTGTCAGTGCCCGACCCACATTGGAAATGACAGGTGAAGAATGCCGCCGCGCCAGCGAGGGCTTGTCGGACGCGTCCGACAACACAGGAGATTCCGTCCGGCTTTCGGCGGCCGCCATTCGCTGAAGGATGCTTTTCTTCATGTGCTACGTCCCCAAACTTTGTGAACGAGGTCGAGGATCTCGGAGTTAACTCGGTCAGCGCTCTCAATTGCGCGTTTCAACGCTTCACGACCGACCTCACCCGACTCAAGCTCGTATAGGGTCTTCTTCGCTACCGCTGCACCGGCGATTGCCGTCGATTCGAGCGCCTCCGCAACGAGTACATCATCACCAAACAATCGGCGCATGACTCCGGACATGTACTTCTGCGGCCCGTCATTCGGGTTCACGCGCGTGAGCAGGAAGCGGAAAAAGTCATGCTCAAATTTAGCTCCAAACTGCCCCAGCACCTCCGATAGATCGGAGATCATGATCAGGAACTGATTGCACGATGCAACGTCGAGCATCGCCGGGTGAACGGTAATGATTAAGGACGTGGCTGCATAAAGAGCAGCGAGTGTCGAGTATCCAAGGGACGGTGGGGTGTCGATGATAACGATATCGTATCGATCATCGACGCGGGCCAGGGCACTGCTTAACCGCTCGAAAAACAAACCCAGGTCATCTCTGGTTTTCGAGGTCAGATAGGACGGGGTATCAAACTCAAAGTCCATTAGCTCCAGATTGCCAGGAACTAGATCGACACCTGGGAAGTAGGTTGGCCGGATCACTTCAGCGAGCGGCCGCCTCTCATTGTCATATCGAATGGCTGCATAGGCTGTCTGGTTCTCGCCGAGATCGAACTCGGGCTGAATACCAAATAGCGCAGTCATCGATGCTTGGGGATCAAGATCCAGACACAAGACCCGATAACCCTGAAGCCCTAGAAAATGTGCGAGATGGATAGAAGTGGTTGTTTTGGAACTACCACCTTTAAAATTCGCCGTAGCAATTACCTGAAGCTTTTCCCCTTTGCGACGATGCGGAAGCAGCTCGCCAGCTTCGTCAGGACGAAGTTCGGCCAGGAATCGCCTCAGTTCCTTGACCTGCTCTATCGTGTACGTTCGCCGATTGTTTTCTGCGCGCTCGGGCAAAGGCCCCTTCCCTTCCAGCGTCAACTGGCGAAGAGTGCTTTCCGGAACCTTGAGTAGCCTCACTAGGTCAAGGGTTGAGAATGTCCGGCCAAATGTTTTCTGCGCAGAGGGTGGATAGACAGCTTCACGCATATCGTTCAGCTCCGCAGAGAGTTTCGAGGTGTAGACCTCGATCTTCGACGCAGTGTCTCTGACGCTCTGAGAAGCTGGCTGCAGCATTCAATCCTCTTGACGGTTCTGATCACTTTACGAGATCATTTCCGTCAGGAATGCCAGACTGACTCCGATTCTTCAAGGCGTTTTTCGTTAACAAGAAGTTAACGGATCAAGGATGCCCGACTTTACAGTTGTAAAGTTTTGGGTCGATGCGCATGAGGCCCGACAGTTTTGCTAGGGCCTCTACCCTGTAGAAGAGCTGAACTGTCGGAAATAGTCAGCGACTGCCTGAGCCTTCGCGGCGGCAGTGATGACTGCACGTGAATCCTGCTTCAGCACCTTGAGCCAGTTTTCAACGTACGTCGCGGTGTTGTCTCGCGGATCATGCTCAATGCCCAGATCGGCGCAGACGAACGCGGCTGAGATTTCGGCAATAAGCTCCTCCATTGCGTAGGTCTCGCTCCCGAACCGCCCGCTAAGGTCACGATCAAGGCGTGATTTTGCGCCGCTCCAGTGCCCGAGCTCATGAAAAATCGTGCTGTAAAGATGAACCTCGCTGAGGAACCGACCGCGCTCCGGCATTTGGATGTCATCGGGGCCAGGGCGATAGCAGGCTTGCTTTCCGCCGTAGGCTATCTTCGCGCCTGTGGCCCGAATGAAGGTTTCGACATGGTCGATAACCGGAACCGGCTCGATCGGCGCCGCCTCGGCCGGGCTCTTGAAGCGGTCAGGCAGGTTGTCGATCTGCTCGACGTTGAAGACGGTGTAGCCCTTGAGATAAGGGATTGCACGGTCGTCCGCCTCCTGCTCCTTCGGCGTGAAAGTGCCGTACTTGACGACGAGGGTGCCTTGTTCGCCCTTGCGGACCTGAGCACCAAGCTCCTGAGCCTGCCGGTAAGTCATCCATGTGTTTTCGTCGTAACCGGCGAGTTGCCCGGAGAGCCACAGCATGACTACGTTGATGCCGCGATAGGCTTCGCCGGAGGCGCGGAGCGGCGTAGCCGACCTGCGGCTGTTTCCGCGCCATGGCCGGATCCAAGGCTTGGTGCCGGCCTCGAGCTGCTGAATGATGGTGTCGGTGATCCGCTGGTAGGTGTCCTTTACGCACTGCATCGCCGTCTCCTGTTCGTTGGTTGACGGCAAAGATCCGAAGATAGCGAAACGACCCCATGCACCCGTAGGGCCGCAACGGAGTGTAGGACCGCGCAAGCGGTTGAATGGGGGAGGGGCTATCGTAGTTTGTCCGTCAAATCATCCAACGGACAGGGGAGGGCGCAGAGCTCCGGCACCCCGGCCAATGACACAGGCCCTCACTGCAGCGACAGGGCCGCAGATCAGCGCTCTCGGTCGTCTTGGTCGCGGTTTCGCTGGCGATTGGCAAGCTGCTGCGCTTCGATAGCCTTAAGCTCGGCGTTGATGTGCTGCGACGGAGGCTCTTGGGCCTTTTGCTGACCTGGCTGCAATTGGGCATCTTGGACCTGTTCCGGCCGCCCCAGAGTCTTGAAATCAGATCGAGCGGTGAACTTCACCTCCTCGTCGTCGCGAGGCATCCGCTCGGGAAGGTCAGCGCGGTCAACGGCCACAATCCCCCTGTCGGTCACGAGGCTCGCCACGCGATTGTCATGCCCGAGAACCTGTCCTTCGATCACTTCGCCCGGGCGGGCCGTGCGGATGTTGTGCTCGAACGGTTTCTCGCCAGCCTGCTCGAGATCTGACATGGCACTGCGGATAGCCTCGCGACGGTTAGGATCCATCGCATCCTGGATGAGATGCTTCATCGCCGGACTGGACGGATCATTGGTGGTCTCAATGGATGCCTCGATCATGCGAGGCTTGGTGATGACGGTAAGATCGATGTCATGACCGTAGGTGCGGCCCAACGAGACCACTAGCGCCTCGTTTGCCCTTCCATTGCCTTCCCGAAAAGCGTGAACGTAATTCAGCTCAGAAAGGACGTGCGCGGCTTTCTCAGCAAATTGCTCAGGTGTCGCAGCTCTTAGGGCCTGATCGTCTCTGGCGGGCCTCAGCGCCTCGTTGAGGCCCATTTCAATCCGCGATCCGTGCAGGAAGGTCGTGTCACCCTTCGAAAGCCCACCTACCGGCTCTACCCGCTGCCCATCGACGACAGGACTTTCATTGCGCGTATGTCCTGCCCATTCATAGACATCCTGAAAGATGTAGCCGTGCAGAGCCTTCAGATGAGCTGCGTCGTGATTACCGGTAGGGCCTTTTCCCTCGGCGAGCTCCGTTTGTCTCAAAGCCGTAAAAGCGTATTCGGCTTCACGCAGCGCTGAATGGCTCCTGATATCCAGCTTGTTCTTCAGAACATCCTTGAAATCCTTATCCTCTGAAGTGTTGGGATAGGTGTAGGAGCCTTTAGCTTCATCATCGCGGGCCACGCGAAACCTCATGCAAAAAGGCCGCCTGAGATCACAGGCGGCCGCGAGAAATGTCTAGGTGATGATCAAGCCCGCTTGAAGCGGGCCAGCAGCTCTTGGCGCATTTCCTCGGAAGTGATGTCTCCCGCAACGTAACGGCCGTTTGCTTCTTCCAAAACCGGATCGCCGGTGTAACCCTGCCGCATGTTGGCGGCGCGAGCCTGATCGACGGCCTTCTTCCGGGAAGCAACAGCTTCCGGAGAGCGATCGGGGCGGGGGGCATGAACGTTCATTGGCAAAGCCTCCAGTTACTGCTCAACTTAGCATGAAATGCGCCGAATATCCAGCGAAAGCGAGGAAATCCGGCTCTTTGAGGGTGGAAACCCGATCAGAGATCGGGCCTCCAAGAGCAATTAATCGCGCGGTTCCCACTCGATGATGGCCTGCAGTGCCAGGTCATCTTGGCCGGGATAGCGACCCAGGTTGGCATTGAAGCCGAGGCGCTTGATGGAGAGCGTGTAGTAGGGCTTCCCTTCGCCGCTGGTCTTCTTCCAGATGCCGCCAACTTCGATGTCGTGGCCGCGAGGTGACTTGGCATAGACGCGATGTGTCGGAGCCTTTTCGTTTGTGGAGTCGAACGGTGTAACCTTGATGTCCAGGTCCCGGTCGATGGTGGAGATGAGGCCGGTTCCCTTGGCGTTGTCGATGTCGTCTTTGTCGAACTGGATGAAGTTGGTCATGCTCATGTTAATCACTCCTCTATGGTGGTTGCGATGATCGTTCATAAGGCACGGTGAAAAGCGGTGCGCACCGTAGGCCGGAGCGCAGCGAAGGAGGCTGGGGGGCGGAAAATTTTGTTTCGCGAGGAAGCCAAAGGCGGGGAAAATTTGGAGACGAACAGCTTTGCGCTAACCGCGTCGCCGTGCGAACGGGCATCAAGAGCAACCACTTTGGAGGTGTGGGGCCTGAGCGCTTGCAGCAATACGTCACCTCGACAAATGGGACATCGGCACTGGTAGCATGCGGCATTGTGCTGAATGCAACCGAACCAACAACCTGAAACAAGAGGCTGGGTTAACCGAGAGTTGCGCCACCACGTGAGATCTCGCCATCTGTCCCCCATATCTACGCCGCCAGTGCTTCAGTTGCCGGTATGGCTGCGGCGATAGGAGGAGGGCGATTCAATCTGAGCGCCCCACAAGCCTTGGCCGAGCTGTCGGGCACGATTCTCGGCGCGGCGGTACTGGCTCAGGTCGATCGGGTGGGATCTTGGCAGATAGCGCAACAAGAGGCTGGCCTGGCCCGCTTTCACCATTTCAAGGCCGATATCCGAGCGCTCGATGAAGCACTGGCCGACAAGGCGTCGGTACTGGTCCCGATCAATTTCGACACAGCGAACATGCTTTCCGTCGATCATGCTGGCGAGGAACCGTCGTGCCTCGACTCCGCACCTCCATATCGCGCCATTCTTGAAGCCGGTCTGATCGCGCTCACATGCGTCGATAGCCGCAATGCGGATCCTCTGCTGGCGGATGCTGAAGGTGTCTCCATCAATCACCCGCGCCCGGCCTGAAAAATCGGCCGACGCAGCGGAGGCAGTGAACAGAAGCGCAGCCAGCGCGGCTCCCACCAAGCGAATATTCATCAAGCGCGCGCCTCCATAGAATTGCGGGCTGCCAACCCAAATACCGAGCGGTTCAGATGAAGCTCTCCGCTCGCGGCTCGGTCTGTCATGGCCCGCAAATACCCGCCCGGCGAGCTGATTTCGGCGCGCGTGTATTTCTCAAAGGTCAGAGCGATCGCAACCGCAGCCGCCTGCTGGCCCATTCGTTCCACGGCCCGCTGGCGCGCATCTTCCGACACGCCGGCGATGCGGCAAAGTTTGGGAGCGATCCGGTCCAGGTCCGCCCAGCTACGCGGGGGCTGGTAGCCATATTCGGCAAGGCTTGGCGTAGCCCGCCACACATCTTCCAGCGCCACAAGTGAAGGCCGCACTTCCAGTTGCCTATTGCTTTGGCGCGAACGGCTCCCCAGGCTTTCCTCAAAAGCCCTCTTGCTGGCGGAGCCAGCCCTTAACGAACTGATTTGTTCGCCGTTAGGCGAACGCCGTTCATCATTACGAGCTTCAAAAGGTCTTGGGGTTGTAATCTGTATGTGCATGTCGTTTTCGACATCCGCGCATGTCAGATTGGCATCTATGTCGGGCGCTTGCGGGGACCGATTCACGTTGCGCAATCGGTCGGCAAGCCACTCCAAAAGCATTGTTGCCTTCCGGAGGACATGGGCCGGTGCGTGCTTGGCCGATCCTATGAAGGCCGCGATCTTCTCAACACGGGGCCCGATCCGCCCGAGAATGGCTTCCCCTCGCTGGGTTGAGGACGCCAGAGCATATCTCGCGGCACGCAGAGCGTCCCGGAAGCGACGCGCCGCGCTGTCGCGCACTCGAATCTCTTCCCGCTTCTGGCGCACCAGCTGATCAAGTTCATGGTGCCGAGCGATCAGGACACGCAGATCGATGCCGCAGGCGTCGGCAATATCTCCTTCGCCGTCACGGATCGGGTAACGCTTGAAGTTCGCACTGTCCTGCATGGTGACAAGGCCGAGGTCGTACAATCGGGAGAGAATCCGGCTTACGCGCCCTGGCGACTTGTTGATGTCATAGCCGAGCTGTCGGTTCGACTTGTAGACGATCGGCCGCCCTCCTTTGTCGAAGGCGTCTGCCTTGGCGGTCGTGATGATTGCTTCCAGCAACGCATATTCTGCGGTCGTAATCATCCCGATTGTCATCAGGTTTTTTGCAAGTACCGCAAGCTGCCCGCGCGTCACCGTTCCGATTTCCGTCGACTGCGCCAGTCGCCGGAATTCGGCTCGCTCCTTCGTCATTCTGCGACCTGTCGGCCGCTTGTGTTGTGTGGGTTCCCCCATCGTCCGTCTCCTGTCAGAGGCCAGACAAAGCTCCGCCGTTCACCGAAAAGGTGTTTTGATTATTGACATCGGAGGGGAGGTCTGCGAGAACGATTTTGGCTTATTATTACCGAACTGCAGACCGCTTCCGGATTTTTCGGGAGCGGTTTTTCTTTTCTGGGCCGGGTGTGATCTCCAAAAAGCTGTTAGAATGTGTGAGTCGGAATCGGTTACGGTTCCGCTCGTTACGATTTGTAGCCTGAGATACCGAATTGATGCAAGTTGACACATTTCCGCGCTGCTGCGCCGGTTCAGCCGATATCTGAAATAGCGCTTAAATTTCAGTTTGTTAGCATGCTTTTCCGCGTCTTCCCTCTCTTCAAGCCGAAATCTGGAACGTTTCCAGAGTAGGATTTACCCCCCCCCGTTATTGTTGGGGAAATTCAACCGGGTGGGGAGGAGAGTTTGAGAGGAGGGGGGGCGCGGGCCTCCTCTCAACGAGCGGCCTGATGTGCCGTCCCCCGATACGTTTCTGCCTCCCAGGCACCTGCGAAAGCGCCCGCATTGGCTCGATGCCAAGGCGGGCGCCAAGGTGTGGTCTTGCAGCAAAATCAGCCGCGCTGAATAGCCTCCTCAATGTAGGTCGGTGGTAGATCGAAGGCCTTTAGCGCTGTATGGAGTGCCTTTTGAACGTCATCCCAATCAACATGCTCCGGATCGTTCAGATAGGCGTTGATTAGCTGGCAGCAGCTTTCGGCGGCAAGGGTCGGATCAGGTACGGAATCAAGCATGGCTTATCCTCTGGAATAGGGGAGCCGGTCACGCTGGAGGACGTGACCGGGGACAAGCAGCGGCGGGATTATTCCGCTGCCATCGGGAACGAGTGTTCGTTCTTGTCCTCTGAGGTTTCAGCCTCCCCCTCTGCGTCGGGGTCAGACGCGATCCGAACGTGAGGCGGAAGCCAACCGCTGTCCTTGATGGACTTGGCGGCATACTCCGCAGCCTCGCCCTTCTTCATGTTGCCGACGCCAGCGGCGAAATCCTCGCCGCGCACCTCGGCAACAACGGCTTGAATGGTCGGCCTGTTGACGTGGCTGAAATAGCTTTCCGCCGTAGTCTCAAACCAGTCACGCATGTCCACGTCCAATGCGCGGCCCATCTGGTCGGCATGTGCCAGCGCTTGGCTGCGACTGCTGAACTTCTTCTCAACCGCATTGACGGAATGGGCGGCGGCATAGGCCAGAAGCTGCAACAACTCGCTTTGAGATTGATCCATCAGCCACTCCCAAAGGTCAGCAGGATCGCCGGGAAGCCGGTGCCCATAATTTTCCTCAAGGCTTCCCCACGCCTCAAGGGCCTTGTTCTCGGCGGGACGCTTCATCGAACCGTCCAGCACTTCATGTGTGACAGAGATTTCAAGCGCGCTCTGGTGGCCGGGAATGCCCCATGCCGTGCGATACTGCACTTTGAGCAACATCGCGTGGACGACCGCCACAAGCGCAATGTCGGGATTGTTCGCCAGCTCGACACGAAGTGCCGCCGTCTTCTGAGCGGTCAGGTCTTCAATCAATGCGGCTGAATGGGTCAGCCCCGTAGATTTCGAAGCGCCGTCAGCTTCCTCGTTCGCCCCGCCCTGCTTCCCTTCCGTCGCCTCGGCCTTCTTCTTGTCCTCGTCGCGGACAAGGCCTCTCAGTACCGACAACTTGCCCCAATGGTCGATTGTGACGATTGCCCCTGCCATGGCGAGGTCTTCGCTGCGATAGGCTTCTTCGCGCTTCTGCAGGACGGCGATTTCCTGCTCGACGGCGGACAAGGCGGCCTCTGCACCTTCATCCTCCTGATCCGCGTCGATCTGCGCCGCCAGTTCGTCATAACGCTCAGTCAGTGCGTCAAGCTTGGCTTGATCCTCGTCGCTGAGGTCCACGCGCTGCGGGTAAACCCGGGCCATCTGATAGATGTTATCCGGCTGCTGAGCGCACCACTCGACCCATTTCCAGCCTTCGGCCTTCACAGCTTCCGCCTCGACCTCCAACCTCTCGGCAACCAGCTTTTCAAGCAAGCCGCTATCGCATGCAAAGCCTCCTCCCTGCTCGGCAAACAGGTCGCGGCGCACTGGACCGCCAGCCGCCTCATAAACCTCTAACCCGCCGATCAGCGCGAGCCGCTTGTCGCTTGCGGGGACTTCATCCACGGCGAGACGGCGCTTGATTGTGTTGGCGCTGCGATCCCATGAGGGGAGGGCATTCCACACCTCTTCCTGTCGAGCGTGATCGTCGGTGATGGTGAAGGCGGCAAACGCCTGCAGAAAGAAGGTGCGCAACGGCGGATCATAGCCGATTACGGCGTTCTCGTCGGTCTCTTCGTCGGTTTTCACGGTCACGGTGTAGCGGCTCAATGGTGTCCCTCCTAATATCGGGCCGCACCGAAATGCGGCCCAGGTCCTATTTGAACAGCGGCATTGACCGCTTGTTGGTCAGGCTGGCGCGGTCGGTCTCAAAGCGGTAGCCGTCCCAATCCTTCCACGCTTCCCAACCTGTCGCAGTGGCGCGTCCATACCAGACGCGCACGCTGACCTTACTGTTTCCAAGGTCCTCGACAACCTCAACCGTGTGGCTCCCTCCTAAACCGGAGGGCGTGTCGAAGACCTCAACGCTTCGGCGCTGGCCGTTGCTTTTCATGCTTCGCCTCCTACAGCCGGAAATGGGCAACCAAGCCCTGATTGGCTCGGTGGCTTGCCAGTGCATAGGCGCACGCCTGCGCCAGAAGGTCGGGATTCGCTGTCATGCCCGACTTCGCGCGTCCCTTGATGTCGGCTTTCAAGTCGTCATCGCTGGTCCCAACGTGCATGTTTCCTACAATCCAGCGCAATTGCGCATAGGGGATCTCGTCAACGCGCCGAACAGGCAGGGCCGAAATCAGGCCCTTGCGCTGACTGGCTGCCTCTCCGGCCTCACTTGCCTCCTTCTTGGTCGGGAAATAGGCTTTCACCAGTTGGCGGCGCTGCGCGTCGGCGGCGCTCATGAAGGCGTTCGAGCCGTCTTCTTGGGTGTATAGGCTCCAGTCGGCGGCACTGCAGCCGAACATGGCGTCGACTCGGCCGGAAAACTCCATGACTGTAAAAATTTGCTCATTCATGTGGGGATCCTCTGTTTTCCGGGGCTGATCAAGCGGCGCTGTCGCCGCTGATCGATTTCAAGACGCACTTGGCCGCATAGCGTCCGGCCTCGTTCAAGTTGCGCTGCCACGCTCCTTGCGATGGGGACCAGCGGAACCCGTAAGATTTCAGGGTGCGCCGCGTCTGTTCGTCCGGCTTGCCGGGAAACAGCAACTGAATGCGGGCCATGTCGGCATTTTCCTTGACCCTGACAGCTCCTGCCTCCGTCTCGACGTCCTCGGCGCGGTCGCCGCGCTTCTTCATCGCAGCAAGCGAAGCGAGGCGGGTTTGCATGCGGCGCAGTTCGGCGCGGGTGTTGGTGGTGGAAAAGCCGCGTCGGTTCTGCCACGGGGCAAGGGTAACGCCACGCGATGCCCTCTCCTCGTCCATGCCGGTTTCTGCCACCACACGGGCCAGAATGTCGGCTTCGCTCGCCTGATCCTTCTCCATCCGACGAATGATGACATTCGCTCGTTTCATCCGGTCGATGGACAGCGCTAGGTCTTCGATCCGCGAGGCGATGCGCTGCATGGCGGCCGGATCGCCGGAGCGGATCGGCTCGTCATCGGTCCCGTGCGGAAACGCCTTTCGCTTCACTGCCTTTTTCGCAGTCGCGATATGGGCCGAGACGTCAGCACGGCGGGCGTCTGATACTCGCATCCGCTTTTCATTGCGGGCGACGGGAAAGCGGGCAGGTCCGGTGATAAACCAGTTCATGCAAGGGCCTTCCGCTGCCCAATACTTGCGGGTGATCGCGACATGACGGCGGGCAAAGGCCTCTAATTCAGCGTCCGGCAGGGGCAGTTTTGCTTGCTCCCACAGCTCCACCATGTAAGCGGCAAAGCCGTTCAGGCGCTCTGCCAGCCCTTCCAGTTCGGAAAGGGTGCGCCGCTCCGGAAAATGAGTAAGGGCATGGAAGCTATGTTCGATGTCCTTCGCCGCGATGGTCGCGGCAAAGGTTCCGGCGAGAATGGACAGGGTGCGGTCCTCGACAACAGCGATGATCATCGGACTACCCCTGCCATGACGGTTGGGTGAGTGCGGGTGATGCGGGTCTGGAACCCGATCAAAGCGCCGCCCAAAATGACCCCATTGGGGGAATGCTCGTCTGCCTTGGCAAAGACCGGATCAAGAACCGGCTTGCAGACGTTCAGGCGGGCCGCTGCTTCCTCAATGCTGATCTGCGGCGGTAGGACATGCGAGCCGTCCAGGCTGGCAAGAACGATCTTTCCAGCCAATGGCTGCGGGTAGCCATCAAAGACAGTGAAAGCGGTCAAGCCGTCGCGCAAACCCTCCTCATCGACGATAAGAACGTGGTTCGTGTCGAATGGCACCACCTCGACAAGCTGGCATCCAATCAGCCCGTAGGTATGAGAGAACGCGCTTGGTGCGGCGACCTCTGCGGCTTGAATGGTCCCGGCTTCCGGGTCCAGCAGGTAAACGGTTGCGGTTGTGGTCATAGTCTAGCCCTTTCTCCAATTCCGCGAAGCGGTCTTCTCGTGCCCCTCGTGGGCAGGAGCCCCGCTCCTGCTCCCGAGCTCGCGCGGAGCAGCGGGGGAGAGGGTGGCAAGGGGATAAAAACGGAGGGGGTTCGCCCGCCCGAGGCAAAGCCGAAGGGGCGGCGCGTTAGCGGCGATCCTGCACGAGAGCGCGGCCTTAAGGCTGCGCGAAGGAAGGACGGGGAGACCGTTTTTTCCCCTTGTGAGGGAGAGGGGGCGGCGCTCCTCTTTCCCTCATCAAAGAGACAGACAGGACGCCTCCGGCGTCACTGCTTCATCGTGACGGGGACCGGACTCACCGTGACTGGTGCTGATGACGGTGAGGAGCTTTCAAGATGCGGAAAGGCCGCCCCGATCAGGCGGGGCGGCCTCCGTAGGCACGCGACAAGAAAGGGCTAGAGACTTGCCACGACCTGACTTGATCAGTAGCCAATATGGGTCGATCGGGAGAGGCTGTAAATGTCGGTACCGATTTTTGCCCAAGATGCATGTGATTGAAGGCGAAGCCGCAGCGCAACCGATCGTCACCCGAATGGGCGGAGACAGCGCCTGCTGGCTCCGTGCCGAAGGCATAGAGCGGGGTCGCAAAGCGATGCGCTAAAGTAGCTATTCAGGGTAGACTTTCGAGGCACCATCTTTAATTGTTCCAGAGGAATAACGATTAATTTCCAGTGTGGTTGGTGGCAATGGCAGGTTTCGGACTCGAGCAGTGGGTAAGCTATCTCGGACTTGAACGCGTTGACGACCCGAACAAAGATTATCCCGTTTATCGCAAGCGGCTCGACGGAAAGATCATCGATCTCAAGGAACTGGATCTGCTTGTTGCTCAGCGGCTGCGTGACCTGCGAACCGACCGACAAATTGCGCAAGCTAAAGTCGCTACACTGCTGGGGGTGAAGGAGGCGACGTATTCCCGTTACGAAAACGCCTCTTCCTTGATGACCGTCGGACGGCTGATCCACGTTTTCGAGGTCCTGGATATCACTCCAGAAGAATTCTTCGATCCCTTCGTCAACGAACGGCCTACGCATCCCAAAGGCAAGTCACGCAAAGACGTGAGAAACAAGCTGATGGGAGAAACGGTCGATCACCTGAAAAAGCTCGACGATACGGCCTTGAAGATGGTGCATGACCTGGTGATAGCCATGGAGCCCCGGACGGTCGGAACGCAGAAAAGGAATGGCGCGGCGAAAGCCGCGCCATGACACTCAGCGGGTTGGCTTTGGTTTCCGCCGCGCGCCGGCCGCTTTGGCGATCAGCCGGCGCTCACGCGGCGTCCTTTCCCGCCCGTCTGGCGAAGACATCGCTTGGATCGATCGGCGCCAGTCCGAGATCCGAGAAGGACAATGAAGAACATCGGAGCTTTCAGCATAGCGCCGCCCCTCCTTCAGGGGCGGGAAAGCGGGAATTCTCGACACGGTTTTGACGGAAGAAGGGAAGCCGCAGGAGGCTTAGCATAGCGCCGCGAAGCGGAAGCCGGGACCGACCTCCCCCGGCAAAACCGTTCCGCAAAATTCGACAGTGACAGGAAAGGTGATCCCAATGGCAAATGCATTTGATCAGGCGCTGCAGAAGGCAACAGGCGGATATCCCGCTGACAGGCTGATCGTCACCAAGAACGTGGACAACGAACCCGAAGTCTGCATGTTCGTCCTCGATGCTGACAATCAGCTGCTCCGAGTTTCCTATGGCCCGAAAGGTGAGATCAGGTTTCAGACGGACCAACTGGATGACCTGCTTTTTTCGCGTCAGCTCTTGGAACTGATCGCGAAAATGCAGGTTCTCGCTGACCGTAAATGGAGACAGATCCAACGCCATTGGGTAGAGGACAAGGCGACGTGGGAGGGGTTTGAGCATCTTTTGGACGCTCCGAACGCGCCAGAGGTGATTGGCTTCGACGATCCTGTCGTCAGGAAAGGCAGCGACCGGATTCAGTGAAGCGAAGGCGCTGGCTCCTGCAGCAGCTTTACCATCTGCCTCACAACCGTTCGCAGCTTCCTCCAGTCGCGTAGATCGCCTTCGTTCACGCGCTCTTGGATCGCGGTCAGGATCCATCCGACGCAGGCGATATCGTCTGCAGCGCGATACTCATCCGATCGATGAAAACAAGCGATGATGCGAGGGCGCGCGCCTTCCTCAGTCTTCGGGATCTTCGAGACCAGGTCCTGCGCTTCTCGATAGGCCCTTGCCACGCGCTTGAGGTCGTCCGGCCCGGCTTGGGTAATCATGCCGACGGTCCACATCAGGGTATTTGAAAGGTGCTCCACTTCGTCAGTCATGGTGATCCTCGTCCTCTCCACTGTGACAGTGCCCCGAAAAGCTAACACCTTGCCGACACTCGCGTTAGCTGCAGATCTGCAGATTAGGATCGCGTAATCTTCTATCTTGATTTTTGACGCCCCATGTGTTCCCTATTTGTTCCTTTCGCTACCAGTCGTGAAAGGATCGAATTGAATGCTCGCCGGCCTGAAAATCGAGGCGGAAGTCTATGTGCCTCTCATGCTCCACGGGTTATGCGCCGGCTTTCCATCACCCGCAGATGACTACATCGAAGAATCGATTGACCTCACAAAGCTCCTGATCCGGAACCCGCCGGCGACGTTCTTGTGGAAGGTCGACGGCAACTCGATGCGAGACGCGGGAATCTTCCATGGGGATCTGATCGTGGTCGACCGAAGCGTGCGGCCGGTTGATGGCGATATTGTCGTGGCGACCGTGCACGGCGAGCGATCCTTGAAGCGGCTGCGCATGACGGGTGGTCGTTCGCGGCTGATGTTTGAGAATGCGGATATGCCGCTGTTCGACCTTCCGGAGATCGCGGAAGTCGAGATCTGGGGTGTCGCACTTTGCAACGTCCATTGGCTGCGACCGAGGAAGCAGGGATGACCTCATTCGCACTGATTGACGGCAACTCATTCTATTGCTCTTGCGAGCGCGTCTTTGACCCTGCCATCGCAAAGCGGCCGGTGATTGTTCTGTCCAACAACGACGGATGCGCCGTTGCCAGAACGGCGGAGGCCAAGGCGCTCGGCATTGGCATGGGCGAACCCTACTTCAAGATCCGCGATCTCTGTCGTGACAATGATGTAGCGGTCTACTCCAGCAACTACACCCTTTATGGCGACATGAGCGCCAGGCTGAATGCGATCTATCGGCAATGGTCTCGGGATGTTGAGGTCTATTCGATCGATGAAAGCTTTTTGGATATGACCGACATCAGGCCCGCCGATCGCGTCGCCTACGGCCGCGATCTTCGGTCCACGGTTCAGCAATGGACCGGGATCCCGACCTGTGTCGGCATTGGCCCGAGCAAGACACTGGCGAAGTTCGCAAACCACGTTGCAAAGAAGAACCCGGAGCTTGGCGGCGTCTGCGACCTGACAGATGCAGCCGTTCGGCAAAGCTGGCTCGATCGCGTCGAGGTCGGGGAGGTTTGGGGCGTCGGATCGGCATCAGAGCGAAAGCTATTCGGTCTGGGCATTGAGACAGCCGGCGACCTGGCGCGCGTTGATGCGCGGCTTGCCCGCAATCTTCTGAGCGTGGTTGGCGAGAGGACGGTTCTGGAGCTGCAGGGCATTTCATGCCTGCCGCTCGAAGATGTGCCGCCACAACGGAAGGGCTGCGCCGTAACCCGATCCTTTGGAACACCGGTTACCGATCTGGCCGGAATGCTCGAGGCAGTCGCGGCCTATGCGATGAGGGCGGGAGAGAAGCTGCGCCGGCATGGCCTCGAGGCGACACATATGGCGGTCTTCATGCATACGTCGCGCTTCAACTCGACGGACAAACCGCACTCTGCTCAAACGACAGTCCATTTTCCCGAGGCTTCGAACGATACTTTTGATCTGATCCGGGCTGCTCAGAGGGGAGCGCGCAAGATCTTCAGAGACGGCCATCGATACGCAAAGGCCGGCATCATCATGAATGATCTGGTGCGGGCGGCGTCACAGCCGCGGCCCCTGTTCGATGCGCGGGACCGTGACCAGTCGGAACGACTGATGACAGCGCTGGATGCGGTCAATGGGAAGTTTGGCCGTGGCTCGCTTATCCCGGCCTCGGCCGGCATCAAGCGCGACTGGCAAACGAAGTTTGACCGTCGATCGCCGCGCTACACCACGAATATCAAAGAACTGCCCGTAGCCGTGGCGCGCTGAAACAACACAAGGAATTGAGGGATTTGCATGAGCCTGCCTCGGCTGAAGGATTACCGGGCGGAAAAGATCGACGTCGAGTGCCGGCGTTGCGACCGCTACGCCGTGCTCGATCGGAAATCACTGGTGAAGAAATACGGCGCCAGCTGTCAGTTCGTCGACCTGAAGCGCGCCCTAGCGATAGGATGTGATCGGCTGGGGTCAGATCACTGTGAAACCAGGTTCCCATGCCTTATGAACAGTAACATACTGAAAAGATAAGATTCTGTGAGCTGAATTAACGAAAGCTTGTCAGACACATCATAACGCTCGACACTTTACGGAGCGTTTGAATGACACCTGCAGAAACGAAATGGAGCCTCGTTTGGCGCCGACAGATTCAGCTCTTCAAGCTGTATCTCTTTATGATCGCGTCAGCGATCGCCATCATCGTCATCTCATGGGCGCTGACTTTTGTGCCTCTGTTGGGTCTAACTAACGAGCAGTTCCTGACCAACGCTCGCGCTTTGTCTGACGTTACGGTCGCACGCGTCTTGT
The DNA here is from genome assembly GCF_053521785.1 of Agrobacterium sp. A3-95. NCBI lineage: Bacteria > Pseudomonadati > Pseudomonadota > Alphaproteobacteria > Hyphomicrobiales > Rhizobiaceae > Agrobacterium > Agrobacterium sp. A3-95. The sequence continues at coordinate 15,607 of NZ_JBNWDR010000016.1, read as the reverse complement.
TCTCTACCTGGTGTTTGGCTGGCTTCGCCGCTTGTATCTCATTCCGCGCAAGGCAGATCTTGCTTGGCGTCGGCCCTATCGTTGAGGAGGCAGGACTTTCTCTTCTCGGTGGAATGATGGGGTTGGCTATTGCAGCCTCTCTGCAGGTCGGGGGCAGCCTGCTCGTTGAATTGGGCGCGGTTACCCTCTTGGCGTTCATCATCAGCGGGTGCGTTCGGTTGTGGATTGTAGAAGATTTCATGGAATACCGCATTCTCCGAATGCTCCTCGTTCCGGTCGCATTGGTAGGCGTCTGGTGGGGGCTTGTGTGGCCGCCGCTATAACATCCTCCAAGGATCAAATATTACACTCACCGAAGACGCCGGCTCGCCAGGATAAACACCAAGCCTAAGCCAAAGAACGGCAGAGAGTAGGCGAGGGCGTTCGGATACTTCCAAGGCGCCGGGGGAAGGTTGCTACATCCGCCCGCGCCGTCCAGACCACAACTGAGGCTCGCTACAAAATACCAGAAGCCGACCGCAAACAGGCAGACGGCAATTCCTGAAAATAGAAAGACGCGCTTGACCACAGCGCGACAATACCCAAGGCGCTGGAATTGGAAAGAGCCGCCCTAGCGGGGCGGCTCTGCGCTGATCAGCGCATCGAATGCGGCCTCTTCTTCGGCAAGCTTAACTTCGGCCGCCGCCAGCTCGGCTGCGATCTGCTGACGCTCGGCCTGGTCGATTGACGCTGCAAGTTCGGCGCGCAGTTCGTTGATGTGGTCGTAAGTGGTCATCGTCGGCTCCTTTGAATGAAAACAAAGGTGCGGGACCGACAAGGGAGGGTTTGGGTCAACGACCGCCGTAGGCGGCTGGGGGGCGTGGGGGAGCCGATTTCGTTGCGCAGCGGCGAAATTGGGGGAACCGCGCATCATTGACGCGAATCCTGCCTTGTCGGTTTAATTGGCTGATGTTGAGAGAGAATAAACCTCTCCGTATTCCTCGGCCTCTTTCTTTCGGAACCTGTGACTCCGCTCGTCGTTCTGGCGACGGAGGGGCACAAATGGCGGACAATTCTCATGTATTCAGGCAGCTGGCCTCTAGTGACATGGTGCGTAAGGCAGCGCAGGCCCATGTGAAGCATCAGCCAATACCGAATGATGATCGGATCAATTCCCTCCTGGAACGGCTGTCTCAGGCTGAAGCTTGCAGCACTGCATCAGAAGAGAAAGCCCCTCAGACAGGGAATGCAGATTGAGCAGCTTGCAGGCCGCCTATCGCTTCCCATATGAATCTTGATTGACACAGCGGGTCCTCCCAGCCGCCGCGTGATCGTTCCCCTCTGGAGGCTTAGACCTTCACACCTCAAGGGCCGCGGCTAACGCTGGCCCTTTTTCTTTGGCGCCAGGTAAATCAGCCGCAGGTGGCCCGGGTGACCAGACCCGTCGCGGGATCAGTCTCGATCGTCACCCGATCCTCTCTGAAGTCCTGGGTCACCATATCGCCGGGTTGGATCTGGCGAATCCTCTTAGAGCCGGTCAGCTGCATCGCCTCTGCGTCTGTTGGCTTTTCCTTGCCCACCAGTGCTTGCGCGGCTTCCGCATTGCACGGACCTGCTGCCGGGGATGAAGCCCCATCCGCGCTGCAACCAGATGAAGCCAAAGCCACACAGGCTGCGACCATAGGGAAGGAATAGAACGGCGACGTCATCGGGAATCTCCTTGCTTTGAAGCTCCTACAAGGAGTTCAGGATTGGCTTTTTCGTGTCGCTGCCATCATAGCGAGACGAGTTCACCTCGCGGCCGACACGGTAAAACTCAAGCTGGCTGTCGATCTGGTTTTCAAGAAGGAAGGCTTTCGCGTCAGCACCCTGAACAGAGGCATCCAACCAGGTCTCATAGGCAGACGGATCCAGCATGATGGGCATTCGCGTATGAATGTGAGCGATGTGGTCGACGGCCGGTGCAGTGATGATCGTGCAGCTGGTGACGCCTAGCTTGTCGTTATGCGCCCATAGTCCCGGGAAGGAGAAAGGCTTTCCCTCGGGGAGCTGCAACAGCCATGGGTCTTTCTTTCGGTCGTCTTCGCTTGTGGTCCATTCGAAATAACCGTCAGCCGGAATGAGGCAGCGCTTCGACTTGAAGGGCTCTCGGAATGCTCCTGAAGTGTCCACGGTCTCGATCCTTGCATTGAACATCGCGGCCTTCGGCAATTCCTTGGCGAAGAACGGCACGAGCCACCAGCGCCCGTAGTCGATTTCGAGCTCGCCAGCTTTGTCCTTGTGGGCAAAATAGACGCTCTGTGTCGGCGCGATGTTGTATCGCGCCGGCATGTTCGACGGAGGAGGCGTGTTGTCGTGAATGTTGTAGAGGGCGTGGATCTCGGCCCATGTCATCGTGTTGGTAAACCGTCCGCACATTCAAGAAATTCCTTCAATGCCATAACAAATGCGCCAACTGCGACCTCAGCAAGCCAGCTACCTTCCAATTAGGCTGCACTACGGCCAGATCCCCGGAATTTACGCTAGACGTAAATCATCCTTTTTCATAGAAGCGCCCAAAGGCTTCCGCTTCACGCAAACCAAAACAAGCGATGGCACGAAAGGGACATTCTTTATGAATGGCAAGGACATTGTCTCCTCCGCAGTTCATCCTGGCGAGATACTCGCAGAGGAGTTGCGGTCACTCGGCGTTTCCCCGACCGAACTCTCTCGCCAGATCAAAGTCCCGCCCAATCGCGTGACCCAAATTGTAAAAGGGCAGAGAAACATCAGTGGAGATACTGCCCTTCGCTTCGGTCATTGGTTTGGCACAAGCGCACAGTTTTGGCTCAACCTCCAAAGTGCTTACGACCTCAACAGGGCAGAGAAAAGCGCGGGTATAGAAATTGCCAAACTACCCACCAGGCCAAGTTCTGCTGCCGTGGTTGGAAGTATTCAATCCAAGCATGATCATCTCAAACTTAAACTTACAGCCAGAGAAGAACGTCGATAATGAATGAGCAATCAAAAAACGTGTCGTCGGAAAATTCTTTGGACTTCATGTCGAAGGAAGAACTCATTCACATCATCCGTTCAATGGTTGACGGTGGAGTGTCCATAAATTTCCACGGCAAACGTTTCTCGCACGAGGTTTTTAAGAAAGTTCGCCCTCGGCAGACCATCATAAAGAAGGATCTTTCTGTTGGACAACCCGAAGAGCAGGTAAAGAACCTTCTCATTGAAGGTGAAAACCTTCAGGCTATGGTGACTCTCTACAAGGAAAGGGGCCAAGTAGATCTCATCCTGACAGATCCCCCCTATAACACGGGGCAAACTTTTAGGTACAATGACAAATGGGATGATGATCCTAACGACCCGGACCTTGGTCAGGTAGTAAAACTAGAAGATGGCTCTCGCCATACAAAATGGATGAAGGCGATGCTGCCACGTCTTCACATGATGTATGCCATGTTGAAACCTTCTGGCGTCCTCGCGATCTGCATAGATGACAACGAACTTTTCCACCTTGGGATGATGCTCGACGAAATCTTCGGTGAAGAGAACCGTATTGCGATCATCAACTGGCAAAAATCTTATGCTCCCAAAAATGATAGTACACATGTCTCAACAGCAACTGAGTATGTACTAGTTTATGCTAAAGATAAGAGTTCGGCTAAAACGGCGCTTACGCTCCGTACGGAAGCTATGAACGCTCGCTATCGAAAGATCGATGGTGATGTTGAACCATGGACGAGCGACAATCCAGTTCGACGTGAAGCACGCGAGCGTGATCGCTATGCTATTCAATCTCCCTTCACCGGTGCTCTTCACTATCCAGGGGCAAACTCATGGCGAGTGCCACGCCCCAATCTGAAGGCTTATCTCGAGCAATGGGGATCCGAGTACATTGAGCGCGATGTAGGTGACGGGCGACCGAAAGCACTGATGCTAAAGGGTTCACCGGAGGTGAAAGTGAAACAAGGTCAGAACCTTGACACTGATCCTGTCGTCGAAGGCTTCGAGTTGTTGAGCCACCCCGTCATTGGCAACGCCCGAGCCAAGGCGCAGGAAGTGCGCGACACACAGGTGTGGCCATTCCTGCATTTCTTGAAGAACGGAGATGGCAGACCCCGAGTCAAACGTTATCTTGGTGATGTTAAAAAGGGCAAGGTACCCCTCACTTACTGGGCTGATGAGGATTACGAGACCCCCCTTGAACTCGGCCCACAATCTTGGGACCACGAAGAATCCGGTCACAGTCAAGCAGGCCTAACCGAACTAAACGCGATAATCGGCAAGGGTCATCGGTTTGATACAGTGAAGCCTATGAAGCTGATGATGAAGATCATTCAGCTGTGGTGTCCTGCGGGCGGCCTCGTACTGGATCCATATGCCGGCTCGGGCACAACCGGACACGCAGTCTTGGAGCTCAATAGGGTCACGGGCGCGTCACGTCGTTTCATTCTCATAGAGCAGGGCTCCCCAGATCGTGGAGATAAGTATGCGCGTAGCCTAACGCAGCTGCGACTTCGCTGCGCGATCACAGGTGATCGGCCAAGCGCTGACGGCACATTCAAACGAACAGCTGATCCTCTACCCGGCGGCTTCCAGTTCCGGCAGCTGACTCAGAAAATCGACAGCCGTGCCGTACTGACCATGAAAAAGGAAGAGCTAATAGATCTGGTGATCACATCGCATTGGGATAACAGCCGGCGCAGCAGCGCTGGTTTGATCCGGTTCGAGAATGAGGGGTTCAAGTATCTAGTAGGCCGCAACGATCAGAATGAGGGATATTTTCTGATCTGGAATGGCGGGGACAAAGTCGGCCAACTCGATGAAGAAAGTTACTCAACTGTCATCGCTGAGGGTAAGAAGGCAGCGCTAAAGCAACCCTATCATGTCTACGCGCGCTACGAGCTTTATCAGTCGAGGAACGTCATATTCTATAAGATACCAGACAAAATTCTTGCTCATCTAGGCTTAAATGAGTCGAGCGATAGCTTCAACGAGGACGGTGATATCTAATGCGGTTGTTCCCCTTCCAGCTTGCAGCATCCTCCCAGATCGCAGACAGGTTTTCTACTTATGCTGCCGATCCCTTAATGAGCACTCGGACGCGGCCGGTTCCATTCTTTCAGAATCTCAACGCATTAACAGGCAGTGGTAAAACGGTAATCTTGGCTGACGCTGTCAGCCAAATGCGCAGCCACCTTGGGGTTGAGCCGATCGTGCTGTGGCTCTCAAAGGGCAAAGTTGTGGTTTGGCAGACTTTGCAAAATCTTGCCTCGGGGAAGTACGCGGAGCTAGCCGGATCCTTCACCACAAAGCCTTTGATGGACTGTAAGCAGCGAGACATTGAAAACTCGCAGGGCGGCTTGATCCTGGTAGCCACGGTTGGGAAGTTTAATCAGGCAGATCAGGAAAAGGGTGATCGGTTGATTTATCAACTGGCCCTCGACCTAGGCGATGCTTCTTTGTGGGAGATGCTAAAGAAACGTCGGGACGGTGCTGGCCGTCGTCGGCCCTTCATCATCGTGTACGATGAAGGCCACAATCTGTCAGATCAGCAAACACAACTACTCCTTGACCTCGAGCCAGACGCGTTGATCGCAGCTAGTGCGACCACCCGCATCCCGCCTGAGTTGGGCCGTATCATCTCGCGCCTAAAGCAGGAAAAACACTGGACGGACGATGACCTAGTAACGGCAGTAAAGAGCAGCGACGTCGTCGCGTCAGGCCTTGTCAAACAGCAAATAATGCTCGGTGGCTACGTGACACCAATGGAAGTTGCTGTCGACGACATGCTTGAGAGCATGAAGAAGACCGAGGCCGCTGCTGCTGCGGTAGGCCTGCCATTCCGTCCAAAAGCGATTTACGTAAGCAACACCAACATCGTCTCAGGAGCCCCTGACAATCCGGCGTTACGGTTCTCGGATCGGCAAGCAAGGCCAATTCAGATCTGGCGACACTTGGTCGAGAACAGAGGCATCAATCCCTCCACGATCGCAGTGTATTGCAATCTAAAATTTGAGCAGAAGGCTCCACCTCCCCCCGAGTTTGTCCTGTTCAATGGGGGCGACAACGACTACGATCGATTTATATCCGGAGATTACCAGCACATTATATTCAACCAGACCCTGCAAGAGGGCTGGGATGATCCGTCGTGCTACTTCGCGTACGTCGACAAAGATATGGGATCCAAGGACCAAGTCACCCAAGTGGTGGGCCGCGTTCTCCGACAGCCACAAGCGCAACACTACCCCGAGCCAATTCTCAATACCGCCCAGTTTTACATCCGAACGGACCAGAAAGCTGTTTTCGAACAGGTACTAAAGGAGGTTCAGGCAAAAATTGGCAGCGAAACGCCCGAGATCGCTCTCACGGTTTTTACTGGAGGGAAAGGGGCTGCTTCCAAGCTGGTTTTGCCTCCTAAAAAGGTGAAACAACTTCCTGAACTTTCGATTCAGGCAGCACTAGCCAAGGAACCCATCAACAAGATTCTCGCTAGCGTTCAAGATTATCGCGGAGACAACCGTAATACGATTGGCGCCGGGACGAGAATTCAGGTCTTGCAGGACATCGGCGGCGGAAGAGCTGGCCAGGAGGAGTGGGTTGACGTTGAGCATTCGAACAGGGTGACGGCACGCTGGATCTTTGTCAGAGAGGTCGAAAAATCTTATCGCAGGGCGATCAACCTCTGCGACATTGAAGATCCCAAGTTCGATGCCTTGGTCGAGTACACCAGCCCAGCCGCGGAGCAGATAAGGGACGCTGCTAGAAAGGTCGTCGCTGCCTATATCGATAATTCCAGCGTCATCCACAATTTTGCTGGCGCGTTTGAAGTGCCCGCGGTCTCGATCGATCCAAGCGCCGCATCCTCGTTCAACTTCGCCATCCACGACAAGTACAGTGGTCTGAATGGGTTTGAGCGGGATTTTGCGCAGGCGCTCGACAAGACACAGCGTGTTTGGTTTAGAAACCCACCACGTGGTTGCTTTGAGATTCCACTACTCACAGCGGGCGGATCGAAAAACTTCAACCCGGACTTCATCGTTTGGATAGGTGACCAAGCAATAGCAGCTATCGACACGAAGGGCGATCATCTTATCGTCGAAGATGCTGGGCGGAAGCTGCTGTTCATCAACAAGATAGGATCAGGACCTGATCTGATTATTCGGCTAGTTACCCAAGGCTTGTGGAATGATCGCTTTGAGAAACAGGGCCGTGAGGGCTATTCCGTTTGGAGCTTACGCAACGGGAAACCTCATCCTATGCATGTCGACACTGCCGCACAGGCTGTGGCCGCTAGTTTGCGCAGTTAACCCAAAGCCTAAGGGTTCTGCATCTTCGCGGTTAGGAACGTTTTCTTGACGGGCAACAACGTGCGCAATCTAGCCCGTATGGGTATACCTGCTGAGACAATCTCCGCGAGACACTAAACAGTGTATCATTTGGGTTGCTTTTGCCGTTATGAGACGCTACCCAATGAAGGTCTAGAACCTAATGAGACGTTTCATGGCGATTTATGGGTATGCTCGGGTCAGCACGATCGATCAGGATTTGACGATTCAAGAGGCGGCTCTGAAAGCGGCCGGGTGCACGGTCATCCGGGCGGAAAAGAAATCCGGATCGAATAAGCAGGATCGGAAGGAGCTTAACACGCTTCTGGAGTTCATGCGCGACGGCGACAGCCTGGTCGTGACGCGGGTCGATCGACTGGCAAGATCAGTTGGGGATCTGCAAGACATCGTACGGCTGCTCAAGCAGAAAGGGGTGACGCTGAAGGCGACGGAACAGCCGATCGACACCAGCTCGGCGGCCGGCAAAGCTTTCCTCGATATGCTCGGCGTGTTTGCTGAGTTCGAGACGAACCTTCGCAGAGAACGACAGATGGAAGGCATCGCCGCAGCAAAAGGCAGAGGGGCCTATAAAGGCAGGAAGCCCCACGTCGATGTTGCTGAGATCCGCCGTCTTAGATCCGAGGGGATCGGACCAACAGAAATTGCTAAGACGCTGAGCATAGGTCGGGCGAGCGTTTATCGTGCCCTTAGAGAAGCCGCATCATCGTAGGGCGAGATGGTGGCTTCGCGCCGCCAATTGCGGTCATTGTGACTGACGCGAAATTCCCTATTCTGCGACGTCGCAAAAGTCAGGAAAACAAGTGTCGCTTTAATTGGGAGTTTTGCGACAGACCTCCTGGGGTCGGTTTGGGTATGGGGCGACATGACACCCTAAGGGCAGTCAAGCGGCGAGCGCGTCAAGGATCGGGCATTCCGGCACGTCTTCGCCAGAACATTGCGAGATCATTGTGACTAGCACCGCTTCGATACGCTGGAGGTCGGCAATCTTGGCGCGAACCTCGCCTAGATGCGGTTCGGTCCGACGCTGCACCTCCGCGCAGGTCTGGCTTCTGCAATCGACAAGGTGAAGCAGGCCGCGGACCTCGTCGATGCCAAATCCGAGTTCGCGCGCCCTGAGGATGAAGCGCAAGCGGCGGACGTCGGTTTCGTCATAGATGCGATAACCGCTTGCGCTGCGCGGCGGGTCGGGCAGCAGGCCGATCTTCTCGTAATAGCGGATGGTCTCCAGGTGGCAGCCGGTCGCACGGGCCAATTGGTGGCGCTGTAGACCCTTGGCGGAAAGAAGAGAATTCATGGTGAAAATACCTCTTGCGTCTGTACTGACTACAGAGCCTATCTTGTTTTCATCCAGAAATCGAGGATGGTTTGCGATGAACGAAATCGGTAGCAAGACATTGAATTCTTCAAAAGCGGCCGCCGAACCGGATCGGCGCGAGGGCGGGCTGGCAGCGATAAGCGTTATCGGCGCATTTCTAGCATCGGCCTGTTGCATCGTCCCGCTGCTCCTGGTGACACTTGGTGTGTCGGGCGCGTGGATCGGCAACCTGACGATGCTCGAACCCTATAAGCCCTATATCGCGGCGGCCACACTCGTGCCGCTGGGGTTGGGTTTCTGGCAGGTCTATTTCAAGCCCGAAGCCGCGTGCGAGCCGGGTTCCTACTGCGCCCGTCCGCGCTCCGGCATCATTACCAAGACCGCGCTTTGGCTAGCAACGGTCCTGATTGTGCTTGCCAGCACCATCGGCTGGTGGGCGCCGCTGTTCTACTGAAACGAGGAGATAATTGCGTGAAACACCTGTCGAAACATCTGGTCGCGGCGGCGGCTCTTGGCCTCAGTGGTACAATTTCGCTGCCGGCAACCGCTCCGGCGTTCGCACAATCCACGTCGGAAACGGTTACCGTCAAGGAGCTGACGGAGACCTTCGCGATCGAGAACATGTATTGTGCCCTTTGTCCGGTCACCGTGCGCAAGGCCATGGAGGGCGTTGCGGGCGTGAAGTCGGTCAAGGTGGATTTCGAGGCCAAGACGGCAGCGGTTGTCTATAACCCGTCTGCCGCGACGGTCGCGGCGATTGCCGCTGCGTCCACCAATGTTGGCTATCCTGCCAAGGCGATCGGGAGTTGAGTCGGTGCCTGACCGGTCCATGCTTGGCGTCGGAGTGGTTGGCGTCTTGATCGCGGCGCTGTGCTGTGTGGCGCCGAGCCTGCCGGTGGCGGCAGGTGTGATCGGCGTGGGAGCGGTCAAAACAGCGGTCTACGGTCTGGCGCCAATTCTCATCATCGTCGCCGCAGCCGGCTACCTGCTGTGGCGACATCGTTCACACATCGATACCAGGAAACATTAGGAGATTTTCATGTCCGACTGCTGTGCGCCCCAAAAAAGCAATGGCCGTTACGATCTTGCGGTGATCGGTGCCGGGTCGGCCGGGTTCTCGGCCGCAATCACGGCCTCTGAGCAGGGAGCAAATGTCGCCCTGATCGGCCACGGCACGATCGGCGGCACCTGTGTCAATGTCGGCTGCGTCCCGTCGAAGACGATGATCCGCGCCGCCGAGGCGCTGCATGGTGCACGTGCCGCGCACCGCTTTCCCGGTCTTGTCGGGGAAGCCAACGTCGCTGACTGGGGCCGTTTGGTTGTCGCCAAGGACGACCTGGTGACCACGCTCAGGCAGAAGAAATATGTCGACCTTCTGCCGCAGTACAACGGCGTCGCTTATCTGGAAGGGAAAGCGCGCCTGAATGGGCAGGGCGTGATTGTGAACGACGATCCGATCATGGCTGGCAAGATCATCATTGCTACCGGATCATCGCCGGCCCTGCCGGACATTCCCGGCATTGGCGATGTGCCTTACCTCACCAGCACAACCGCGCTTGAGCTTTCCGAGCTGCCGCGTTCGCTGCTGGTGATCGGCGGTGGCTATATCGGCTGTGAACTGGCGCAGATGTTCGCCCGTGCCGGGGCGGAAGTGACACTTGTAACCCGCCGCCGCCTGTTGCCGGAAGCCGAGCCGGAAATCTCCGCAGCATTGACCGGTTATCTTCGCGACGAGGGCATTACCGTGCTGACCGGCCTCTCCTACCGCCGGATCGCGCCCACGGACCGCGGTGTCGAACTGACGGTCGCCATCGACGGAGCCGACCAAGTGATCGCGGCCGAGCAGGTGCTTTTGACCACTGGGCGGTCCCCGAACACTGGCGGTCTTGGCCTTGCCGAGGCGGGAGTTAAACTATGCGGCAATGGCGGCGTCTTGGTTGATGAGCGGATGCGCACCTCAAAGCCTGGCGTCTATGCGGCAGGTGATGTCACCGGTCGCGACCAGTTCGTCTATATGGCAGCCTATGGCGCCAAGCTCGCTGCCCAAAATGCACTGAACGGTGACAGCCTTGTCTATGACAATGCGGCCATGCCGTGGGTGACGTTCACCGATCCGCAGGTCGCGGGCGTCGGCCTGACCGAACAGGCGGCTCGCAACGCCGGCTTCGAGACCAAGACTTCGATCGTGTCTCTTGACCAGGTGCCGAGGGCGCTGGCCGCGCGCGACACGCGCGGGCTCATCAAACTGGTTGCCGACGCCAAAAGCGACCGATTGCTTGGTGGACAGATCCTCGCGCCTGAGGGCGCCGACAGCATCCAGACGATGGTGTTGGCCATCAAGCACGGCATGACGGCGAAGGCGCTCGGCGAGACGATCTTCCCTTATCTCACCACGGTCGAAGGGTTGAAACTGGCGGCGCAGGGCTTCGGCAAGGACGTGGCGAAGCTGTCATGCTGCGCCGGATAGGAGGCTTCGATGGAACCTTCGAACGGATACGGCCTTGCGGGATTGCTCGCGGCTAAGATCGTCTGCTGCGGCGCGATTGTACTGGCAGCAACAGGCGCGATCAGCTTTGCCGGCCTTGCCAGTTGGCTGGTCGGCGGCGGCGACTTCTGGCTGGCAGCGGCCGTCTTGGCCATTGTCGGAATCTACTTGTGGCGGCACCGCGCGCGGGCAAATGGTAAGACCGACGGCAAAGGCCCCGTCGGTCAACCCATATACGGTCGGCGCAAGTAGTTCTGCTCAAAAGCGTCGCCGGATGTCATGTTGAGAAGGGTATGAGTGCAGGCAGGGCGTTGCAAACCTTGCTGTGGGGGTTAGGTTTTTTGTCAGGGGGAAAAGTAGTCTTTTAGGAGAGGAGAATTGCATGAGCGATAACAAAAGCTTCGATCTGATCGTGATCGGAGGTGGGACCGGTGGAAATGGTGTCGCCCGGATGGCCGCTGACGCTGGCTGGAAGGTCGCCAGCATCGACACCCTTCCTTTCGGCGGCACCTGTGCATTGCGAGGCTGCGATCCCAAAAAGATGCTGATCGCCGTGACTGAGGGCATTGACTGGGCCCGCAACTTGAGCGGCAAGGGGCTGGAGGCACAGACCTCCGTCGACTGGGCGGACATGATCGCCTTCAAGCGCACGTTCACCGACGCGATGCCTGGTCGCATCGAGGGCGGGCTGGAGAAAGCCGGTATCACCGTGTTGCATGGCGAGGCACGCTTCACCGGGCGAGACAAGATCGAGGTGAATGGTGAGATCTTGTCGGCGCGGCACTTTCACATCGCCACCGGCGCCCGGCCAATGACGCTGAACATCCCCGGCGAGGCGTTGCTGGCGACTAGCACCGACTTTCTCGAGCTGCCCGAACGGCCGGACCGGGTCGTGTTCGTCGGCGGCGGATTCATCGCGATGGAATTTGCCCATATCTCCAAACGCGCAGGGGCGCGGGAAGTTACGGTTCTGGAGATGATGGAGCGACCGCTGGGCAATTTCGACCCCGACCTGGTCGGTATACTTTCCGAGGCGACCGCCGATCTGGGGATTGACCTGCGGACCGAGGCCAAGGTTCTGAAGATCGAGAAAGACCGGCTGGATTTAACCGTTACCTATGAGACGCCGGAAGGGAAGCAGGCAATCAATTGTGATCTGGTGGTTCATGCCACCGGGCGCGTGCCCAACATCGAGCATCTCAACCTGGAGGCCGCGGGCGTGGAATACGGCCGCAGAGGCATCAAGGTCAGCCCCTACATGCGGACCACCAATCCCGCCATTTTTGCGGCAGGCGACTGTGCCGACAGTGGGCCTAATCTGACCCCGGTTTCGGCCAACGAAGGCCGGATTGCGGGCAAGAACCTGCTCGCAGGAAAGGATGAGCGCGCCGTCAGTTATCCGCCGATCCCAAGCGTTGTCTTCACGCTGCCGCAGCTTGCCTCGGTCGGCCTGTCCGAAGCCGCAGCACGCGACAAGGGGCTGGCCTTTGACACGCATTTCGAAAAGACCGCCGGCTGGTATTCGTCGCTGCGGGTCGGGGCGCGCTACAGTGCCTACAAGGTTCTGGTCGAGAACGGGACCGGCCATATTCTTGGTGCACATCTGATCGGCCCCGGCGCGGAGGAGCAGATCAATCTCTTTGCCATGGCTATGGGCGCGGGGCTGACCGCGAACAGGGTCAAGGGCTTTATCTTCGCCTATCCCAGCTATGCCTCGGACATCAGTTCGATGGTGTAGCTGATGCGACCGGGCTGGCAGTTCGGCCGCGTACACAGCCGCGAAGGGAGAAGGAACGAGCCACCGCTAGGGCACGGCCTGGGCCTGCATTTCGGGAAAGTCTTGTATAGCAATACCGGTTCGAGCGAGCGTCTGGACGTCACCATCATCAGTGATCCCGTCAATACCGCCGCCCTGTGTCTGGAGGAAACGCGCGTGCTTGGAACCGACTACCTGGGAACCGATGCATTCGTCGCCCGTCGCCCGTTTTCACCCGCAATATTTCAAGCTCATTGGACAGCGCCGGCTAAGGGGGATTGCCGAGCCAATCACCCTACATGCGCTTACCGCGCCAGTTGATAGCCTCAACGGGACGGTGGCGGGGCCTCCGGCACCCGACGGAGCGTCGGGCGATCCGGCCCCGTAACGATCCGGCGATAGAAGCAACTCGCCCGACCGGTATGGCAACATCCGCCGTCACCGCCAACGCGCACCTTAAGCCACACCGCGTCCTGGTCACAATCGACGCGCAGTTCCTCGACCTGCTGGACTTGTCCGCTCGTCGCGCCCTTATGCCAAAGACATTGGCGGGACCGGCTCCAATACCAGGCCTGACCGGTCTCGATGGTCCTTTCCAACGCCTCCGCATTCATCCACGCCAGCATTAGCACCACACCGTTCGCCGCATCCGTGGCGATCGCAGGAATGAGCCCATCCGCGTTGAATTGCGGTGTCAGGATGGAGTTTTCCTCGATCGTTTCCGCGAGGTCCGTGGCTGGCGTGGTCATGGGCAAGAGCCTATCTTCGAGTTTGCGGGGTAGTTCGGGATTGGAGTGTGCTGGCTCAAAGGATGGTTGGTGGTTGGCGGCCGCCGGGCCGTGCTTTGGGCTCGTCACATGTGCACGTCGGGGAGGCATCTTCCCGACGAGATGAAGCCCGGCGCCAGCGCATGAGGGCATAGCCGGCGGCTCCAGCCAGGAGTGTCAGCACACCTCCTATCACAAGACCTTGCCCGCTGAACCATCCCAAAACGCCACCCACCGCCGAGCCGATGACTACCGGTCCAAGGCAGCAAAGCGCGACTAAAGGCGCGATGATGATCGCGGTTACGATGCCGGCGGTCGATTTGTCGTCCATAGTGCTTTCTTTCGGTTCTGGCCGCATCACACAGCATCGCGGTCCATTGATCGCATTTGCACAACCGCGTCGGGTATCCCGATGACGTGATCGCTGCCAAGAGACTTGGCTACGCCCTGTACTAGCTACAGAGTCAAGTCAAAATCTTGATCCGCTTGGCCAGGGCGGCACTGCGGAAACAGCGAGGTAGCGCCTCGGTTCATGATGCTTGAAAGCCCGCTAGGTCCTCAGGCGGCGGCGACTACCCAACGGGGTTCACTTTTTAACGCCGTCACAGAGGCGTGATCGCAATCTTGAGATTACCCCTTGAGCCTGTAGTGAGTACAAGGCGTAGGCTACTTTGCAAATCGCTGTTCAACGATACAGAAAGAAAGCAATTATGGAGGCATCAGGTCTCAAAGGGTCCGGAAAATCGGCGACCGCCGTCCACGTGACATCGGAACACCAGCGGGGCAGCCGCCAGCAACTGCTCGCCGCTGGCGGCCTTCTCGGGGCGATCGCAGTCTCAAGCTGCTGCGTCATCCCGTTTGCTCTGTTCACCGTGGGCATCGGCGGAGCTTGGATCAGCAACCTCACCGCCCTCGAACCATATCAACCAATTTTTGCCGCCATGACGTTCGGTATCCTCGGCTACGGGTTTTATCTCGTCTATCGCAAGCCAAAGGTTGCCTGCGCCGAGGGTTCCTATTGCGCCCAGCCCAAGTCGGGACGGATCGCCAAGGTTGGACTCTGGGCAGCCACGGTCCTCGTCGTCATCGGGTTAGGGTTTCCAAGACTCGCACCCCTGTTCCTCTAAGCCAAAGGAGAATAATCCCATGATCCGCCCTGTTGCACTTGCTGTTCTACTCGCTGCCATACTTTCACCGCTCGCCGCCATAGCTGGCGAGAAAACGGTCGTGCTGAACGTTGACAACGCTACCTGCGCGCTCTGCGCCCCCATCGTCAAGACGGCCCTCTCTCGTGTCTCGGGTGTGAAAACGGTCCAGATAAAGGAAGCCGACGCGATGTCGGGTGCTGTCGCCACGGTCTCTTTCGATGACGCAGTCACCGGCGTGCCGACACTCGTTGATGCGACGACCAACGCCGGTTATCCGTCGCATGTGGCGCAATAGGCCGCCGGCTGATTGTCCGCTGGCGGAGAGCGGTATCACCTCTCTTCGCTGCTCCACATCGGCGCGCTGATGAACGTTGCGGATCGGCCGGTTGACAGGGCCGTCATCCTCGTTGTTGAGGTGGTGGTGATCGGTGGGCATGTGATCCTCGCCGGTCGCGTTCGCACGCTGCTTCGGACGCCGACCATCGTGCGCCGCGTTAGTCGAACGGACGGTGGTGTAATTGTTGGTTCTGGCGTTGCTGTGGTGGCATCGAGGTAAGCCGCGAAACTGTCGCAAAAGTCGGTCGTGAAAGTTAGACTTTTGCGACAGACTTTTGCGAAGGAAATTCCCCTTACAATTCAAGGGCCGCTGTCATTTTCAGAAGGTGACTGCACGGAATATCAAGAGTCGGCTGCACAGTCTTTTCTGATCTGTGGTCGTCTCAGAAAACGGAAAATAAAGCACGCTAAGCTGTGGAAGCCCCTGCCAAGCTCGTTCCACCTTGCAACGACGCAATCAGCGGACACGAAACATTCCCCT
>NZ_JBNWDR010000015.1:0-70201 GCF_053521785.1 Agrobacterium sp. A3-95 | reverse complement strand
GTGATCAATCCCATCCGCAATCTCCCCGGTATCATTCAGGTCCGGGGAGTGTGACATTCCAACTTTGCAGAAACAGGACACTTTAACTTTGCGGCTACACACAATAATTGCATAACATATATTATGGAACAAAATTTCGAATAGGCGATGCTCTTTCAATTCTGATGGGAATATAGCGATACGCGCAGGTGCGAACGGTGAGTGGTTCTATAAGTCGTCACCTTGGGCATTCTCCCGGTCCAGACCATCGAAGCGCTTTCAGGACGAGCAGTTATGAAAGGTTCTCTCCGTAAAAAAGCATCATTACAGTGAAGACGAGAACACCAAAGCCTGCCAGGCCGAAAGCGCGAAAAGAGGAAGCTCGGCCTTTCTGAAGCAGTGCTACCACAAAAGCGCAGACAGACCAGAGCGCTGTGAAAATTATCAATAACCAGGAATACACAAACGGACCAAGGTCGTAGCCTCCCCCGCCAATTGATGGTGCAGTATCTGTATCGACTTGAGCTGCTATCAGAACCGACACAGGGACAGCTAGCATCAGCAGCCAAGTATAGAGCGACTTGTTTTCCATAGGGTTTAAAATCGCCTTATTTTGGAGGTCGATCCGCCAGTTCTGGCGTATATGTTTGACCCGATGTGGCTCGTCAATATCGTGATAGTTGCTCTACTAGACTGCGCGACGAACGCCAAGAGAGCTTTCGATCGCCCGCAAAAACCGAATGTCACATCCTTAATCGATCCCTTAGACGACCGCGTTATGAGCGCACGAGAGCCCGAACAGCTGGAAGCTCATCCGATACTGCTAGCGCGCTATGGTTTGCTTGATGCTCGCGATACCTCGCCTCAGAAATGGATCCGTGTGGATATAGAAATACTGGGCGCCTTTATCGAGCCAGTGCGGCAGTTCGTTTGCCGTGGCCAGCGTGCCGGCTATCTTTCCGGCCTTGCGGATTTTCTCAATCGCGACCCCGACTTTTTCCATGACAGCGGCCGGACGCGGTTCGCCGAGTGGTGGAGCGGGCGGATAACCCATGTCCTGGGAGAGATCACCAGGACCAATGAAGAAAACGTCGACGCCCTCGACCTTGACCATATCGTCGAGATGGTTGTCGATCGCGTTCTGCGTTTCGATCATTGCCACGACGAGGCGTTTTTCGTAATCGGAGGGCAGCGCGTAACGGACTGCATCAACGATCGCGAGGGCCTGCTCCGGAGTCTCGACCATTGGAACCATGATGCCGTCAGCACCCGCATTAAGGTACCGAATGATCAGCGGTCGTTCGTGCGAATGCGGACGAACGACCGCTGCGCCGCCGGCGGAGCGTACGATCTGCCCTGTCATGCGAACGTCCTCAAAACTCCAGGTGCCATGTTCGCAGTCCAGGAACACGGCGTCTGCTCCCAACTCTATCAGCCGGCCTGCGAGTCCGGTCGAGACATGATGGGTATTGTACATGGTGATCGCCTCGCCTGCCAAAAGCCGCGAGCGCAACTTCGCTCCGTTCATCGTTTTCTCCCAGTTACTTATTCGGCAAGTCCGGCGTATCAGCTGGCGCCCCCACCCAGCGTGCGATCTCGATGTCAGCAGACGTGTCGCGCATGAATGTCGGGCAGATGTGCAGTTCGGGGATGACGGCGCCGTTGTTTAGGCTTGCACAGAGCGAGATCGCCCGAGCGACATCATGAGGATCAATCATCACGGCGCGTTCTTCCTTGAGAGGTGGACGCGCGCGGTTGTTCATGATCGGCGTGTCTGTCTCACCCGGCAGGATGGTCGTCGCCCGGATTCCCTGGTTGCGATAGGTATTGTGAAGGAAGGTCATGAAATTCTTCACGCCCGCCTTCGCAGCGCCATAGGCAACGCCGCCCAAGAGATTGGGATTGAGGGCCGCGAGCGAAGAGACTGTAATGATGGTCCCCTCACCCTTTTCGATCATCGCCGGCAGCACGGCCTGTGTCAGGTTGAACACCGCCGTCAGATTGACGTTGATGGTGGCGTTCCACTCGTCCTCGCTGATGAAGCGGGCGTTGAGAACCTTGCTGGCAGAACCGGCATTGTTCACGAGGATATCGATGGGGCCGACCGCTTCCCGGATCGACTTGATCGTGTCGAAGATCGCGTCACGCGAGGCAATGTCCAGCGTACGGGCGACAGCTTTGCCCTTCTTCTTTTCGATCAACTCCGCGACTTCCCGCAGCGGATCGAGGCGGCGGCCGGTCAGCACAACCGTTGCTCCTTCCTTCGCAAGCAGGATTGCAGTTTCACGGCCGATGCCCGAGCCGGCCCCGGTTACCAGAGCGATCTTTCCGTTCAGTAGTCCCATCGTCGTCTCCTATTCGGCTGCGGCAGCAAGGGCACCAGAATAGCCGAAGATTTCCTTTGCCGCCTTCGAGGTTACCAAGCCTTCGGCAATATCCTGCTCGATCAATTCGTGCGAGCGTTCTGCAGCACGGCCCCAGCCGCCGCCGCCAGGCGTCTGGACTTCGAGACGTTCGCCCGTCTGAAGAACGACCTTGCCCTTCGGGAAATGCGACTTTCCTTCCTTCATCACCTTTCCGGCGGAGCCGTGCTGCCCTTCCACCACGCCAAAGCAGGGATGGCGAACGCGTTCCGATGCCAGATAGATGTTCATCGGGTTCCTGCCGAGATTGCGCAAAACGACACGCTGGCCAAGGCCGCCGCGATGTTTGCCAGCACCGCCGGAGTCGGCGATAAGCTCCTTACGTTCCGTCAGGACCGGAACGGCAACCTCGAACATTTCGATCGCCGTGACCTTGCAGTTGGACGGGAAGCTTAGCGTATCCAGCCCATCGAATTCGGCGCGGGCTCCCTGACCGCCGTGGAAATTCTGCACGGAGGCATATTGCGTTCCGTCATTGCGCTGGCCTACGCAATTGGCAGCCCAGATCGGCGCACCGCCACTGTCGCCCAGCACCTTTTCCGGCACGATGCCTTCAAGCGCCTTGAAGATCAGCGAGGGAATGACGTGACCGATGAGGTTGCGCGAATTGCCCGCCGTCCATTCCTGCGGATTGAGAATGCAGCCGAGCGGCGCCTCATCGGTGATCGGAACGATGCAGCCCTCATTATTGGGCGTTTCGGCATCGAGCAGGCATTTTAATGCGTAGACCGAATGGGCGTAACGGTAGTTGGTGCGGCAGTTGATCGAGTGCAGCACCTGATCCGACGTGCCCGTATAATCCACATGGATGGAGTCATCCCTGACGATAACAGAGGCTTTGAGTTTGACGTCGACATCGTAGCCGTCGAGCAGAACCTCGGCGGAATAGGTACCGTTCGGCCATTCGCGGATTGCTTTGCGGGTCTGCGCCTCGGAGCGGGTATGGATGGCGTCTGCAAGTCCGTCGACATCGTCCAGCCCGTATTCGTTAAGGAATTTCACCAGTTCGCGGCCCATGACGTTATTGGCGGCGATCATCGATTCCAGATCGCCGCGCACTTCCGTGGGAAGACGGACAGAGGCTGCGATGATGTCGAACACGTCCTCGTTCGGAACGCCGGCCTTGAGCATCTTGACGATGGGGAAACGGATGCCTTCCGCAAAAATGTCGCTGGCCTCCGAATGCAGCGGCGCACCGCCGATGTCGGGAAGGTGGGCGATCGATCCCGCATAGGCGACGACCTTGCCGTTCTTGAAGATTGGCGTAATCATCGTCACGTCAGGCAGGTGGCCGGTTCCGATTTCGGGATCGTTGGTGGCGAGAACATCGCCCTCTTCCAGCTTATCAACCGGAAACTTCGGCAGGAAATATTTCTGGGCGGCCGCGGGCAGCGAGGTGATGAAGACCGGGATCGACCAGGTGCATTGCGCCAGCGCCCTGCCCTTACTGTCGAGAAGTACGGTTACGTAATCATGGTTCTCGCGCACGATCGGCGAGAACGCGGTCTTGCCAAGCACGTTATCGGCCTGATCCGCGATGAAGATCAAGCGGTTCCACATGACCTGAAGGTTGATCGGATCGTTGAAATCGGTAGCGGGTTTCGACATCTGATTGCCCCTTAGAGAATATTGATCACGAGATTGCCGTGGGCATCGACGTGAAAGGTGCCGCTCGGTCCGACGACAGCCGTCGATTCACGTTGCTCGACGATGGCAGGTCCCTTGACCTCGTGGCCGATCGGCAGCTTGTAGTGGTCGTAGACCGAGGTCTCGACATAGCCGCTCGCCTCCTGGAAATAGACCGCGCGGCTGCCTTTTTTCGCTTCGGCAACGACGGTTTCGTGCGGTCGGGTGACCTGATCCTTTTCCCCGCTGGCGCGCAGACGCCAGGTGATGACTTCCAGTGGTGCGGCGACGGTGCGGCCGAACAATTCGCGGTAGAGCTTGAAGAAGCTGCTGCGCAGTTCTTCGAGGAAGGCCTCTTTCGGCAGGCTGCGGTCAGGAAGCACCACCGTGATTTCGTGTCCCTGCCCTACATGGCGCATATCCACGGTATAACGATTGCTGATCGTCTCCTTGGCAACACCCGCGGCCGAGACGACTTCCGCGCCCTGGGCGGATAGATCGTCGAGCAGACGGTTCATCGCATCGATATCCCAGGCCTCGATTGCCATCGGATGGCTTGCAGAGAGGTCGACGGCGACCGGTGCGATGAGCAGGCCGATGGCAGAGCTGACGCCGGCACCGGTCGGGCAGATGATGCGCGAGATGCCGAGCTTGCGGGCAATACCATAGGCATGCACCGGACCTGCGCCGCCAAAGGCTACCATCGGCAATGAACGTGGATCAACGCCAAGGTCTGTCGCATGCATGGCGGCGGCCTTGCTCATGGATTCGTTGACCAGATCGTGGATGCCCCAGGCGCAACGTTCGACCGATACATCCAGCGAGGCGGCCAGTTTCGACATTGCCTGATGTGCGGCGTCTTTTGAAACCTTGAACGAGCCGCCGACAAAGGATTCCGTTCCCATATAGCCGAGAAGGATATCGGCATCGGTCACCGTCGGCTCGGTTCCACCGCGCTGATAGGCGGCCGGTCCCGGCATGGCACCTGCGGAATCGGGACCGACGTCGAGGAGACCGAGGGGGTTCTTCGCCGCGATGGAACCGCCGCCGGCGCCGATCTCGATCATCTGGATCGACTGGATCTTCAGCGGAAAACCGGATCCCTTGCGGAAACGCTGGTAGTGAGCGACTTCGAGATCGGTGCCAACGTTCGGCTCGCCATCGGGTATGAGGCAGAGCTTGGCGGTGGTGCCGCCCATGTCGAAGGACAGAACGCTCGCCTCACCCGCCGTGCGGCCGAATTCGGCGGCAGCGACCGCACCCGCTGCGGGGCCGGATTCGATCAGGCGGACGGGAAGTTCTGCTGCGCGGCTGCTCGGGACAAGCCCGCCCGAAGACGTCATCCAGAGCACCTGTCGGTCGATGCCCCTGTTGGCAAATTCCTTCTGTAGATGGGCAACGTGTCCGGACATTTGCGGGCGGGTATAGGCATTGACCACCGTCGTTGAGGCGCGGTCGAATTCACGCATTTCCGGGCAGACCTCGGACGACAAGGAAACGAAGATATCCGGGTCTTCTTCGCGCAGGAGTGCGGCGACACGCTGCTCATGCTGCGGATATTTATAGGCATGCAGCAGGCAGACCGCTACCGAGCGGATACCCTTTTTCTTCAGCCGCTCGGCAATCTCGCGGACGGTCTCTTCCTTCAGTTCCGTTATTACTTCGCCATCGGCAGCAATGCGTTCCTCGGCGCCAAAGCTGTTGGCGCGGGTGACGAGCGGATCGGGATATTTGATGTTCAGGTCGTACAGATCGTAGCGCCCCTCGTTGCGGATGCGCAGCATGTCCTGGAAGCCATCCGTGGTCACGAAACCGGTTTCCACGCCCTTGCGCTCAAGCACCGCATTGGTAACGACGGTGGTCGCACCAAGCACCTGCAGCTTGTCAATCGCGATCGTGTCCGCATGTTTTTCGAGCAGTTCCGACACGCCCTGCACAACGGCTTCGGCCGGATTTTTAGGCGTGCTCAGGACTTTATGGAGGTGAAGTTCGCCGCTGTCGTCCAAAAGCGCGAAATCGGTAAATGTACCGCCAGTATCGAAAGCCAGTTTTGCCATTGTTTCCCTCGAGCGACCATTCAGCATTTTTTGCTGCCTTGTGGACCCACAGGTCGGGCCCGTTCACTGATGGGAAATTGAAACGTTCGGCCGGCCTTTGCCAACACAACCTCGGTCTGGCGCCATAGGGTTTGCTTATAGCGAATTCACACGGCACGAATGCCCGGATGATGCCCACTCTTCAGCTTCGTCACGATTTCGAGAAGCACTGAACGCGCCGCCAGCGCCGGTTCCGACAGCGGCATGTGATCGGAGACGCAAAGCGACACCGTGGCATCGATGACTGGGGTTGTGAGGGGATGCAGCTGCGCGCCGCTGAAGCTCGCGGTTTCCAGTACAACCGAGGCCGGAAGGATGGTCGAGCCGAGGCCATCCAGTACCGCGGCCCCCAGCGCAGGCACCGATTCCAGTTCTGAAATCACCTCCGGCTTCGCGCGCGCCCGTGCCAGGCCCTCATCGATGAGCCGGCGAAGGAAATGCGCCTTGCTTGGCAGCAGCATCGGCCGGCCATCGAGCACTGAGAGGGGAAGCGGCTGACCGGGTTCGGCAGGCAACACCATGTCGACAGGCGAGACAAGGAACATCTCTTCGCGAAACAGCGGTTCCAGCGTCACGCCCTTGATCGGATCGGACGTGTAGATGAGTGCCATGTCCATTTTGCCGGTCATGATCAACTCGCTGAGGATATGGCCGAAGCTGTCGTTTATATGAACCGTGATGGCAGGAAATCGCGCCCGCATCTCCTTGATGAGCGGCAACGATAGCGCACTCGACGAGGAATATGTCGCGAGTCCGATGGAGACGCGGCCGGAAAGCGAGCGCGTCGAGCGGTCAATGTCAGTCTGCGCCTGCTCGATCTGCTTCAGCATGATCTGTGCATGGCGGTAAAGGATCAAGCCGGCTTCGGTTGGCGTGATGCCGACATTGCTGCGCAGCAGAAGCTGGTGCTTGAAGTGTTGCTCCAGCGAGGCGATCTGCTGAGACAGCGCTGGCTGGGCTACGCGAAGGATGCTGGCGGCACGCGAAACGCTGCCGGTATCGACGATCTTTACGAAGCTTTTGAGTTTTTTGAAGTCGACGCTCATCGGTCCCCACTTTATGCGGAAACCCTAGCGCATCGGCGCAGAAACAGAAATCGATTTCTGCAGCGAGAGTACGTAATTTCAATGGGATAGAGTGCTTTTGCCTTCATCCGACGATCAAACTCTGTGGGACGCGCAAAAGAATCCTTCTGCGCGTCCGATCTGTTTTTAACGCAGCGCCGCCACAGCACGTTCGATGCGGTTGCAGGCATCCTCAAGCACGTCCATTGAGGTGGCGAAGGAAATGCGGAAATAGGGCGAGAGCCCGTAGGCGGCGCCCTGAAGAGCCGCCACACCGACGCTGTCGAGGAGATAGAGGACAAAGTCGAGGTCGTTTTCGATCACCTTGCCATCCGCCGTGGTCTTGCCGATCACGCCGGCGCAGCTTGGATAGAGATAGAATGCCCCATCCGGAACCGTGCAGGAGAGGCCGGGGATGGCGTTCAGGCGCTCACAGGCGTAGTCGCGCCGCTTTTTGTAGACCGCAATGCTTTCCGTCACGAATGTCTGGTCACCCGAAAGCGCATGGGCTGCGGCAGCCTGGCTGACGGAGGACGGGCAGGATGACATCTGCGATTGCAACTTGTTGATAGCGGCAATGAGTGCTGCCGGCCCTGCCCCATAACCGATCCGCCATCCTGTCATGGCATAGGACTTGGAAACGCCATTGGTCAGTAGCACCCGATCCTTCAGTTCCGGAACGACGGCTACAAGGGTCTTCATCGGCTCGTCCTTGAACCAGACCTGATCGTAAATATCGTCGGAAAGCACCATGACATTGGGATGGCGAAGCAGCACCTCACCTAGCGCTTTCAGCTCCGCCTCGCTGTAGGCCGCACCCGTCGGGTTCGAGGGAGCGTTGAGGATTAGCCACATCGTCTTTGGTGTGATCGCCGCTTCAAGCGCCTTAGCTGTCAGTTTGAACCCCGTCTCCTCCGGGCAGGCGACGATGACGGGCGTGCCATCATTGGCGATGACCATGTCAGGATAAGACACCCAGTAGGGAGCTGGGATGATGACTTCCGCGCCGTTTTCCACACTTGCCATCAGCGCCAGAAACAGGATCTGCTTGGCGCCGCCGCCCACGCAGATTTCACTATCGCCATAGGTAATGTCGAGACGTTTCTGGAAGTCATCGATGATCGCCTTGCGAAGCGCGGGCGTGCCGTTGACCGAAGTGTATTTGGTTTCGCCCCTGTCTATGGCCGCATGCGCCGCTGCCTTGACGGCCTCGGGCGTATCGAAGTCCGGCTCGCCAACCGTCAGGTCGGCGATGTCGCGACCTGCGGCCTTCAGCTCCCGGGCGCGGGCCGCAGCCGCCGTGCTCGGCGATACCTTAATTCTCGACACGCGTGATGCAGGCACAAAAGTGCTCATGGGATTTCCTCGTCTGGATTGATGGCTATGGGCTTGTCAGTGCGCAGCTTCGAGTTCGCCGCGCATCTTTCCGGTCAGGAAAAGTTCGCCGAGTTCGTCATGGGTGATCTCCGCTGGCGTGCCGTCCCAGATCACCTTGCCGAGACGGAGGATGACCGCACGCTGCGCCACCTCCATAGCCTTCTTGGTGTTCTGCTCGACCAGCAGGATGGTCATGCCGTTGGCATGCAGACGCAGGAGCTCGTCGAACACGATGCCGATAGCGGCCGGTGACAGACCGACCGAGGGCTCGTCGACCAGAAGCACCTTCGGCCGCTGCAGAACCGCCATCGCCACTTCGAGCAATTGCTGCTCGCCGCCGGACATGTTGCCTGCAAGCGTCGAGCGCCGCGTCTTCAGGATCGGAAAAAGGTCGTAGACATAGTCCCGATCCGCCTTCACCTTGGCATCACGGATAGTATAGGCGGCCATCTGCAGGTTTTCGTCGACAGTCATGACCGGGAAGTTGCAACGGCCCTGCGGCACGAAAGATATCCCCTCGCCCAGAATGGCCCGGGAGGTAGATCCGGCAATGTTCTTGCCGCGCCAGTCGATGCCGCCTTCCTTGATCGTCGTCATGCCGTAGAGCGTCTTGAGCAGAGTGGATTTACCCGCGCCGTTCGGCCCCATGAGGGCCACGAATTGCCCGCCCGGCACCTCCAGATCGACGCCGTTCAGGATATCGAGATTGCCGTATCCCGCGCGCAGGCTCCTGATGGAAAGATTGCTGTTAGCCTCCAAGATAGGCCTCCCTCACACGCTGGTCCTTGATGATGTCATGGGGCAGCCCTTCGACCAGTTTCGTTCCCTGATCGAGCACCACCACGCGCTGGCAGATGCTGGTGACGACATCGATATTGTGTTCGATGACGAGGAAGCTGACGCCCAGCGATTTGTTCGCATACTGGATCGTCTCCACCACGCGCTCGATGATCTTCGGATTGATGCCCGCCATCGGCTCGTCCAAGAGGATAATCTTCGGTTCCGGCATCAGCATCGACGCGAACTGAATGAGTTTCTGCTGGCCACCGGAAAGATTGCCGGCCGGCTGATGGCGAACGTCCCACAGCCCTGCCATCTTGATCAGCTCGCGCGCCCGTTCCCGGAGCCCGGCCACGCGGCGGCGCGACATGCCGCCGAGACCGAATGTGGAAAGCAGCGAGGGAAAGGTGAACATCTGGCCGGCGATTACAAGGTTCTCCTCAACGTCGAGCGCCTTGAAGGTGACCGTCTTCTGGAACGACCGCAACATGCGGCCTTCGCGGGCGATGCGGTTGAGCGACCAGCCGGTGATGTCCTGTCCGTCCAGTATCACCTTGCCGGTGTCCGGCCGGGCAAGTCCGGTGCTGCAATCGAAGAAGGTAGACTTGCCGGAACCGTTCGGGCCGATCAGCCCGGCAATCTCGCCGCGATTGATGTGCATGCTGACATCGTTGACCGCCTTGACCGCACCATAGGACTTACTGAGGTTCTTTATCTCGAGGATGGGAAGATGAGCCGTCATTTCGAACCTCCGATCGCGTTCCAGAAGCGATTGATCAAGGGGGCGAAACCTTGTCTGAACCAGAAGACGAGAACAAGAAGGCAGAACCCGTAGGCGATCATCCGCACTTCAG
This sequence comes from Agrobacterium sp. A3-95, assembly GCF_053521785.1. Lineage (NCBI taxonomy): Bacteria > Pseudomonadati > Pseudomonadota > Alphaproteobacteria > Hyphomicrobiales > Rhizobiaceae > Agrobacterium > Agrobacterium sp. A3-95. The sequence continues at coordinate 60,002 of NZ_JBNWDR010000015.1, read as the reverse complement.
GAGCGACGCGAAGGGCCTCGGTCAGTCCCACGAAGAGCAGGCTGCCGAAGACGGTTCCCGAAATCATGCCTGCACCGCCGCCGAGCACGATGATCAGCATCGTCGTCGAATAATACATCTGGAAAGTCAGCGGGCTGACCACCGTCAGATAATGGGCGTAAAGGCAGCCCCCTACTCCGGCAAAAACGGCGCTCAGCATGAAGACGATCAGCTTATAGCGCCAGGTCGGGACGCCGAGGGATTCCGCCAGCGTCTCGTTTTCACGGATGGCGACCATGTTGCGGCCCGCCGGCGAGCGGACGATTGCCCATGCTGCAAGCGTTCCGAGTACGCAGATGGCAAGCGCGAGATAATAGAAATTGGTGGTTCCGCTGACGGTGAAGGAAAGCGGGCCAAGTTCGAAATAAGGTTTGGGGATGCCAGAAAGGCCCATGTCGCCACGGGTCAGCGAAATCCAATTCTTGGCAATCGCCTGGCCGATGATGACGAAACCAAGCGTACACATGACGAAGGATGTTGAACGAAGACGCAGCGCCGGAATGCCGAGCGGCAGGGCGATTGCACCGGTAACGAGGCCGGAGGCGATGAGGTTCACGTAAAACGGCGTATCGTAATGGACCGCCAGAAGGCCTGCCGTATAGGCTCCTATGCCGAAGAACGCCGCCTGCGCCAGCGACAGCAGACCGGTGTAACCGACGAGCAGGTTGAGCCCGTGCGCCGGCAACATGAAGATGAGCGCAATGATGAGCGAGTGTGTGACGTAGCGCGTGCCGATGAAGGGCGCGGCAAGTGCGACGACGATCAGGACGGCGGCAAGCGGAATGCGCAGATCGCGGCGACGTGCCTGGGGAACGGTGTCGGTGAGAGACATGTCTAGTCCTCAAAATTCGAGAAAACTCGGCAGGCGCGACTTCTAAAAGCGCGCCTGCGTCGAAAACAGGCCGTGTGGGCGCCACATCAGCATCAGGATCAGCGTCGCGAACCCCACAGTGTCGCGGAACTGCAACCCCACATAGGTGGCGACGAGACTTTCAGCGATGCCGAGGATCATGGCCGCGAAGAAGGTTCCCCGCACGTTTCCAAGGCCGCCCATGATGATGATCGGCAGGGTCTTGAAGGTGATGAGTTCACCCATGCCCCCATAAACGCTGACATTGACCGGAGCGGTCAGAACGCCCGAGAGTGCAGCGAGCGCCGCTCCAAGGACGAAGGTCCGCAACACTACCTGCGACACATCGATACCGACCACGCCGCAGCATTCGACGTTCTGCGAGACGGCCCGCATCGCCATGCCGAGACGGCTGTAGGTGACCATCAGTTCAAGGCCGACGAAGACGATGAGGCACACGGCGAGAATGATGATGCGCTGCTGCGCCAGCGTGAAGCCGAAAATGGAAACCGGCTCGATATAACCGCCGGCGAAGAACTTGTAGCCGCCGCCGAAGACGAAAATCACGGCGTTCTGCAGGACAAGCGCGATGCCGAGGGTGGCGAGCACGCCGGACTCCGCCGGCGCCCCCACCATCCTGCGCATTACCAGCTGGCCCACCACATAGGCCACCACCACGGTGGAAAGAACACCGACGACGATCGAGGCCTCATAAGAGAGGCCGAGATAATCGATGGCGAACCACGCCCCGAAGGTTCCGAGCATGTAGTATTCGCCGTGAGCGAAATTGATGGCTCTCAGCACTCCGAAAATCATGGTCATGCCGACGGCGACGATCGCGTAGACGGAACCCGTGACGATCCCGTTTACGACTTGCTCGATAATTGTCGAGAACATGGCTGTACCCCTTCCGGTCTGTCAGTTCGCAGGGTACTGGATTTCCGCCGTGTAGGCGCCCTTGATGCTGGGCTTACCGTTCTCGATCTGAAGCAGGATCATCGGAAGGCGCGCCTGGTTGTGGTCATCGAAGGTGACCTCGCCGACCGGGCTCTTGTACTTGATCTTGGAGAGAGCCTCGCGGACCGCATTGCGGTCGGCGCTTCCGGCCTCCTTGATCGCCTGCGCGAGCAGGTTGACGGTATCCCAATGCACATAGGCGTGATTGTTGGGCGCTTCCTTGTAAGTGGCCGTGAATTTCTCGACGAAAGCCTTACTGGCGGCAGAGTCGAATTGCGGCAGCCAGGCTGCAGCCTCCACTGCGCCTTCCATGGCCTTCGGCGCGGCGGTGATCGTCTTTTCGGTGTTGAATTCGCCGTTACCGATCAGCACGACCTTGCCGGCAAGTCCGAGTTCCAGCATCTGACGGGCAACGATGGGGGTGGTGTCGGCCAGCCCATACATGATGATCGCCTGCGCGCCGTTGTCGCGGATCTTCGCCAGCACGCTGCGGAAGTCGACCTCGCCTTCCTTGTAGTAGTCCTCGCTGAGGATCTCACCCTTGAAGTCGGGCAGGTATTTCTTGGTGAAGGTAATGGCGGAACGGCCATAATCGCTGTCGACCGACAGCACCGCGAACTTGGTGAGACCACGCTGCTCGGCGGCGTATTTCGCCACCACGAGCGCGCGATTCTCGTCCGTCGGATAATTGCGGAAGGTCCATTTGAAACCGCCGACACCCGCTTGATAGGTGATCTTCGGGTTGGAAGAAGCGGCGTTTAGAAGCAGAACCTCTGCATCTTCCGCGACAGGCTGCATGGCGAGCGTCACGGAGCTGGAGACATCGCCTATGACGAAATCCACCTCGTCCTGATCGATCAGGCGGCGGGTGGCCGAAACGCCTTCAACCGGCGTGCCTTGGCTGTCGGCGTTGAAGAGTTCGATCTGCTGGCCGTTGATGCCGCCGGCCGCATTGATGTCCTTCACCGCGAGTTCCGCGCCATGCATCGAGAAAGCGCCATAGCGCGCATTCGGGCCGCTCATCGGCGCCACGAGGCCAAGCCTGATTGTGTCGGCCGCATAAGCGGATGCGGACATGGCCGGCGACAGGCTCAGGATCGGAGCGACTGCTGCGGAAACCAGTAGAAGTCTGCGAGTAATGCCGTGTTTCATGTTCCCACTCCTTTTCGGATTTATCTGTTCCGGCGCTATACCGGGCGAGCTTTTGCCGCTTTTGCGGTTCTTGTCGATCAACGTCACGCTAATCTTCAAGGCAGAGTAGGTTCATCCCCGGACGTTTTGCCAACACAAGTCCTTTCTGCCGCTATAGCGTTTCCTTATGCCGGGGGCCGTTTCTGTCATTCCAGACGCGGTGCTTCGTTTTTTGCATGGCTTCCATGCAGGCAAACGCCTGTATTTTTTGCGTCTGAATGGACATATCTTGTGCAACACCATTGAAGGAACCTATGAAAATGAAACTTCACGACACCGTTCGCAACTACTTCCGCAATCGCCGCGCTATGGCCGAACTTAGCGCGCTCGACGATAGAAGCCTTTCCGACATCGGCGTTAGCCGCTCGCATATCCGTTCTGCCGTTGAAGGCCGCCGCTAAAAAAACAGGATGGCAACTGTATTTCCCAGTCGGTCTTCGCCGATGACGCAACGGCGTGCCTGACGTCTGCCAGTTCTCCGCCTGAACTGCGCGTTTAAGGGGTGACGCCGGTTCCCGGGGGTTACACGTTACGGTTCAGAGGCCGGAGTGGTGATGTAAAGTCGACTTCGTAGACCGGGCGGTACCAGTATGGTGCGGAGAGGAGGAGAAGTCGATGAGCCGGCCCGCCTGTTCAATCGTGGCCAAAATTCCATCTGTCGAGTAATATCTCCACCTTCGCGCTGTCTCCGGTTTGAGCCCGTTTTCGCGGTTTGCCGTCGAAAAGGGTTTTTAAGGCACAGTCTTTTCCATGCCCGCTCCGTTTCAGCCATGCATCGCGCCACGGCGAGGGTGCTGCACTAAGCAGATCCTCCGTAAAGCCCAAGTGACTGCGGTAAGCATTTTTAAGATTGGGATGGGGCTCGGCCAGTTCGATTTTCAGGCCAAAAGTTCAGGCAATGCAAGACCCAGGCTCCCCAGTTCCTCCGGCAGCTGCAGCCTGTAGACGCCCGCCCGTTTCACTTCGTACGCTTCGAAACGAAGCTCGCGGTTAAGATCGTCGCGTATAGCGTCTCTGCCAATTTTGGGAAAAAGCCGCCGAAATTTAGTGGCAATTGTATCAAAGTGTTCGCTGGGTGCCGAGCCTCAGGCCTGGCGAATTCCTGTCTCAATAAACGTTGGCGAAAATCAAGTCGGCCTAGGCGGCTGCCGCTTCGACACCCTGTTCGAAGTCGTGCAGATGAAGAGCGATTTCGAAACCGCGACGTTGCAGCCAATGCGCCACGACCCTGGCGCGTGCACCAAGCAGGTCGTCCACGAGAATGACCCGCGCTCCGCGCACGGCAATTGTGCGATAGGCAACACCAAGAAGCTGCCCGCCTTCCGACGAAATCGAACCTTGCAGATGGGACGCCGCGAACTCTTCCGGCGTTCGAACGTCGAGAAAATAAGTCGTTCGGGTCGTGTCACGCCGCCAAGTTTCGGCTGTTGCCCGATCGATAAACAGCAGTTTGTCATTGTGGGAGAGTGTTTCCAGGCGCGCCCTTGCGGCATCTTTCGCGTTGTCACTGGCAAGCGCATAGATCCGTGAACGCCCCTTTTCCAGTTCAAACCCGTCATCTGTCCAGCCGCGCGTCCCATCGTGCAAATAGCTGACATCGTTTTCAACACCGGCGTCGATCAATGTCTGCGCCCCGAGGATAGCGCGCGGAAGGCCCGCGCAGGAAACGACAACCCTTGTGCCGGGTGATGGCACGAGGTCGGAAAACCGCAGCAGAAGTTCGGCACCGGGTACGCCGATGGCGCCCGGCACGTGCGCCTTTTCATATTCCGCTATTGTGCGGGTGTCGATGACGACAACGTCCTCGCCGGCTTCCTGCCACGCCTTCAGTTCACGGGCGAAAACCACTGGCGTGTTCTTTTCACTTCTCACCTTTTGGGCGAAAGGAACGCCGGGAATATCGAATGTCGGCAGGGCGTCTAGGCCGCCCTCGTTCCACGCCGGGATTCCACCACGGAGAAAATGAATATCGCTCCATCCTTTGGCGGCAAGCCGTTCCGCCGCCCGCTCGGCACTGCCCTCCCCGTCATCAACAAGAACCGTCCGCACGGCAGGGCGCGGAATGAAGCGGTCGATTTCGGTATCCAGGCTTTCACCCGGAAGGTTGGTCGCAAACAGCGGCGAAGCATACCCCACCTCCCCTGCGGAGCGAATGTCGAGAACGGCAAGTTCCTTGCCATCTCTCAGCCACTCGATGAGGCGGTCTTTGGTTACAGCATGTACGGACATTGCATATCCTCCTGACAAATTCTGGTTTTTCGCATCTGGTTTCAAGCTGTCGGATCGAGCCATAGGTCCCCGAAACTCCAGTTCAGCCCTTGCGCGCCGGTGACGTAGTTCCTGACCCGCTTGTGCGCCACGATCTGGCTTCCCGCCGCTACGAGATCGACGGAGGCGACGTCGTCATGGATGAGATGCTGGAACTTGCTCCAGGTTACCCAGCGCTTCTTGGGATCCGGTTCGATGGCGGCCGCCTCAAGAAGCGCATCCGCCTCTGGATTGGCGTAGTTTGCCGCATTGGAAAATGGCAGTCCGATCTTGAAATTCTTGCTCCAATAGGCACGCTGTATGCCGAGCGACGGGTCGAAGGTGTTGGAGAGGGATTCCACCACCAGATCGAAGGCACGGTCCGTGTAGACAGTTTTCAGATAGGTCGGCAGGTCGTATTTGCGGATTTCGACGGCAATCCCGATCTTTTCGAGCTGGCTGCGAAGAACATCGGCATAGCCCGGCGTCAGATACGAATTGTAGGTCAACCGCACGGGAAAACGCTTGCCGTCCTTCTTGCGCGGATATCCCGCCGCATCGAGTAACTTTTCCGCTTCTTTCGGGTCGTAGGCATATGCCTTGACCGAAGCATCATACCAGTTGGGAAGGGCCGTGCTGACGGGGCTGGGTGATATCTGCGCATAACCGAAGAGCGCCACATTGACGATTTCATCGAGGTTGATCGCCTTCGCAATGGCGAGACGCACATCTTTCTTGCGGAAGATTTCGTTATCGTAATTGAAGAACAACTGCTGCTGCGGACCCGCATAGGCATAGGTGTTCGTATCCAGAACGAGATCGGGGTTCTGCTTCAGCCGTTCGAGATCCGCCAGCGGCACGGGGTTGTCGCCAAGATCGACTTCACCCGTTTCCAGCGCCACGGCCCGTGCGGCCGGGTCGGTGATGATGCGAAGGATGATACGGTCGAGATAAGGTTTGCCCGGATCCCAATAATCGGGATTTCGATCGAAGATCAGATGGCTCCCCGGCGTCCATTCAGTCAGTTTGAAGGGGCCGGTGCCGACAGCGGTCTGAAGCGTCTGGCCATCGGCCGGCTTCAGCTTTTCGAAAATATGCTTCGGCACGATAGGCGATTCCGAACTCGATTGCGCAGCAATCAGAAACGGTGCCGGTTTGGACAGAACGATAATGGCGGTGAGGGGATCCGGCGTCTCCACCGCCTGAACGTTCTGGTACGTGATGCGGCCTCGCGGATGCGCCTCCTTGAGGCGGAAAATCGAAAAGGCAACGTCTTCCGATGTAAAATCTTTGCCGTCATGCCATTTCACGTTGGGCCTGAGTTTGAACGTATAGCGCAGATGATCGTCGGAAACGGACCATTCCGTTGCCAACAACGGCTGCGGATTGAGGTCGAAATCGAATGTCAGAAGACCTTCAACGATCTTCGGGCCGATCGCCTGCCCCGTGCCTGACGATGTGTTGATGGCGAAAAGTGCGTTGCCGGGATCGACACGATAGAGCAGCTTAAGCGTGCCGCCGGAGACGGGCCGGCTCGCATCGCCACTTGCGGCGAAGACCGAACCCGGCAGGGCCGTTCCTGCCGTTGCCAGAAGAAGCATTTTGTTGAACTGGCGGCGTCCTATCGTCATGAAAATCCCCGTTTGAAAACGTCGTTTCGATGAGGAAAGCATCAGGGCAAAGCAGCGCATTACTAAGAAGAAAATTCTTCCTGTCGCCCAAAGAAATCGTTACTTGCGGAATTTTATTCCGATACATAGGGAACGGGGCACCAAAACTTGCGCTGGATTACGGCATTGATCTGGATCTTCGTTGCGTCTCTGGAACCCATGGTGAAATGCGAATAAATCTTGCCGACGGTCGTTTCAGACCTCCTGCGGAAATGTTGTTTCATTGAAAAATCGCAAATGAGAAGGACATTGCTCGGCAGATACCTTGGCGAGGCATATCAAATGGCGGGTATTTCGCAGCTCTTCTAATCCGCACCTCGAGCCCATCCTCCCGCGCCCAACTTTATGGAGTTTCACCCGATGACCCTGTCCAGACCGATCACCAAACCGGAAATCCCAAAGCAGCGCGTCGAGGCTCGTTACGGAACGCAGGCCGATTTTTCTCCGCCTTTCTGGAATGATACGATCGACGCCTTGCTGAACCACCGTACCGCTCGCGCCTATTTGCCGAAGGCTCTGCCGGAGGGCAGCCTGGAACTTCTGGTCGCAGCCGCGCAATCTGCCCCGACATCATCCAATCTTCAGGCGTGGAGTGTGGTGGCGGTGCAGGACAAGGAGCGCAAGGCACGACTGGCGGGTTTCACGGGCGGCAACGCCCATATTAAGGATGCACCTGTTTTCCTCGTCTGGCTAATAGACCTCAAGCGGCTGCGAACGGTCGCTTCAAACCATGGCAACAACGCAGAAGGGCTGGATTACCTGGAAAGCTTCCTAATCGGTGCCATCGATGCGGCACTGGCTGCGCAGAACGCTGTTGCCGCTATCGATTCACTCGGTCTTGGTTCCTGCTACGTTGGCGGTATTCGCAACAGACCGGAAGACGTATCCCGCGAACTGAACCTGCCCGCCGAGACGGTTGCCGTCTTTGGCCTTACTGTGGGCTATCCCGACCCGAACGTGAAGACTGACGTCAAACCGCGCCTGCCACAATCTTCCATCCTGTTTCATGAAACCTATTCGGAGGCCGCACGGGATGATCTCGATTCGTATGACGCGGTGCTTAAGACGTTTCAGGAAAAACAGGGCCTGCCACAAAATGGCTGGACAGCGCCCATTGCACAGCGCGTCAAGGACACCGATGCCCTGAAGGGTCGCGCGGAACTGAGCCAGACATTGCGTCGCCTGGGGTTCGGTATCAAATAATGTCCGAAGAGATTGCTTCCGACTGGGTGTCGCCCCCACGATCCCTTGTTAGCCGTCGCGGTCGAAGACGCGGCCTGCCGATTTTTGCGCGTGTCTTAGGTGCGGTCATAGTTCTGGACGACGAAGCCAGCGCGCATTTCGCAGCGGCAATCGCGAGCCGAGCTCGCAAGCGCCCGGCTGAATGACGCGAAGCCCTCGCGGCTTATCGGGCGCGCAAGACCCCGGACTGTTAGACGCCCGGCCTTGGTCGGGCGTACAGAATGTCAGCTGAAGTCGGCAACAGGCAATCAGCGCTTGATGAAGACACCAGCCTTCATGATCATTGGCATATATGCGCCCTGATGGGTCAGCAATGTGAGATCCTCGAGAGGGTTGCCGTCGACCACAATCAGGTCGGCATAAGCCCCCGGCGAAACTGCGCCGATTTTGCCTTCCATGCGCAACAGGCGGGCTGCGATATGCGTTGCCGATGCGACAACCTCTACTGCTGGCAGGACACGCCCGCGAATAACGAATTCTTCCGACTGATAAACATGCATGCCGCCAAGCAGATCGCTGCCATAGGCCATTTGCAGCCCGGCCTCACGCATGATGGTCAGCGATTCCATGCCTGCCAGACGCACGTCATCTACCTTTGCGATGGAGGCGGCAGGCAGCCCCATGGCGGCGCCTTCGCTGGACAATTTGTCATAGGTAACGAGCGTCGGGACGGCGAAAGCACCTTTTTCGGCGGCAAATTTTGCCGTTTCGCTGCCGATGAGGTTGCAATGTTCGAGCGAGTGAACACCGCATTCCACCGCGCGGCGAATGGCCTGGTCAGTATAAAGATGGGCCGAAACATAGGTTCCGGCATTTTCAGCTTCCTCAACGACGGCAAGGATTTCTTCACGGGAAAAACCGAGGAAATGAATGGGATCCGTGGGCGAAGATACGCCGCCATTGGCCATGATCTTGATGAAGTTCGCGCCGCTCTTCAGTTCTTCGCGCGCCGCTTTTCGCACGTCCGGCACGCCGTCACAGATGCGGCCCAACGCACCGAGCGCAAAGCCGCGTGTGCGCGTCTGGTCGTCATTATAGGGACCGCGATAATCACAGTGGCCGCCCGTCTGGGCCAGCGCCTTGCCGGAAATGTTCAGGCGTGGTGTGGGCCACGCGGCCTCAAGGGTTGCGGCGACGAGACCGGAGGTTGCACCGCCAACATCGCGAACGGTAGTAAACCCTCGCGCCAGCATCTCGCCCATGATTTTGAAGGCGCGCACCGTCACCAGCGCATCTGGCAGCATACCATTCTGGCCGAGATCGGCGGTTGAGGCAACGACGTGAACGTGAGCATCGATCAGGCCTGGCATCAGCGTCTTGCCTGAAAGGTCGATGCGCTGCGCCGAGGCAGAGGCAATGTTCTTTTCCACCTCGCGGATGGAACCGCCCTCAACTAGAACCTGAACGGGTTCGGACGGGCGGTCGGCGGTGCCATCGACGATGCGGGCATTTTCGAAAATAATAGCAGTCATAGGTTCATTCCTGGGAAAGTATCAGCGACGACGCGCTTCCAGATAGGCGGGGATGAGAAGCGGCGCCACGGCCTGCGCCTGGCGCAGATGCTCCTGCGTGTAAGCGCCGCTTTTGTCGAGCAGGTTCATGGTGCCGATTGTCTCGCCATCGTAAACGACGGGAATATTGATGACCGCGCCAAGTCCGAGGCTGAAAATCAGGTCGTGATCGTAAAAGGCCCAGATGATGGCTTCTCTGTCGGGACCCAGAAATGCCTCCTGGCGATCTATTACCTTTTCACCCCAAGGCGTTGGCCCCATCTGTTTGCGGCCGAAGACGGGGTAAGCCTCTTCGTTGGTCGAATAAACACGGGCGACCTCCTGACCGTCCCGGTAGAGGAGAGTGAAGAGGCCAAAGCCGATGGTTTCCGAGAGGTGTTTTTCCAGCGCCCTATACAACGTTTGCGGCTGTCCGGGGCTTGAAAGAGCCGCGAGAAGATTGGTCAAGGTGATGTCTCCGTTTTGGGTGCGGGGGCGATACGTTCGGGCAAAAGACCCTGCGGGCGAAGATGCAGCACGCCCAGAAGCGCCAGTCCGACGAGAATTTCGCGCACCGCGGCGACTTGTCCAGGCTGGAGGCCGGGAAAGATTTCTCCAAGGAAGCGTGTCGCCTCAAGGAAGAATACGACGAGGTAAGCGCCGGCCAGCGCGCCGAGCGGCCGGCCGACACCGCCTGCGGTGACAGCCAGAAAGATGTAAATGGTAATCAGCGGCTGGAAGTGGTCGGGCGAGATATAAGTCTGGAAATGTCCGTAGAGTGCGCCCGCAAGTCCGGCGATCGCCGCGGAAAGCGCGAAGGTCTGGATCTTGAAGCGGGTAACATATTTGCCCGCGAATGTCGCCAGTTCCTGGTCCTCGCGAATAGCTTTGAGAACACGCCCGAAGGGCGATCCATCGATGCGTCGCATGGCGAAGAAGACGATGAGAACGATGACGCTGACGAGCGCAAGATAGAACAGGTTGAAACCGTCTATGCCGAGTTCGGCCCGGAAGGGTGCCGGAATGCCGGAAATGCCGTCGGAACCGCGGGTAAGCCAGCGTTCGTTCAGCGCGACCATGCGCACCACTTCCGCAAAGCCGAGCGTGACGATGGCGAGGTAGTCGCCGCGCAGGCGAATGGTTGCAAAGGTGGCGATGACGCCTGCCAGCGCGCCGATGACGCAGGCGAGCAGCATTGCCAGCGGTAGCGGAACCCCCGCTATCGCCACCAGTGCCGAAACATAGGCACCCACGGCGAAAAAGCCGGCAAGCCCCAGATTGACCATGCCCACGCCACCCCAGATGAGATTGAGGCTGAGCGCCAGCAGACCGTAAATGCCGCCGAGCGTGAGCGTGAAAAGCAGATACGACAGCATCACGTGTTCCTTTCACCCAGTATTCCCGCAGGCCGCAGCGACAGGATAAGCAGGATTGTCGCGAAACCGACGGCGGAACGATAGGTGGCGGGCAGCACGAGAACGGCCAGTTCCTCGCCGATGCCGATCATCACCGCGCCGACGACGGCGCCGGGGATCGAGCCGAGCCCGCCCAGCACGGCGGCGGCGAAGATGGACAAGAGCAGGCGCGAGCCGGTCATCGGATCGATGGCCGTATCGAGGCCGAGCAGCACACCGCCAACGCCCGCCAGCCCTGCACCGAGAGCAACGGTGATCATGGCGATGCGCGAGGGATCCATGCCCAGCAATCTGCCGAGATCGGGATTATCTGCCACTGCCCGCATGGCTTTGCCGAAGCGTGTGAACCGCAGCAAGAGAAACACCGCCGCCATGATGGCAATGGCGATCGCCGCCGTCTGCAGCTGCTGCGGGCCGAGGCGCAGGCCGGAAAAACGCCAGTCGCGTGCGACAGGCAGATCGAAGCCCTGAAGATCATTGCCGAAAATGAAGCGGATGACATTTTCGAGAATGAGATTGACGGCAATTGAGGCGATGGCCACGGCCAGTGCGCCCGATGGCCGAAGCCTTGCGAGCGCCGTCTGCTCTGCCACGAGACCGACGATCCCGCCCGCCACGAAGGCGACGAGCGCCGATGGGAACACACCTAGCCCCAGCCTGGTATTGACATACCAGGCTGCAAAAGCGCCAACCGTGGCATAGGCCCCTATGGCAAAGTTGACATAACGCAGCACGGCAAAGATCGCCGTGAGGCCAAGGGCGGGAATAGCGATGAGCATTCCCGTCATCATCCCGTTGAGTATCGCCTGAGCGAGGGTTGTCATCAATGCCTCACGCGATTTTCAGCAGCTTGAGCTTGCCGTCTTCCACCTGTTCGTAGCGGAACTGGCTGTCGGAAATGTCGCCGGTGTCGGTAAAGTCACAGGGGCCGGAGGCGCCCTCGTAATTGACGGCCTTGCCGGCGGCGATCAGCTTTAGGCCATCGAGCGCGTTATCCACGATTTCGCCGTCCTTGCCCTGGGAGACCGAACGGATGGCGTCGCGAATGGATTTTCCGTCCGCTGCACCAGCCTTCGCCATCGCCATGATGATGAGATTGGTCTGGTCATAGACCTGCGTTGTGTAGGGATCGGGATTTTCGACGCCGATCAGCGACACAAGCCGCTTGTAAGCGGTGGACGACTGCGCGGGTGAAGGCGCAATTGTGTAGATGCCTTCCACTATTTCCGCCGGGACACTGTCGATCAGCTTCTGGTTCACCGAATAGGCGAAGGCGATTTTTTTGCCTTCGTAGCCGGAGCGGTAGATGTCCTTCAGCAGAACGGTCGTATCGGCTGCGTAACCGCCAAGCACGATGACGTCAGGCTCATAGGCGAGCATCTCGTCGACCTCACTGCGATAGGAGGGCTTCTTGTCGTCATAGATCATCGATTTGGTTTCACCGCCCGCAGCTGTCACGGCGGCGGTTATGTTGTTAAACTGGCTTTCGGCAAACGGCGTCTGTGGCGAGAAGAAGAATAGCTTCTTCACGCCCTGTTCGACGGCGAATTCGCCGAATTTGCGGCCCTGAAGAATGGTCGTCGGCTGGGTGCGGATGATGTAACCCTGGTGCGGCAGCGCGGTGATGGCGTCGGCACCCGATACGGTGGCAAGCAATGTACCGGATTCCCAGCAGATCGGCGCAACGGCTGTGGTGACGGAGGATGCCCATGTGCCGAGGATCGCCGAAACCTTGTCGACATCCACCAGTTTGCGGGCGGCGCGCACCCCCGCCTCGGGGTTGGTCTGGTCGTCTTCGGAAATGATTTCGATCTGACGACCGAGGACACCGCCTGCATTGTTGACCTCGGCGGCAACAGCCTGGATGGCCTTGACCATGACCGGGCCGTATGGACCGCCGGAACCGGTCAACGGCGTCAGCGCGCCAAGCCGGATCGGGCCTGTCTGCGCCAGAACGCCCTGCGGCAACAGGCCGGTTGCGGCCAGACCAGCGACGCTGACCATGAAACCACGACGATTGATTTTAAAGCTGCTCATGCGTTGTTCCCTTATTTTTAATAATGAATGTCAGGCAATTCGATGTCAGCCACCCAGAAACAGGCGACGGATTTCGGGGTCGGCGGCGAGTTCCGGGCCGCCGCCGGTGGCGGCGTTGCGACCGGTGACGATGACGTAGCCGCGTGTGGATATTTCGAGCGCCTCAAGCGCGTGCTGCTCGACCATCAGCACGGGCAGGCCGGACTGGTTCAGTTCGATGATAGCGTGAAACAGCTCTTCAGCCGCCTTCGGGGAAAGCCCGGCCGTCGGCTCGTCCAGCAGCAAAAGCTTCGGCTCGGTCATCAGGCCCATTCCCATTGCCAGCAATTGCCGCTGGCCACCGGACAGTGTACGCGCAAGCGCTTTGCGCTTGTCAGCAAGGATGGGATAACGACCATAGACGCTCTCGCGCCTTTGCGACATGCCGGAAGGATTACCGAAGCTGGCGATCTCGAGATTTTCCGCCACCGACATGGTACCAAAGACGTTTTTTTCCTGCATCACAAAGGCGAGGCCGGCTTTCGATCTGCCCAACGCATCTTTTCTGGTCAAATCCGCACCATTCATCACCACGCTGCCGCCTTTCAGCGGAACCAGCCCGGCGATCGCCTTTAGCAGGGTTGATTTCCCCGCGCCGTTGGGGCCGATGATTGTAACGATCTCGCCCGCATGCACCTCGACCGATGCGCCTTTGAGAATTTCCTCGGCGGCCCCGTAACCGGCCACCAGGCCTTCTGCCTTCAACATCGTCAATGCCTTCCGCCCAGATATGCTTCCTGAACCCGCTCGTCGGCGACGACGGTATCGAAACTGCCCTCGGTCAATTTGCGCCCTTCCGCCATGACGATGACCGGGTCGCAAAGGCTGCCAATCAGCTTCATGTCATGTTCGATGAGGCAGATTGTGACACCCTCGGCATTGAGGCTGCGCAAGTGATCGGCAATCTCCGCCGTCAACGTCGGGTTGACGCCCGCCATCGGCTCGTCAAGCAGCACGAGCCGGGGCTTCGCCATCAGCGCACGGCCTATTTCCACCAGTTTTTTCTGCCCGCCCGACAGGGCAGTGACCGGATTGTCCAGAACGTGGGTGAGGCGCAACCGGCGGGCAATCGAGATGGCTTCCTCGGCAAGCTGCTCCTCGCGCCGCTTGCCGGCCGCGCTGCCGGTGATGCTGGCAAACAGGCCTTCGCCCGGATGATCCTGACCATAAAGCATCAGGTGCTGGAAAACGCTGAGTTTGGGAAAACCACGGGCAAGCTGAAAAGTGCGCACCAGGCCCGTCGATACCCTTTCCTGCGGGCTGAGGCGGGTTATGTCGACGCCTGCAAAGCTCACGGAGCCGCTGTCAGGCATGTAGAGACCTGAAATGCAATTAAAAAACGTCGATTTCCCGGCACCATTCGGCCCGATCAGCCCGGTAATCGACCCGTCGATCACCTCGATGTCGACGCCGTTCAGAACCCGCACTCCGTAAAAAGCGCGCTCGAGATTTTTTACCTGAAGAAGAGGCTTCATGGCTGGCGCTCCGCATCATCGGCAAGCGTTGCAAAATAAGCCCTCACCTGTTGTTTCCAGAACGTCAGAAGGTTTTCGTAATAGGTCGGGTCTGCCGGTCGCAGCACCGTCTGGGCAATCATGCCCCGGATCAGGCACATGGTTGCGTTCATGACGATGCGCACGCTGGCCGGATCGACGTTGCGATAAGTCGCAAGCGCCGTCCAGATATCGTCCAGCCTGTCATGGAACTCCTGCACGACCGGAATGAGTCCGTTGCGAAAACCGGTATTGTGGCGCGCTTCCGGAAGGTATTCGAGCGTGACATAGAACAGTCGGTCGAACATCGTCTTCCAGAGATAATCGACGATTTCGTCGGTCGAGCCGCTACCGGACCCGAACGCGTCAGCAAAGTCTGCCAGCCGCCGATTGACGCTGGTCAGGTCATCGGCCACAGCGCCGATGACAAGGTCTTCCTTGCTGCTAAAATGATGGGTTAGCGCGCCGCGAGACACACCCGCCCTGCGGGCAATTTCGGGAGTGGACGTCTTGTTGAAACCCGTTTTGTACAGGAGATTAATCGTCGCATCGAAAATGGCCTTGCGCGTATCCTCAGACCGCTCACTTTGCGTGCGTTTACGCCGAGCCGGCTGCTGCAGCTCCTTCCCAGTTACCATCAGTTCCCTCGTGTCGTTCCGACTACTTTTTGTGCATTTGTTTTTGCTGCCGCATTCCGGGCATAACTCAAATCTGCATTAAACTTACAAACAATCAAGCCTGTTTTTAAAGTGCGCGATTTCTTATTTGAAGGCATTGGGAATTGGCGACAGATCGTCGGGTTCTGGTGGGGCTGAAATCTGCATAGCGTCAGCGCCAGTCCGTTTTGACGCCGCAACACAGACGGCCTCGTTGGCAGGGACGAGGCGTTCTATTTTACGCAGGATCGCAAGGAGTTATGTCTTGTCACGACTGCGCGTTTACATGAAAAGATCTTTGGCTTTTGCCGCATAAGGGAGCGGGACGGCCAGGATTTTTCCTTTGGATTTGACGCGCTTTAGATCTGATTTTTTGCGCTCTACGAGCAGATCAAGTTCATTTTAGCTCAATGGCGCGGGACAAACATGCCGGTGCTTGAAACCTAACGCGAGACGTCGACTCGAGTTCGGGCGAGGGTATCCTCCCCGATAGGCGGGTTTCTCTGCTATGTAACTTTGCCTTGTTTGGCCAGGAAATCAAGAAGAGCGCGCACTCTGGAAGGCAGCGGGCCACCCTGCCCTATATGAATGGCATGAAACTCCTCCCGGTCCCCAGGATTATACTCGTCGAGCACTGGCACCAGTCGGCCGGCCCTCAAATCATCGCGCATCGTGAAGTTGGCGAGGCGGGCAATTCCATTTCCAGCGAGTACCAGCTGGCGCAGCGCCTCGCCGTCATTGGCCTGGACACGGGCGACGACTGGGGCAAAAATCGTCGCGCCTGCCGATATTAACGGCCAGCCATCCATCGAGCGGGTGTAACCAAGGCCCAGCCTGTCATGCCTTTCAAGCTCCTCGATAGTCCGGGGCAGGCCACGCCGGTCGACATAGGAGGGAGCAGCGACGATCGTCATTGCAGTATCGCCAAGCCTGCGCGCGACGAGGCTCGAACTTTTAAGCGGGCCTGCTCGAACCGCAACGTCCATTCGCTCCTCAAGCAGATCGACGACAAGGTCGCTTTGTACGATATCGACGGTAATTTCAGGATATCGCTCCAGGAATTCCGGGAGTATGCCGGCGAGGACATGGGTGGCATAGGAGGCGCTGGTGCTCAGGCGGAGGCGGCCACTGGGCACCTCTCCCGCACTGGCGATCCGCTCGGCATCTTCGATGTCTGCCAGGATACGCGTAGCGCGCTCGAAAAAGACGCAGCCTTCCGAAGTCAACTTGAACACGCGCGTCGAGCGATTGATGAGACGGGTACCCAGCCGCGCCTCCAGTCTCGCGACCAGTTTACTCACCGCCGACGGTGTCATTCCGACGCTGCGAGCAGCTGACGAGAAGCCACCGCGCTCGACAACCTGCACGAAGACTTCCATTTCTCCGGATCGATTGACTTCCGCTCGAGCCATCTGGTCCCTGATTTCACAAATGTTGTTCCCGCCCGCAATCTATATCACGAAAGCCGGATCTCCTATCTCTTCCCCATCAGGTGGCGCAAGTCGCTTCCATTTCTCAAGAAAGGAAGACCAGATGGAATATCGTTCTCTTGGCCGATCAGGCCTCAAAGTCTCGGTCCTGAGCTTTGGTGCAGGCACGTTTGGAGGGGCAGGTCCCCTTTTCAGTGCGTGGGGCACGACCGATGTCTCCGAGGCAAGGCGACTTATCGATATCTGCGTTGAAGCAGGCGTTAATCTGTTCGATACTGCAGATGTCTACTCGAACGGTGCATCGGAGGAGGTGCTGGGTGCAGCGCTGGAAGGTCGTCGCGAGACCGTGCTGATATCGACGAAGACCAGCCTGCCTATGGGAGATGGGCCGAACGATGCGGGTTCCTCCAGGTTTCGCTTGATCAGATCGGTCGAAGACGCACTTCGCCGGCTTCGGACGGACTATATAGACATTCTGCAACTTCATGCCTACGACGCCCGGACACCCGTCGAAGAAGTCTTGTCGACCCTTGATACGCTCGTTCGGGCGGGAAAGGTCCGCTACGTCGGCATTTCGAACTTTTCGGGATGGGAAATCATGAAGTCGCTGGCGGTTGCCGACACGTACGGATGGCCTCGCTACATTGCCAATCAGGTTTACTATTCCCTTCTCGGCCGAGACTACGAGTGGGATCTGATGCCACTGGGTATGGATCAAGGCCTTGGAGCACTCGTCTGGAGTCCGCTTGGCTGGGGGCGGCTTACGGGAAAGATCAGGCGCGGCTCTCCCCTGCCGGAGAGCAGTCGTCTTCACGAAACCGCAAGTTTTGGTCCTCCGGTCGATGAGGAGCATCTCTACCGCGTCGTTGATGCCCTTGAAGACGTTGCAAGACAGGTCGACAAAACAGTTGCGCAAGTGGCGCTCAACTGGCTTACAGGCCGGCCCACGGTGTCTTCCATTATCATGGGAGCGCGAAACGAAGAGCAGCTCCGGCAGAACCTCGGAGCGGTTGGTTGGCATCTCACCGACGATCAGATTGCTCTCCTGGACAATGCGAGCGTCTTGACGCCGCCATATCCGCATTTCCCCTATCATCGTCAGGAGGGCTTTGCCCGTCTTAATCCGCCGATGGTAGGTTCCAAGATGCGTGGATGTTGAGCGTAATGTTGCGATTAATGTGGTGGATCCGGCTGCAAAAGTTATGCAGAAAGACCAACCCACAACAGCTGTGAGAATACCAGCAGCTATTGGCGCTGCGTTACTTTGTCGGCTGAGATCGTGCGCTCAGTTTATGTCCGTCCGGATCACGAAGATAAGCGACGAAGGCCCCGTTCGGGCGCTCATTCGGCGGGCTCTCGATCGATGTGCCGCCGTGCATAACACCGGCGTCGTGCCACGCCAGAACATGCTCGCGGCTCAGGGCAGCGATTCCGATTGTCCCGCCATTGGCAACGGTCGCCGCCTTGCCGTCGATCGGTTTCGTGATCATCAGCCGTCCGCCTTCGTGGACATAAATCAGTCTGCCTCTCGCATCCATCTCGCCGGGCTTGCCGCCCAATGCACCGAACGTGGCGTCGTAGAAGTTTCTTGACCGCTCCAGATCATTACTTCCGATCATGATGTGCGTGAACATGGTCTCATCTCCCGTAAGGCAGCGCGCTGGCAGCAGGGGGCGAGCTCCCCCTGAGCCAGGAGCTCGTTTGTATGCTTTCACCGTACACCGTCCTGAGGGCCTCGCAAAGCATGGCGAATTTGATGGAATTATCGTCCCAAGGCTCTCTCAAAGAGTGGAAGAAATGTATTCAAGAAACCCCAGGCTGTCAGCCTTCCACCGTCTGGCCCGTGCGATGCGAAATCCTACATTCATCGATCAGGTCGCGAATACGCTGCGCGACGAAGATTGCATGCTCGGTAACCTGCGGCAGCCCCATCAGTTCTCCGAAAGTGCCGCGTGCAAGCGGCCCGGCAATAAACAGTGAAGGCGTGCTTTCGCCTGAAGCCGATACGGGATTAGACTTGGCATCAACCAAGATGCCAAGCCCGGTCGGGCAGGGTTGCAACAGGCCCGCCTGCTCAAGTTCTCGAAGCATGGCTTGGCTTTGAAGAATGCCGCCATGCGCCGGGCCCGTGGTGACGACGATCGCATCGACGTCAAGCGTTTCGAGAGACTTGGCGCGCTGGGGTCGCAACGTCACCCTGTAGCCGGCGTCTATCCGTGTCACGGAAGAAAGCGAGGCAGCCCGGACATCCATTTGGCCGCTCGCGATCGCCTGCTCCACAGCAGCCTCGACTTGCGGCGCGATGCGAAAGCGATGCACATCCCAGACCGGCCGCAAGTGTCGGGCAACGCGCCGTCTCTCAATGACAGGCAGATTTCCCCATATGTCCCTCCCCTGCGCCCTCAGCGCATCCGCGACGCTATGCCACGTCATTCCCCGTTCCTCTGCTTCTCGCAGCGTTTGGCGAACCTTATGGAGCAACTTGCTTGCAGAGGTGAACGGTTCAGACAGGAAATCGCCGAAAGGCTCCTGCCCGACGGGGCCATGGCCGCGAGACCGCAAGCCCCTGCGAGAGAACGACGTTATCTGGCCGACATGGCCCCGTCTCTTGAGCGAGGCAACCACATCGGCGGAGGTCAAGCCATTTCCGACGATGAGAACACGATCTCCAGTCTCGACGGCGTCGATCGCATCGGTCACGGTGACATCCGCAATCAGCTTAGGATCATCTTTGAAGGGCTGAAGCACCCGAGGCAAAGAAGGTGGTGGATGGCTGACGGCCAGCACGACTATATCCGCAATGAGCGCTGTACCGTCAGACCCCGCAATCTCATAGCGGTTTCCTTTTTGTGACACCGAGATCGCTTTGGTCCGCCAGTGTCTGATACGGCCGTCATCCAAAAACGGTTGAATCCGTGCCGAGACGTATTCGCCGAAGACAGAACGCTTGGGATAAGGCAAGCCATCGTGTCCTATGAGCTCGGCATCGTCACGGGTCGGAATACCGCCAACATAACGCTCGAAATCATCGGGAATATCCGGAAACAACGTCATTCTTGCAGCGGGAACGTTGACCCGATGCGCCGGATCGGTTGCGCTATAGGCCAAGCCACGGCCCAACTCCGATCGAGGTTCGATGACGACAACGGATGTATCAGTCGGGTATCCGATACCCGCTACCAGATGCATTGCCATTGCCGCGCCGGTGAAGCCACCGCCGACAACTGCCACGGTCAGGCGCGCAGAAGCTATGGGAACAAGAGAATTCATTGCCTCTACGTTCTCCCCAAGGAGATCTGTGCCCTGCACGATTGGAAGGCCCTAAAAAGCGTTTTCCGCTTCCTGCGCTTAAGGCTCATCGTCACCACTATTCTATGTTCCCGAGGTTTCCGGCAAAGCTCCTCGTTACGGGGCGCTTGATTGGAAACGCGCTTGAGGGGCACCGTCTCATCACGTCACTATATCTCATTACTGCTGGCGGATGTAGCAAGATCAATTGCCAACCGGGGCGCCTTGCGCGCCCCGGTCTCCAGAGTTTTCTCAGCTCCAGGCGTGAAGTGGCGGCTTCTCGCCATTGAGGAAGTACTTGCCGAGGATGGAATATTTCCACCGGACCGGATCGTGCAGCGTGTGGGTACGGGCATTGCGCCAATGGCGATCGAGGTGGTGCTCTGCAAGCGTGGAGCGGGTGCCTGCAAGTTCGAACAGCTTGTTGGTCGCCGCAATGGCTATCTCTGTCGAGAGAATTTTCGCCTCGGCCGTCACGATCTGTGCTTCGGCGACCGTGTCAGCATTCGGGTTCCGGATGGCGCGATCGATGGCATAACCGGCTTTTTCAAGCAGCGCCTGGGCCGCATGCAGTCGCAGCGTCAGATCGCCGACAGCCTGGATCGTGTAGGGGTCATCCCAGGCATGATCTACGCCGCTATCCACCCATGCACGGCTCTTGGTGCGCACGAAGGAGATGGTTTCATCGATTGCCGCCTGCGCTATACCCGTATCCACCGCGACCTGGATAATCTGGAAAATCGCACCATCCGCAGTGGGTTCCGCATAACCCTTGTAGCCGGGAACCAGATGGGTTTTCGGCACTTTGACATTGTTCAGGATCACCGTACCGGACAGCGTCGTGCGCTGCCCGAAGGATGACCAGTCGTCGATGACGGTCAATCCGGGTGCATCCCGCTCGGCAATCGCATACCAGGCGCGGCCTTCATCATCGAGCGCAACGATGGGCACGAGATGGGCGAGAAGTGCGCCGGAGGAGTAGAATTTCTGGCCGTTGACGATCACATGGTCGCCCGCATCGACGAACTTCGTTTCGAAGTCCGCCGCCCGCTTGGAACCGAATTCGGAGAAGGCATTGCCGAAGCGTGTGCCGCGCAGCACTTCTGCGAAAAGCAGCGTCTGCTGAGCCTCATCGGAAACCGTGCGGATCGCGGCAACGACGCCGAGATGGTTCTGCGCGATCTGGCCAATCGAGGAATCGGCCGCGGAGACGATCTCGATCACCTTGGCGAGCGTCGCATAGGAGACTTCAGGACCGCCGAACTTCTTCGGCACGGTGATCGACCAGAGCCCGCTTTGCGAGAAGGCATCGAGTTCCTTTACCGGCCAGATGCGATCGCGATCGCGAATGGCTGCGCCGGGGGCAATTTCGGCGGCGAGTTTCTTCGCGACTTCGATCGCTTCGGCATCGCTCTTGATGATGTGTGCCGGCTCACTCGGCCGCGGCACGGCGGGAACGCCTTGAGCCGCATCTTTCGTCTTCACGTTGGAAATGGTCATGCCATGTCTCCTCTTTCCTTTGATTTTCAGTGAATATGCGTGACGAGCACGGCTGGCTTCTGGCCCAGATAGAAGGCTTTCACGTCATCGCGCGCCTTGAGTTCGGCGGCCGTGCCTGACAGCACGCTCACGCCGTTTTCCAGAATGATGGCCCGGTCGGCATAGGTCAGCGCGACTGCCGAGTTTTGTTCAGCGACCAGGATCGAAAGCCCTTCTTCGCGATTAAGGCGCTTCAGCGTGCGGAAAATATCCTGCACGATGAGAGGCGCCAGCCCCATTGACGGTTCGTCGAGGACAAGCAGCCGTGGCCGTGACATCAGTGCCCGGCCGATGGCCGTCATCTGCTGCTCGCCGCCCGAAGTGAGGCCGGAAAGCACCCGGCGCTTTTCCTTAAGTCTTGGGAAATGCGTGTAAATTTTCTCAAGGTCGGTCGCGATTTCAGTGCGCGTGGCGGATCGGCCAAGGCCGCCGGAGACCAGGTTTTCCTCGACCGTCAGTGTCTTGAAGCAATGGCGACCTTCGAGCACCTGCACGAGACCGCGACGGACAAGGCTTGCTGGGGTTTCGCGCGTGACATCACGACCGTCAAACAGGACATGACCGGCGAGCACCTGCCCCCGTTCGGCCGGAAGGAGGTTGGAAACCGCCTTCAGCGTCGTCGTCTTGCCAGCGCCGTTCGCACCGAGAACGGCAAGGATCTCCCCCCGTCCGAGCGAAAAAGTGACCCCATGCAATGCGGTGATGGCATGATTGTAGGTTGCGTGGAGCCCCTCCACGGCAAGCAGCCTGTTCCCCTCGGTCATCACGATCTCCTTGGCGCTTTTCGGGATGTTGTGGCCGGACACGGGGAGACCCTTGCCCGACCACGCGAACATCAGTTCGTCACGGAATTCGCATCTTCCGACGTGCGAAGCTTGATGCCCTTTTCAGCCGCATAGGCCTCGGACGACTTCTCGATGATCGGGCGCAGCAGGGCCCAGTCCGGTGCGATCCAATCGGAAACCACGTTCCACTTCTTGCCGTCCCACTGCTGGAACGTCACGTAGCCGTTACCCTCATGGTTATCCCAGGTTACATTGATCGAGTGGAAGAGATCCTTGGCGCCCAATGCCTCGACACGGGCTGGATCAAGCTGCAGATGCTCGAAGCCCCAGCGAACTTCGTCGCCTGTCAGGGTGCGCTTGCCGAATTTCTCCTGGGCGATCCGCACCGCCTCGACATTAAGGATACCGTTGACGATACCGAGATTGTGATAGACGGAGCCGATGCGGCTCTTGTCATCAAGGTTGCCCTTGCCGGCGTCATAGACGGTTTTCACTATTTCCTTGACCACCGGATATTCGGCACCGGATGCCTGGGTGGTGATGGCGGTATAGCCTTTGGCAGCGTCGCCGGCGGGAATAACGTCCTCTTCCGAGTTGGACCAGACATTGCCGATGATGTGATCCACCGGGAAACCGGTTTTCGCCGCCGTCTTCAACGCCACCGGGTTCATGACGCCCCAGCCGCGCAGCACGACATAATCCGGCTTGGCACGGCGGATCGTCAGCCACTGCGACTGCTGCTCGTTGCCCGGATGCGGGACTTCGATCTGCTGGAGGTCGAAGCCATACTTCTTGGCCAGCAGGTCATAGATCGGGATCGTTTCCTTGCCATAGGGAGAGCCGTGGTAGAGCACGACGATCTTCTTGCCCTTCAGTCCTCCAACCCCGCCTTCCTTGGATGCAATGTAGTTCACGATGCCGGAGGTTTCGCTGTAGGGATTGAGCAGCAGCGGGAAAACATAGGGAAAAACACGGCCATCAGTCGAATCCGTGCGGCCGTGGTTGATGGTAATGAGCGGTACCTTGTCTTGGGTGATGCGGTCGATCATGGCATAGGCTATGCCGACCGACAGCGGGTTCCAGGCGGCAACGCCGGGGTTGCTCTTCAGGCGTTCATAAGCTTCGACCCCTCGCTCAACTTCGTACTGGGTTTCGGCTTCGGACCATGTCAGCTTGACGCCGTTGATACCGCCGTCCCTGATGTTGATGAGATTGAGATAATCGATGAATCCGCCGAAAAAGCCCGTGCCACCGGCTGCATAAGGCCCGACGCGGTAGCTCTGCAGGGGGAAGTACTGTTCATCGGCCATGGCCGGGGAGGCGATGGCGGCGAGGCTGATGCCGGCAGCAAAGGCTGCTGCTTTGATTTTCGTGTAGAAGGTCATATCTGGACACACTCCGTCTGTCGGCTGGCGCTCGGCCATCCGTGTTGGTTTCAGGAATTCATTGCTGATAAGCTTTTCTTGTTGGAAGCCTTTGCCTGTCAGGGCCGGCTTCGAGGGGTTCACGCCCGCCTGACGGCAGCCGTAATGCGTAACTTCAAGCGATCCCACAATGACACGAGGCCGTCAGGTTCCAGGATCAGAAACAGTATGATCAAGGCGCCGAGAACGATGCGCTGCGTCATATCGAGCACTCCGGAATTAAAGACATCGCCTAATAGCAAAGAGCCAAGCCGCGAGAGGAAGAGCGGAAAGACGACGATCAAAGCCGCGCCGAAGAAGGCACCCCGGATCGAGGCAAGCCCGCCGATTATGACGATGAAGAGTATTTGGAACGAGCGGTCGAGATTGAAACCGGCCGGCTCCACCGTGCGAAGATAGGCAAAAGCCCAGATTACCCCGGCAACCCCGACGATGAAGGACGAGATTGCAAAGGCGAGCAGCTTGGTGCGAAGCACCGGAATGCCGATGATGCGTGCGGCGGTCTCGTTGTCGCGCACAGCGATGAAGTTGCGACCGGTCTGCGACGACACCAGCCGATACGCGAGGAACGTGAGGACGGCGACAATGGTCAGCGCGAAGAGATAACGCCCGATCGGCCCTTCGAAAGAAATGCCGGCCAGCGATAGCGCTGGCGCATCGATCACGCCGGATGCGGATTCGTTCGAGAACCAGCTGAATTTCGTCAACGCCCATTGCACGAAGAACTGCGCCGCAAGAGTCGAAACGGCGAGGTAGAAACCGCGCAGTCGCAGGCTCGGCAGGCCAAAAACTATACCGATTGCTGCGGCGGAAAGACCGGCGAGCACAATCGAAACAATAAGCGGCAGCGCATCGATACGCAGATTGAAATTGTATGCCGCGAAGGCACCGACGGCCATGAATGCGGCCGAACCAAGCGAGACCTGACCCGCATAGCCAGTCAAAAGGTTGAGACCAACCCCGGCAAGGCTGAGCGCAAGAAACGGCAGCAGGATTGCCTCGAAGAGGTAACTGGTGCCGACGAACGGCACGACGAGATAAGCAACGGCGAGCACTGCGACCGTGCCGGCATGGCGCGGCAGGGAGAACGACGATGAAAGATCGGCTGTAACGGCGGACATATTAGACCCTTTCCACGAGCTTTTGACCGAAGAGTCCGGACGGGCGGATCAGCAGGAAGGCAAGGGCCACGACATAGGCAAACCACCCCTCGATGCCGCCGCCGAAATATTCGCCGATATAGACCTCGGCGAGCTTTTCCGACGCGCCGACAATCAGACCACCGATGATCGCGCCTAGAATGGAATCGAAGCCGCCGAGAACGAGCACCGGCAGAGCCTTCAGCACTACCAGCGACAGCGAGAACTGCACCCCGAGCCGCGCACCCCAGAGCAGCCCGGCGACCAGGGCAACGAGGCCTGCCGCCGCCCAAACGCTCGCCCATATCCAGGGCAGCTTGAGACCGACGGCAAGCGCCGCGAACTGGTCATCCGCGACGGCGCGGAAGCCGAGGCCGATGCGGGTGTAGCGGAAGAAGGCCGAGAGAGCCGCCACCATGCCAGCCGCGACGACTGCGGCAAAGATGTCGAACTGGCTGATGAAAACGCCACCAACATCAAAGGGAATGTCCTCGATACCGAGATCAAGCCCATGAACCTGCGTACCCCAGAGGAGTTGGGCCGCTCCCTCGATGATGTAGGAGAGGCCAAGCGTCGCCATGAACAGCGTGATCGGTGGCTTGTTGGTGAGCGGCCGAAGCACCGTACGCTCGATCGCAACACCGATGACGACCATGATGGCAAAGGTAATGGCAAAGGCAGCCACAAAAGGCACGCCACGCTCGACAAGGCTGACAAAGGTCAGTGCCGCGAACAGGAGAAGTGCGCCCTGCGAAAAGTTTAGGACACCCGATGTCTTGTAGATCAGCACGAACCCGATGGCGACGAGGGAATACATGACCCCGGAGAGCAACCCGCCGACCAGCACCTCGGTAAAGAACAACCAATCAAACGCAGCCATCAGATACCCTCCCCGTCTTCGTTTTCCGGCGCAGCGCCGAGATAGGCATCGATGACACGTTGATCGCTGGCAATTTCCGCAGGTGTGCCATCGGCGATCTTGCGCCCGTAGTCGAGCACCGCGATGCGGTCGGAAAGACCCATCACCACGCCAATGTCATGCTCGATCAGAACGACGGTGACCGCATATTCGTCACGCGCGAGACGCACATAATCGGCAAGTTCGTTCTTCTCCGTCGCCGTCATGCCAGCCATGGGCTCGTCAAGCAGCAGAATGCGTGGCTCGGCGGCAAGCGCACGCGCCAGTTCCACCCGCTTCTGCAATCCATAGGGCAGCGTGCCGGCAAGCCGGTCAACATGGGGCGTCAGATGCAGAAAATCGATGATCCGCCCTGCCCGCTCGCGGGCATCGGCCTGCTCGCGACGAGCGCTCGGCAGACCGGCTATCTGGCTCAGGAAATTTGCCCGCTCGGCGTAAGCCCGCCCCGTGGCGACATTATCGAGAACACTGAGACCCTTGAACAAGGCGAGGTTCTGGAACGTCCGCGCCACGCCGAGACTGGCGAGCTTCTCAGTCGGCACTGGACGATAGGCTTTGCCATTAATCGCTACATGGCCACGATCCGGGCGGTAGACGCCTGAGATAACATTGATCAGCGAACTCTTGCCGGCGCCGTTGGGCCCGATAATACCCAGGATTTCGCCCTGCCGCACGGCCAGGTCGATATTCTCCAGAGCGACGACGCCTCCAAAGGAGAGGTCAATACCGCGAAGCTCCAGCACGAGTTCTTTGGCGGCGTCCAGCGCGTGGCGTTCTTGCCCGGCATGCTCGCTGGGCAAGGCAATGTGTTGGCGAATGTCCGTTGGGATCGCCACCTCCGCGCCAAGACTTGCAACCAGAAAACTCGATGCTGACATCGTTCAGTCCATGCTCCGCCCAATGGGCACAGGTTTCCAATCACGAAGGCGGTCCCGCCCGTGGTCCAAGCGGCGGCCAAAGGCCGCTGCCGTCCGATTTGCGACATTACTCCGCAGCGATTGCTGCGCTGATTTCCGCCTGTTCCAGTTCGCGCACGAGCGGGATGACATGCTTGCCGAAATACTCGACTTCTTCCTGAAAATGCAGGAAGCCCAGCAGGATAAGGTCAGCCCCGGCGCGTTTGAGGTTCACCACGCGTTCGGCAACCTGCCGCGGCGTGCCGATCAGGTTTGAGCGGAAGCCGTCATTATACTGAACGAGGTCTTCGAAGCTCGACTTCGCCCAGTTGCCCTCGCCTTCGGGAGAAGACTTGCCGGCATTTTTTACCTCATGGCCGAAGGCATTGACCGCTTCCGGATTGGCCTTTTCGATGATCTCGGCAAGCACGGCTCTCGCCTCTTCCTCGGTCTCGCGCACGATGGCGAAGGCATTCACGCCGACTTTGACCGCATGGTTGTTTTCTTTGGCCTTGACGCGAATGTCATTCACCTGCTTGGCGATTTCCTCCGGCGTGTTGCCGTTGGTGAAGTACCAGTCGGATACGCGGGCCGCCATATCGCGAGCCGCACGCGACGAACCGCCCTGGAAGATTTCCGGCTGCGGATCAATCGGCTTCGGCTTGAGGGAGTAGTTGTTGAAGCGGTAGAAATCGCCGCGGAAGGTGAAATTGTCTTCCGTCCAGATGCCGCGCAGAGCCCGGATGAATTCTTCCGAACGGCGGTAGCGTTCGTCGTGATCGAGCCAAGGCTCGCCGATGGCGTGAAACTCGCCGCGGAACCAGCCGCTGACGATGTTAACGGCAACGCGACCGTTAGTGAGGTGATTGATCGTGGCAATCTGTTTGGCGGCAAGCGCGGGGTTCCACGGACCAGGCAGAATGGCGGCGATGACCTTGAGCGTCGTCGTCGATTCCAGCAGGGCGTGACTGAACGACACGGATTCATGTTGGAATTCGGCACCGTAGCCGGCGGTGAAGCGGATCTGGCTCAGCGCGTAATCGAAGCCGCTCGCTTCGGCGATCTGCGCGAGCTTGCGGTTGTAGTCAATTGTCCAGCTGGTGCGCTGCTCGATGTTCGAGATGACGAGGCCGCCGGACACATTCGGCACCCAATAGGCAAATTTCACGGGCTCGGCGTGGTGTTCAGTCATGGAAATCTCCTCTTTTCTGATGTCAGTTCGCGACCGCGTCGTGTGAAACGAGACGAAGGGGCGAACGGTGATCGTCGGCGACAAGGTTTCTGGCCGGCAGTAGTTCGATCAATTCGGCAACGGCACGCTCGACGCGCGCCTCAACCACGGGGTTCGAGAGCGTGTATCCGGTGAAATCCGCCTCGACGGCGTAGACCGTTGTTGGCACTGTAACGGCGCCAAAGAAGCCGAACAGCGGCCTGAACTGATGCTCCAGCATGAGGCCATGCAGTGCTGTACCGCCCGTTGCCGCAAGGATCACGCGCTTGCCTTGAAGCGCACGGAAATCGACGAGATCGAAGAGATGCTTTAACGCGCCGGTGTAGGATGCGCGGTAGACAGGCGAACCGACGACAAGTACGTCGGCACCTTCCACAGCATCAATAATCCTGCGGCCGGCCTCATCCAGTTGATCTGCGCGAAGAGCCCTGAACAGGATCGGTGCCGCCACAGCCAGATCGACCGTGTCCACAGAGACGCTTGCCCGTCTCTCGATCGACTTCAGGATGTCCGAGACAATGCGTGCCGTGCGTGACGGTTGTTTAACGCTGCCGCTTATTCCAAGTACGTTCATTGTTCGCCTCACTCTTGTTACCTTTAATTTCTATAGTTTTCATAGATAATCAAAGATGCAAATTCCAAAGTGAGGGCATTTTGAGGAAACCAATCTTGTGCATTCGCCCTCTGACGCAAAGGACTAAGCAGGCAGTGCCAGTGAGCAGCGAAGCGTTTAGGCGCCACGTCGCTCGTTTGTCGTGACCGACATACAAAAACAGTCGCGTTCTCCCTCACCAGAATTGAATATGAGGGTGTGGCTCATTTCACTGTATTAATGGCATGCCAGCCATCGAACCGCCCCGCATCGATTGATGAATGACTGACGAGCGATCTACGTCGATAAAATGCACACTTCGGTAGCGCCCAAGTCAGCGCATGTGCGAAGGATAGGTGTCATCGACTGCGTGCGGTCTTTCCGGCATGGCATTTTGCGGGTCGCCGCCATAAACCGGCCGAAAACGGACCATTTACCGGATCTCTCTGCACAGAGAAGCCAAACCTCCGGCATGTATGGCGTCGACTGCGTTTTAGCGACAATCAGCATTCGAGGTCTTGTTGGAGGCACGCGACCGATTGAGAGCAAGAAATTAAATGGTCTTGGTCGCGGTTCCGATATAGTCGGTTATCGTAGACCTAATCTGCAGGGCGTTGCATGGACCAGATACTCGCCATACGAACATTCGTTCGCGTCGCCGAAGCCGGATCTTTTACCAAGGCTGCGGACACAATGAATCTCCCACGGTCGTCAGTTAGCAAGCTCGTGCAGGATCTTGAAGCACATCTCGGGACAAAACTCGTTGAGCGGACCACCCGGTCGGTGACAATGACCACGGAAGGTATTGCCTATCACCAGCGCGCCCTTCGCCTGCTTGCAGATCTGGACGACATGGACGGCACCGTCGCTGGCGCCCGCAGCGCGCCCAAAGGAAGGCTTCGGATTGATATTGGTTCTGTCCTGGCGAACCGGATCCTCATCCCGTCCCTTTGGGACTTCCAGCGCCAGTATCCGCAGATAGACCTGCTTCTCGGCGTCAGTGATCGATCTGTCGACCTTATTGGCGAAGGGATCGATTGCGTCATTCGTGGTGGTTCACTTGGCGATTCATCCCTCAGGGCGAGGAAGCTATGCGAACTCGACTATGTGCTCTGCGCAGCGCCAGTTTATCTCGCCGGAAAAGAACTGCCGATGCATCCAGACGACATTCAGGCGCATCGTGTCGTCAGCTATTTTTCGGCGTCATCCGGTAAACGGTTCCCGCTGCGCTTCCAGCGCGGCAACGAGCAGACCGAGTATATGCCGATGTCAAGCGGCATTTCCCTCAACGAAAGCACGGCGCATTTGAATGCGTTGCTAGCCGGGTTGGGTATCGGCCAAAGTTTCGGATTCCTGGCAAGACCTAATATCGACAAGGGTTTGCTGATCGAACTGCTTCCTGACTGGAAGCCTGAAAACCATGTTTTGCACCTGGTCTATCCCGCTGACAGATTTTCAAACCCGCGGCTGCGGGCATTCTCGGACTGGGCGGCGAAAGTGTTTGAAGGCGTCGACGCAAGGCGCGGCGCGGCGATGCAGACTGTCCATACAGATGGATAATGTCTCCATACGAACTGGCTTCTCCCTGCAGGGCTGAGGAATTACGTTCTGCACATCGGACGGCGACGACAGGCCCAAGGCCGGCGCCACCTCCCGCATAGCTTTAGACCGTCAACAGGCCGCGAATTCGGACTGACCCTTTCGCGCGCCCAGCCTTAGGAGAATAAAATGACCAAGAGACTAGCAAATAAGATTGCAATCGTGACCGGTGCAACGAGCGGCATCGGCCTGTCGACCGCCAGGCTTTTCGCAGCCGAAGGAGCCCGGGTCTACATTACGGGTCGCCGCAAGGACGCTCTGGACGAGGCCGTCGCAGCGATCGGCCACGGCGCCGTCGGCATACAGGCGGACTCGGCAAAGAACGACGAACTCGACGACGTCTTCGCCCAGGTGAAGTCGCAACAGGGACGCCTTGATGTCCTGGTCGTCAACGCCGGCGGCGGCAGCATGCTTCCCCTCGGCGAAATCACCGAAGAGCAGGTTGACAACACGTTCGCTCGCAATGTGAAGGCGGTCATCTTCACTGTTCAAAAGGCTCTGCCACTGATGGGTCGGGGTTCGTCGATCGTTCTAACGGGTTCGACCGCCGGCACAGAAGGCACGGCCGCATTCTCGGTCTACTCAGCCTCCAAAGCGGCCGTCCGCAACCTCGCCCGCTCCTGGGCTCTCGATCTCAAGGGCACTGGCATCCGCGTCAACGTCGTCTCCCCCGGAGCAACGCGCACGCCCGGACTCGTGGAGCTTGCTGGTGATGACAAGGAGCAGCAGCAGGGTCTGATCGACTACCTAGCTTCCCGTATTCCGCTCGGTCGCGTCGGTGAGCCCGACGAAATCGCCAAGGCGACCCTCTTCCTCGCCTCCGACGATGCGAGCTTCGTCAACGGCGCCGAACTGTTTGCCGATGGTGGCCAAGCCCAGGTCTAAATCCTTGGACGGGAGCGGGCCGCACCCGCTCTTTTTTCTCCTGGGGCACCAGCGTTCACAGACCCATCAGAATGCACCAATCTGTTTCGATGAAGTCGCTCTGGTTCAAACTGCCTCCAAAAAGCAGCGTTGAATCGCTGACTGTTCAGGACTTCAATGAATGAGATACGTTGGCTTCGTTTGTCGCGGAAGACGATGATAAACTTATTCTGATGATTGAGAGAAAATATGGAAATTGAATCCAATACCGACATCGTATCCAATGAGTTGGGATCCTTTACCATTACTCGGGTCGAGGCCAAGAACCCAAAGTGCATTGCTTTGTTCGCAGTCGGTCGTGGCGGTAATCCGTCACGCCACCGTCATTTGCTGCAGACCTTGGCTAACGGGAATTGCACGGTCATCGCACCACACTTCGAAATGCTGACCTCAATCGCCCCGACCAAGGCCGAGTTGGACATGCGCATCCGCAGGCTCGAAGCATCTATAGACGATTGCACCTCCAGCAATCTCCCCATCGTGGGTATCGGGCATTCCATTGGAGCTACGGTTATGCTCGCCCTTCAAGGTGCCGAGGGCGAAACCCTTGATGAGCAGCAACTGATTACAGGCTCCACGCCACGCCTCGAGCGACTGGCAATCTTGGCTCCGCCAACGGACTTCTTCCGCCGTCCAGGTGCGCTTGACCGTATCAAGATGCCGATGAAAATCTGGGTGGGAGCCAAGGACACAATCACGCCCCCGGCCCAGTCTCGTTTTCTCATGGATGTACTAACCGCCCAGGCATCTGTGGCGCTCCAAGTTGATCCCGATGCCGGCCATTTCACATACATGGACGAATTGCCACCAAATGTCCCGGAACCTCATCCAGATCGACACACTTTTCTCGCTGGCTTGGCCGATGAAGTAACCGCGTTCTTAGTCGCATAGCGGCTAATGCGGTTAGCAGATAACCGTCATGCCGCGACCGTGGGACAAGCATTGCTTTTAAAACACCCGGTAGGTCCGCATGCTGTCAGCGATTTGTCCACGCGCCCTGGCAGATAGCCTTGAAAAGGTCGTTGACGCGTCAATCGACGCCAACGTCTTTCCACTTGGTCTACTGGTCGAGGCAAGTGGCTCGCTTCGTTGCCTCAATGCTCGCTGATAGTGTGGCGAGTTGCGAGGGCCGGCCACCAGTCGCGCTCAGATTCGCATGGGCAAAATGATCGAACAGACCGTGATTGAATAAACTGTTAGCTCTCACGGAGCCGAGAGCTCGATCCACTGATGTGGAATATCGGGCACGTCAGTTTCAGCTTTAAGGCCAGCTCAGCCACCCTGGCACAGAGAAAGGAGAAAAAGCCAATCACTCAACCAAACCCTGATCAGAAAATCGTACTCGGAGGTTGCGCAGTTCTCCTTGGAAATCGGCTCGGTTCCTCGTTGAAACCGATGTCCAGGGGTCAGGCACGGTCGTAAGTGAAGGACGTCAGCAATGTCGTCACGAAGTTGCTCGCCCGTTCCTTTACAAGCACTTCAGTCCACTCGTCGGTTCCTCGAAGTCGAAGATCGGAGTGGATGCTGTCGACCGCAGCTTCTTCAATACGTTTTATATGGGCCTTGAAATTCGCTTCTCCACCGTCATGGTACATGTCGCGAATGACCATGCGCAGGATTTCCTGGATAGCGATTTGCCACGACGTGTTGATTGCCTGGAGCTCGTTATTATCCGGTGCCATGGGGCTGCTTTCGTTAGAGTGTCACTAGCATGACGCCGTCATGTTGTGGGTCGGCGTGCAAGGGCAAGGTTAGGCTTGTCTTGCCTTGCGGTTAGCGTAGCGCCGGTCGCGTTCAGCCTTTCGCATCGTCTCATCTTCAATGACCCGGGCTATACGTGCCTTTTCGGCACTCTCCCGCGCTTCAATTTCTGCGACTGCGACCGCCTCAATCGCTGCCTGGCGCTCCAAAGCGTCGGTCTCGATACGCTGCTGTTCCTCTAGCTTCGTGCGCTCGCGTTGAAGACGTCGCTCTTCTCGAGCTGTGGCAATGGCTGCTCGTTCTGCCTGTCTTGCCAGCCTGGAAGGTTCTAAAGCGGTCTTTGCCGCGCGGTACGCATTGAGCAGAGCAGCTTTGGCTTCGGTAGATGCGGCGCGACGGTCGGCGACGTCATTGTTTCGGGCGTTCTTCATGGATATCCTGATAATGAGTGGAAGAGAGATCATCGCGTTTTGGCGCGTTTTATGACCGGACTGATGGAGCAGTGCCCTGCCTTCTTGGCAATACGTGCCGCTGGCAGCCATTCGGTCTACGGGGCGTGAGCGCCGTATTCCGACACTACCGCAAGGTTGCTTTTGACAGAAAACAACATCTGGATGCCGGTGAGGCAGATCGTCGTCTGCGAGCCGAATCCATTTTGTTTTTCTGCTCTTGCAATCTCAATTGGTTCGGCTTGAAACCGAAACGAAAAAGGCCAGGCAAAATGCCTGACCTTAATGAAGCAGCTTCCGACAGTGCCAGTACATCCGTGGTCAAAGGGAAGCAAATCTTGATTTATGCGGCCTGCAGATTGGTAGCAGACATCTTGCCCGACTTGTTGTCGCGCTCGAGTTCGAAGCCGATCTTCTGGCCTTCGACGAGCTCGCGCATTCCGGCGCGCTCGACAGCGGAGATATGAACGAACGCATCAGCGCCGCCATTGTCGGGCTGGATGAAGCCGAAGCCTTTGGTGGAATTAAACCATTTTACTGTGCCAGTGGTCATGTTGAACCCTTTCAAAGCATAGAGTGTAGGACCGCGAAGCTGATGCTGCGCAGCGAGGAAACCGACTATTTTTGAAATGGAAGTTCGCTTAAAGCGCGGTGCCAATCGCGCGGTAGACAAAGCTCGGCAAGCAAAAGATCGATGGATTATGTATAACGGACAGAAGTCGTCGCGTCAACGATTAGTTTTCAAATAATGTAAACTCACCTTTAGGTTGTGCGGCGCGTCGCGACGCAGGGTGCCAACTCCTGCCCGCGTGGTGCCGGTTTTTCTATGCGTGGCAACGGTCTGATTGTATCTCTGAACCCT
Source organism: Agrobacterium sp. A3-95 (assembly GCF_053521785.1). Lineage (NCBI taxonomy): Bacteria > Pseudomonadati > Pseudomonadota > Alphaproteobacteria > Hyphomicrobiales > Rhizobiaceae > Agrobacterium > Agrobacterium sp. A3-95. Next base: position 25,898 of record NZ_JBNWDR010000015.1, on the reverse strand, counting down.
AGGTTTTCTCCAGGGTCCGTGCAGCCGACAAGGGCATTAGCCTCATGTGAGAGACCGGACGGGCGTTTCCATATCAATAAAAAATGCCGGCCGCGGCGGCGGCCGGCTCATTTTGGCGATATCTGCCTCACATTGCTCAATTCAAGGGGAAACGCTCAGGTCGGAAGGTTGCGAGCATGGGATGTTCGGTGCCTGTCGCAACCTCGAACGCGAGCAGCTCGCCCACGATGAGGCCGAGTGTAGCACCGCTGTGGCTGAAGGCCACGTAGTAACCGGAAATACTCTTGATGGCTCCAATCACCGGCTCGCCATCGCCGGGGATCGGTTTGCCACCAACGCCGATGGAAGCCACCTCGAGTTTCGGATTGCCTTCCATCACCCGCGCAGCCTCAACCAAAAGCTCTGAAACCACGCTGTCGTCGATATCATAGCTGCCGTCTGCGCGCACTGTCACACCCTCATCGGCCGCCCAGTCGGCATCCAGTGAGAATGTGCGGCCCGGCGCCGGGCGAACGGCGACGCGCGGTGTATTGAGAACAGCGCGCAGGGGATGGGCGAGCGGCCTCGTCTGCACCAGAAGGGCGATCGGTGTCCCGTCGGCAATGGTCTGTCCGCTTTCCGCAGCCATCTTCGGGACGGCCGGACCGGTGGCAAGCACGACGGCGTCCGCCCGATGGAGAACAGCATTTGCAGTTTGCGCGCCAACGACACGACCACCCTCGATCACGACCCGTGCAGCACCCTGGTCCGTTACCAGAATGCCACCGAGTGCGAAAAACTCCTCAAGCAGCACACCAATCAGCGTCGGCAGATCGACCCAGCCTTCGCCGGGATTGTAGATTGCGCCCTGTGGAGTGATTGCGCCGGCGTCGACACCGGGCACGACGCGGGCGACTTCGGCTGCGGAAAGGCGCTGCGCATCATAGGCAAGCGAAACTTCGTGGCGATAGGCCGCGTCGATCTCATTGCACTCGTCATCGGCGTCCCAGGTCAACCCGCCATCAAAGCGAAGCCATTCTGCGCCGGGATTCTGCGCCGCGAGTGTGCGATACCGCTCGATGCCGGCCATGCGCAGCCGATGATAGGGCTCAGAGCGCATGCGTGCTGAGTTCAGCCAGGACAGCGAGCGGCCGGAGGCACCATTGGCCGGCGGCCCGTCATTGAGGATCGTCACCTTAATGCCGCGCCGCGCAAGCTGTACGCCAGTGGAAACGCCGAAGATACCGGCGCCGATGATGACGGCCGAAGAGATGGTGTTGTCGGTCATGGAATTGGCTTTCAATCAATTGTCATACGGATGGGGGTAAGGCATCGGGGATCTCCCAGCGACCGCTGGCTGCGGAGCGGAACAGCGCGTCAATCGCCGTCATATTCGCGATTGCGTCGCCAAGCCCCGTCTCGAGTGGCCCGCCGGAGAGAACAGCCTCGGCGAATGCATCGGCCTGTTCGCGATACTGGTCGACAGGCCCGATCGCGATCTCCTCGCGGCCGCCGCCGGCAAGATCGCGACCATCATCAAAGACAAGGATGGTCGGCTCATCAGCTGGTGCATTGAAGGGAATAGGGATTTCCAGACGCCCGCGCGTTCCAAGCACCGTGACCTTCTGCGTGAGGCAGAGTTGTGTGGAACAGGTGAAGGCAAGCTGCCTTCCCTCTGGAAACGCCAGCAGCCCGCTCGTCAGCCGGTCCGTGCCGAAGACGGGATCCCGCTCCATGAGGGCGATCGCCCTTACCGGTTCCGCGTCGAACAGGAGCCGCGCCGTGTTGATGGCGTAACAACCAACGTCGAACAGACCGCCGCCGCCAATATCAGCCTGGTTGCGTACATTCCCGGGGTCGTCGAGATAATAGGAAAAGATCGTCTGGATGGCCCTCACCTCGCCGAGGCGCCCCTCGGCAATCAACGCGCGCGCCTTTTTCCATTGCGGATGGTGGCGCACCATGAAGGCTTCCGCGACCGGCAGGCCCGCCGCCTTTTGTGCCGCTGCCAGTTCCCTCGCCTGCTCGGCATCAAGCGCGATCGGTTTCTCGCAGAGTACGGGTTTGCCCTGCGCCAGTGCCTTTATCGTCAGTGGCACGTGCAGGTGATTGGGCAAAGGGTTGTAGATTGCGTCTATTTCCGGATCGGCAAGCAGTTCCTCGTAGCTGCCGTAGGACTTGGCGATGCCGAAGCGGGCCGCCATCTCCTTCGCCTTCGCGGCATCGCGCGAGGCGATTGCCGCAACGCGCCCCAGGCGGCTGGACTGGATGGCGGGAATGACCGCCTTGGCAGCAATGCCTGCGCAACCGAGCACACCCCATCGTATCGTTTGTGTCATTGGTTTCTCCTCCCGGCGCTCAGAGCACTTCCGCAAGGAAGCGTTGGAGACGCGGGCTTTGCGGGTTGTCGAATATTGCCTCTGGCGTGCCGGCTTCAACGACGCGCCCCTCGTCCATGAAGACGACCTGATCGGCCACCCGGCGGGCAAATCCCATTTCGTGCGTAACGACGACCATGGTCATGCCACGCGTGCCGAGCTCGGCCATGAGGTTGAGCACGCCCTTGACCAATTCCGGATCGAGCGCGCTCGTCACCTCGTCGAAGAGGATAACCTCCGGTTCCATGGCAAGCGCACGGGCAATGGCAACGCGCTGCTGCTGCCCGCCGGAAAGACCGCCCGGACGGTGGTGCTGGCGGCTCGCAAGGCCGACATCGGCAAGCCTTGCCTTGGCGATGCGCTCGGCCTCGGCTGCGGGCAGGCCCTTGATCTTCGTAAGCGACAGCATGACGTTTTCCAGCGCCGTGTGGTCGGGAAAGAGGTTGAAATGCTGGAATACCATGCCGACCCGGCGGCGCAGCGTTTCCGGCTTCATTGCGAGAATGCTTTCGCCATCGATAAGAATATCGCCGCTCTTCGGCTCGACCAGACGGTTGAGCCCACGCAGCAAAGTCGATTTTCCGGATCCGGACGGGCCGATGATGCAGGTGACGCTGCCTGGCTTGACTAAAAGATCGACACCCCTCAGCACATCAAGATCGCCATAGGCCATACCGAGACGGCGCACATCAAGGCTGCCGCCCTTGAACGAGACGCCAGTCGCGCGAGCTGCACTGTCGAGTTCACTGACTTCCTCCAGTCCGCTGGTGATGACGGAGGGGCGCTGCTTGCCAACCCGCAGACGATTGTCGATCGCATTGACGACATGGGTAAGCGGCACGGTAACGACGAGATAAAATACGCCTGCCAGCAGGAGCGGTGACAGATTGCCGGTCACCACCGCCTGGTCCTGTCCCACGCGAAAGATCTCACGCTCTGAGGCGAGAAGCCCGAGGAAATAGACCAGGCTCGAATCCTTGACGTTGCCGATGAACTGGTTGACGAGGGCCGGCAGAACGCGGCGCACGCCTTGCGGCACGACGATAAGGCGCATGCCCTGGCCATAGCTCATCGACAATGCCCGGCATGCCTCCATCTGCCCACGGTCGACGCTCTGGATACCAGAGCGGAAAATCTCGCCGATATAGGCACCGGCAATCAGGCTGAGTGCCAGAATGCCGAGCGGATAAGGCGATGGACCGAAGAGCTCGCGGCCAATGCGGGCAAAACCCTGGCCAATGAGGAGAATTGTGACGATGGCCGGCAGGCCGCGGAAAATATCGGTATAAAGACGAGCGGGAATGCGCAGCCAGGGCGAGCGGGAAATGCCCATGATCGCGAGCATCATGCCGATGGCGACGCCAAGCACAGTCGAGGTCGCAGCCAGGATCAGCGTATTCTTGAGACCAACGGTGATCATGGTCGGCAGCACTTCGGCCATGGCATTCCAGTCGAGGAAGCTACGGCGCAGGTTTTCAAGCCAGTTCATCAGGATATCCCTTGAAAGAAAGGCCGGTCCGACCGGTAAAGGCCGGACCGGAAGGTGGCATCACTGCTTGGGAAGATATGCCTGCGGCATCGGCGTGCCGGGGAACCATTTTTCGTGCAGCTTTTTCCAGGTGCCGTCCTGCATGGCCTCTTTCAGGCCCTTGTTAAGCGCCTCGCGCAATGCATCGTTACCCTTGCGGATGACGAAGCCGGCGGGCGCGTCGAAGCTCGGAATGTTGACTGCGACTTTTAGCGCCGGATAACGGGCGGAATAGTCCTTTGCAGCCTCGAAATCGAGGAAATGTGCATCGACCGTCCCGTTGTTGAGTGCGGAAACGGCAGAATTGTTGTCCGGGAACTTCACGAGATCGGTGCCGACAAAATTCTTCTCGGCATAAATCTCCTGAAGTGTACCCTGCACCACACCAAGACGCTTGCCTTTGAGACCCGCTGCATCGGTGATGCCTGGCTCCGAAGTGAGGACGCTCAAGAAACCTGCAAGATAACCATCAGAGAAATCAATGGTCTCCTTGCGCTTGGCAGTCGTGCCGATCGCAGCGGCCGCAACATCGAAGCGGCCGTTGGCGACAGAGGGCATCAGGGCCGAGAATTCCTGGCCGGTGAACACCACCTGTTCCTTCTTGAACCCAAGACGTTCGGCTACGTTGAGGAACAACTCTATGTCGAAACCGGTAAAGTTGCCGTCGGCGGTGGTGAAGGCATAAGGCTTGGCATCGCCCATCGTGCCGACACTGATGGTGGCGGGATCGATGAGGCCAAGCGGATTGTCGGCAAGTGCGGGCGTAGCCGCGCCTGCAAGGACACCGAGTGTGATCGCGGCCGTGGTCGCGCGAATTTTTGCGAAGGCGGATGTTAAGGCTTGGGTAAATTGCATTGGTTTCTTCTCCTCTGGTGTCGTTGTCTGCGATAAATTCAAGGCGCACGGGTCCCACCCGGTCGGCGCATGATGTCACCTACCCGGCCCACGCAGTTCGCATGTCGGAAGTCTTTTTATTTCTGAGACCGGTCTCAATCAGAAAGAGACCGGTCTCTTTGGGTATTGGCAATTGTTATCTTCGCATTTGCCAGTCGTCAAGTTCTCTTGTAAGGCTACCGCTTATGGACAAGAACCCACCTAAAACTCCTTCCGTTACAGTAGCTGACGTCGCACGCCAAGCCGGCGTCTCAAAGGCAACGGCTGCACGCGTGCTGGGTGGCTACGGAACCGTCAGCGACCGGGTGAGAGAGGCGGTCCTGGCAGCGGCTCAGTCCCTCGATTATCGCCCCAATGAGCTTGCTCGCAGCATGACGACAGGTCGTTCAGGCACCATCGGCGTCGTGGTGGGAGATATTGAAAACCCCTTTTTCAGCCTTGCCGTGCGAGGCATCACGGATATTGCCCGGCAGGCAGGCTTCACCGTCATCCTCATTAACTCGGGTGAAGACGTCGTTGCGGAAAGAGCGGCCATCCGCACTCTGCTTGCCAAGCGTGTCGACGGTCTCATCGTCTCGCCGGCCAAGGAAAACGATGTCGAGCATCTGCATGAGGTTATTCGCTCGGGGCTGCCGCTCGCGTTGCTCGATCGTGGAAGCGACACGCTCGATGTCGACACCGTTATTGCCGACGACCGGCATGCCGCCGAGAATATTACACGCCGGCTGATTGCGCTCGGCCACCGCCGCATCGCCTATTTAACCGCCTGCGACACGCCGGATCATCGGTTCCGCAGTGCAGACGACATCAGTACCGGTTCGGTCAGGCGACGCATCGAAGGGTATCTTGGTGCGTGCAGTGAGGCTGGTCTGACCAACATGGAAAGCTGGGTACAGGTCGGTGCCGTCACGCAGCAAGAGACGCATCGCATCGTTACCGAAATGCTCCAGTCGGCGCAGCGTCCGACGGCAATCATTGCATCGGACAGTATAATCGGCCTGGAGGTGTTCAAGGTTCACCGTCAACTGGGGCTTAGCATCCCGGATGACCTGTCGCTGGTATCGTTCCATGATGCGGATTGGACGTCTGTAACAACGCCTCCCGTGACCGTCGTGCGCCAACCCGTCTACGATCTCGGTGCGACGGCGGCCAGGTTGCTGGTCGACCGGCTAAATGGCAAAGGTCAGACGGTCCGCAAGGTCGTTCTGAAAACCGAAATCGTTGAACGTGCCTCCATGCGGGAAGCACTTTGACTCGGTAGACGGTGTTGAAAAGCTGCTTTGATCCCTCCGTCGTTTTGTGACGGCCCCTCGCCGATCGATCCGCTGTCACTATTATCGCTAACGTAAAAACGGCGGTGGTCGCCGGTCAGACAGAATCCGATAGATCGGCTCGCAGCCGGCCCCTTTTAGTATGGCCGAGTGGTTGCCTCTTGAGATCGAATGTCGTTCGATTCGCCATGGGGTAGATTTTTTGTATTGAAAATCTCGTTTCGACCAACGCTGATGACCTTGATTGCCGAGCAAAAATGCAGTTGCCCCGCAGGGTCAGGATGCCCGAAATATTCTATAAGTATCTGATTATAATTTATAAAATGGGCGCGCCTATTCCCCTCTCAACCATGGACGTCAAGATCCGGTTAACCGTAAATAACTGGACGGCGAAACAGAATCATGTTGTACCTTTGGCGGACGATGGTCGGCAAACCGGCGAATGCCCGCCAAGAGGAAAATATGGCGATAGCAAAACACGCAGAAATGACGAGCGGTCAGAAGGAAGACGCGGGCGCCAAGATCATGCGCCATGCGGGTCTTCTGTCTCAGCAGTTGCAGGACCTTCGCACCCGCATGTATCCTCCGAAGTCGGAGAAAAGCCTGCGACCGTTCCTCACCAACGAAGTCTCCAAGCTGACCTCAATACCCGATTCTACGCTGAAACTCATGTCGAGCGAAGGCCGTGGACCGATCCCTGGCCGGCTGGAAAATAACCATCGTGTCTATACGCTTGCTCAGATCAATGAATTGCGCGAGCTCTTTGCCGCCCAGAAGCCTTCTGAAGCGCTGAGATTTTCTCCTCGCCGACGCGAGGGCGAGCATCTCCAGGTCGTTGCGATCGCCAACTTTAAGGGCGGCAGTGCCAAGACCACGACCTGCGTCCATCTTGCGCATTATCTCGCCCTGCAGGGCTACCGCGTCCTTGCTCTTGATCTCGATCCGCAGGCATCACTTTCTGCACTGTTCGGCGCGCAACCTGAGTTTGACGTTGGTGCCAACGAAACGATCTACGCTGCTCTTCGCTACGACGACGCCGAGCGCCGGCCAATCCGGGATATCATCCGCAAGACCTATTTCGACGGGATCGATCTGATACCCGGCAACCTCGAAGTGATGGAATATGAGCATGAAACGCCGCGGGTTCTGGCGCAGAAATCGGGCTCGGGAGCGATCTTCTTCGAACGGTTGAAGCTTGCTCTTGCCGAGGTTGATCAGGACTATGACGTCGTCATTCTCGATACTCCGCCGTCTCTCGGGTTTCTGACGCTGAGTGCGATTTATGCTGCGACCAGCATGATTATCACGGTACACCCGGCGATGCTCGATGTCGCATCCATGAGCCAGTTTCTCCTGATGATGGGGGACCTGATAAGCGTGCTCAATGAGAGCGGAGCACAGCTTGATCAGGATTTCATCCGCTATCTCATTACCCGCCATGATCCCAACGACGCACCACAGTCTCAGGTCGTTGCGTTGATGCGCCATCTCTTCGGAACGGATGTGCTTCTTCCGACGCTGATTGAAAGCACCGCTGTCGAGGCAGCAGGACTTGCAAAGCGCTCGATCTACGAACTCGAAATGGGCCAGATCGGCCGTGACACGCATAAACGCGCACGCGAGGCGGTTGATGCCGTCAACGAAGCGGTCGTGAAACTCATCAACACCAGCTGGGGACGCACATGACCAACAAGTCATCGCGTAAATCCATCGTTGCAAATTTTGGCCTGCTGTCGGCGGAACTTGAAAACCGGCTGGCGACCGATGCTCCTGTCTCCCCGCAGCAACCTGCACCAACTGCCCGTGTCGGTGCCGGCGTGATCGGTGCGGCGCACAGGGCGATCGACGACATCAAATCGGAACGCGACCGCCTCAAGGCGCTTGTTGAATCGGGTGGTGGTGCGATCAGAGAGCTCGACCCGTCAAAGGTCGATCCCTCTCCCTTTCCCGATCGTCTTCCAGATGACGACGCATCGGATTTCGAGTCTTTCAGGAACTCGATAAAGTCCGAGGGGCAAAAGGTCCCGATCCAGGTCCGCAAGTCACCAGCATCGCCCGATCGCTATCAGGTAATCTACGGCCATCGCCGGCTTCAGGCAGCGCGCGATCTTGGAATTCCGGTCAAGGCGATCGAAGTCGAGATTTCCGACGTCGAACTTGTCATTGCGCAGGGTATTGAAAATGCCGATCGCCAGGATCTGACCTGGATCGAGCGCACCCTGTTTGCTCGCCGTATGGATGATGCCGATGTGAAGCCTCGTGATATCAAGGCGGCATTGTCTATCGACGATCCCGAGCTTGCACGAATGCGAGCGGTTTATCGCGCACTTCCGCTCGATATCGTCGAGACAATTGGTCGGGCAGCCAAGGTCGGTCGTCCAAGGTGGGTGGAGTTTGCAAAGGCTTTCTCCGAACAGCCTGACCTGCATGATGAAGTGCGCAGGGTGCTTTCGGCCGCTACGCAAAGCCGGCTTGGATCCGATCAAAAGTTTCTGGCCGCCTTTAACGCCCTGAAACCTGCCGCACCGTCGAAGGCCGGCAAGATGATTGCCGGCGCCGCAGGCGAACCACTTGGCAGCTTTTCGCGCACGAACAAGGATATCCGTATTTCTGCGGATACACCGGCCGGAGCAGAATTCCTGCGTTTCATCGAAGCGCAGCTGCCATCACTGGCTGAGCGGTTCACGCGCGAAAGATCAAAGATTTGAACTGAAGCTGAGAAACAGACTTCGGAACCACTTTAAGTAAGGAAAACGCGCAAAAGAAAAAGGCCCCCGAAACGTTGCCGTCATGGAAGCCCTTCTCGTCGTGTGAGAGCTAGAGAATCGCATTTCCATGAATCCTAGTCAAGAGTCTTTGGCACCGTTTTGGTGAGCGTAATTCTTTTGCCTTTTTGAAGAGGCGAGGGACATGGAAGGTGGACAAGTGACGACGCCGTTTGGGCGGCGGTCGGTAACGCTTGCGCTTGTGAAGCAGCAGATTGCCACGACCAGGATCAAGGAAGGCAAGTCGGCAGACAAATGGAAAGTCTTCCGCGACACATCGGAGGCGCGAGAGGTGCTTGGTCTGCAGGATCGCAGCCTTGCGGTGCTCGATGCGCTTTTGAGTTTCTATCCTGAAAATGAGCTGCGCCAGGACGCACAGCTTATCGTTTTCCCGTCGAACATCCAGCTGTCAATTCGTGCGCATGGCATTGCGGGCGCTACCCTGCGGCGTCATCTTGCCCTGCTTGTCGATGCAGGACTGATCATCCGCAAGGATAGTGCAAACGGCAAACGCTACGCCCGAAAGGATGGTGAAGGCTCGATTGAGCACGCCTTCGGTTTTGACATATCGCCGCTTTTGATGCGCGCCGAGGAACTGGCATGCCTTGCCCAGCAGGTGGCTGCCGATCGGATCGCGTTCCGCAGGGCAAAGGAGAACCTAACGATCTGCCGGCGGGATATCCGCAAGCTGATTACGGCTGCCGTCGAAGAGGGAGCTGCAGGCGATTGGGACGAGCTGGAAGAACAATATCTGGCCGCTGTCAGGCGAATTCCTCGAAACCCGACGCTCGACGAACTGAGAGATTTGGGCATCGAGATGGATAATTTGCGGCAGAACATCATCAACCAGTTGAATTCCGATGATTTTTCTTCAGAAATGACCACCAATGATGCCCAAAATGAGCGTCACATACAGAATTCAAATACCAACCTCCTTAATGAACTTGAACCTAGCTCTGAAAAAGAGCAGGAGGCGAAGCCGAGCCAGAATAAGCAGGCCGAACATGTGCCGATTAAGGCTTTTCCGATTGGTCTCGTCTTGCGCGCCTGCCCCGAGATTTCAAACTACGGGCCTGAAGGCCAGATCAGAAACTGGCGAGAACTCATGACGGCCGCCGTGGTGGTCAGATCGATGCTCGGGGTGAGCCCGTCCGCATATCAGGAGGCCTGTGAGGTGATGGGTCCGGAGAACGCGGCAGTGACGATCGCCTGCATTCTCGAGCGGGGCGGCCACATCAATTCGGCCGGCGGGTATCTCAGAGACCTAACCAATCGGGCCAAGCGAGGTGAGTTTTCGCTGGGGCCGGTGCTGATGGCGCTATTGCGGGCGGCCGGTCATTCGGTGAAGGCAACGGGGTGACTTTGACGTAATGGATGAGGGTTCCCGTTGCGCCGGTGTTTCCATCTGGAGACTGGAGCATTTGAGGCATCCACATCCAGGTTTGGGGGCTTTCCCTTCATTTTCCGGCCTTCCATATCAGTTCCTTCCGCCTCAATGTTTACGACCCAACGACAGCTGAACTCTTGTTGGATTGCAGCCAGGTTAAAAGGCCGAGAGAGACTGACATCAGCTACCGGACGTTGTTCACGGAGCTGATGCGGCGGACGTTGGGTGACTAATTTGCGGCGGACTTCCGTTTGGAAGGGTAGTTCGTGACTGTGACGGTCAAATAACGCGACTATTGGTATTTCGATCTCCCTATTCCCGTGGACAAGGATGAGCGAAGCTATTCCGGGTCACACTACGATAAGCAGATCACAGTGCGGTGTGATCATATCTTGACTAGGGATTGATCACTTTCACCCCGGCAGCCTCGAAAGTGCTTGTATAAGGAATGTCGAGGCAAGAAGTTTTTTCATGGCACTTCCTCCCAAGGTGGGAGGTTGAATATCTAACCCGTCAACGCCATCGCGCACTTGGACGGGCCGCAAGTGGCTTCGGTATCCTCCTCAGGGCACGAAGCTACCGTTTCCTGCTAAGTCGGCAGATACTCTGCGCTCCAACTCTCGCTGATCGTGCCGGATGCAATCAACCGATCGATCTCGTTATCGGTGTAGTTCAGGTCGCGGAGAACGGCGCGCGTGGAGGCGCCGTACTTCTCCGCTGGCGTTATAGCCGTCACCTTGCCGACTGCCGGACGGATGGCGAAGGGGTCGAGCTGAGTGACGGTGTGCCCGCTCGGATGGTCTGGAAAAACCGAGAATGAATAACTGCCCCGGTCGATCCCCGGCGTGTCGTCGGCAATGCGGGCGCTGCGGCTGCGGATCTCCTCGATGTTCTCGCAGAGAGATACGCCGATATCGGCTTTCTGCAGGCGCTGTTGCCAGGTTTCAGCAGGTGCCGTCATGAAGGCTTTCGCCAGATAGGGCTCGCGATCGGATGCGGCCATCTCGACAATTGCCTCAAGCCCCTCCGCCCTGCCGAAGCGTGGCAAATCAACTTCCGAAGCACAGAGGAGAATATGATCCCCCGACGCCGTTTCGTAGAGACGCGACAGGGCGTTATATCCCTTGGTCTCGCGACCGGAAGGCTCATCGAAGGGACCTCGGTTGGCATAGTCATAGCAGAAGGGTATCTGGGCGAGACCGGTAAGCGCTGACAGCGAGGTCCGCGGACGGCCGATGACCCCGGTTCTGGATTTCTGATACAAAGCCGCTGCAATGCCGAGCGCAGCGCCGAAACCGCACATTACGTCAATGGTACCGACATGGGCGTGTTCCTCCGGCGTGTCCATGGAGCCGCCGAAACGTAACATGATGCCGGTTGCCGACTGCACGAGGTCGTCATAGCCGAGATAGTCGGTACGCGGACCGGTGCGCACGCCGCCGAAGCAATCTAGCTGGCAGAAGATCGCTTGGGGGTTGAGCGCTTTCAGGCTTTCGGCATCGAGACCCATCGCCTTGACCTGACGGTCGGTGGCGTTCCAGACAACGACATCGACTGAGCGCACCAGTTCTTCGAACACGATGCGGCCATCGGGCGAACCAATGTTCAGCAGCACGGACTGTTTCCCGCGCATGTGGGACATGCCGAAGATCACGGTGTTCCAGCAGTCATAGAGCGGCTTGGCCGGATCGATCTTGATGACCTCCGCACCGAAGCGGGCAAGATAGGCGACCGAATGCGGACCGGCGATCACATTGCACAGATCGAGAACCTTGACGTCGTCCAGCCAGCCGCCGGGGGCCTCATTCGCTACAACCGGCAAGGAAGGGTGCTCCATGCCGGCGAGCAGTGCTAGCGCCTCCTTGGCCGTTCCCCAACGTCTCGGGCTTGGCGTTAACATAGATTCGGCGCTCTCCTGCAGCCAGGCCATAGGCCCCGGCTGGGTCATGCGGCCGAAGATCGGATCGTCCACTTCGATCATGAGGCCGGCAGCCTTGGCATGATCGTCGGCGATCCATTCCTTCAGCCAGCGTTGCGGCGCACCCGGAAACAGCCCTTCTCCGAAGACACGTTCCCATTCGGAAGCCGTTTTGGTCAGGAAAACATCCTTCATGCGAGCCGCGATTTTGTCAGCCCAGAATTTTGGGAGCGGATAGACACCGAGCGAAACGTCCGAAGACCACTGCGAAAATGGACGATAGGTGTCTTCCTCCTCGCGCAGTCCTTCAGCAACGAGCTCGTCGTAAATGCCAAGCGCTTGCAGGCAGCGTTTGGCATGGTTCTTGTGGCTGGGGCAGACCACGTAGAACATCCGCCCGTCGGCGCACCTATAGCTGCGATAGAAGGGATCGAGAAACTCCTGGAGGTCGTCAAAAGACATGTCCATTTGCAGGTCCTCGCCGCGCCGACGCTCGATTTCCCGCTCGCGCTGGGTTTTATAACGCAACGGATAGTCGTCAATCAGAATGGAATTGTAGGACAGGCCCTCCATGACGGCGCTTGCCAGCGGCACCTCAATATGATCGCCGTGGCCGGTGCGCTCACGCGCCTGAAGCGCCAACACCGTCGCGGAGGCCGCAAGCATCGTACCATATGCGGAAGAGAGTGGGAGCGGCGAGAAAGACGGGTTGATACCCATAAGAACGCGGTTTAAGCCCATATCCGTAAAGACGCCCGACGAGGCTGCGATGACTGTCTCGAAGGCTCGCCAGTCCCGGCGGAGTTCATCGTCGGAGGCGAAACCTGGGATAGACAGGGTGATCAGCTCAGGCCGCGATTTACGCAAAGTCGAAAAATCGATCCCGAGCCGGGCAAGCATACCGGGGCGGAAGTTCTCGATCACAATATCAGCCTCGGCCACCAGCGCTTTCGCCTCAAGCAAACCCTTCTCCGTTTTGAGGTCGAGTGCGACGATCAGCTTGTTGCGGTTGAGGATGGCGTTGGCGGGATTGTCCCAGAGCGGCCCGCTGGGTGGATCGATATGCACGACGGTCGCGCCGAGATCACCAAGGATCATGGCCACGGCCGGGCCAGCAATATACTGCCCAAAATCAACCACTCGAACGCCGGAAAGCGGAAGCGTTGAACGTGCTATTGATGTCATCCTGTAACCTCCCCCCAATAGTTTTCTATGCGTGTGCGTCAGCAACAATCCAGCCGGCTGCCTTTTCGGCGATCATCAGCGTCGGCGCATTGGTGTTACCACTGGTGATCTTCGGCATGATGCCCGCATCGACGACCCGCAGTCCCGCGATTCCTCGAACCTTGAGGCGACTATCGACAACCGCCATAGGATCGTCATCCCCGCCCATCTTCGTCGTACCAACCGGATGGAAGATGGTATTGGCAATATCGCCCGCAAGCCGCGCCAGCTCCTCATCGCTTTGGAACTGCGGGCCCGGTTTCCACTCCTCCGGCCTATATTTCGCCAATGCTGGCTGCGACACGATTTTGCGCACTTGCCGCAGACTTTCGGCAGCAATCCTGCGGTCTTCGTCCGTGCTGAGATAGTTCGGCGCAATCGCCGGCGCGTCCGACGCCTTATTGGAGCGAATACGAACGCTGCCCACGCTCGATGGATTGAGGTTGCAAACGCTGGCTGTGAAAGCGGGGACAGTGTGCAACGGTTCGCCGAAGGCGTCGAGGCTGAGCGGCTGGACGTGATACTCCAGATTGGCGTGGGCCTGGCGTTCGTCCGAACGGGTGAAGGCGCCCAGCTGCGAGGGCGACATGCTCATCGGACCACTGCGTTTCAACGCATATTCGAGCCCTATCATCGCTTTACCAAAGACGCTGTTGGCGAGCGTATTCAGCGTTTTCGTATTACCGACCTTGAAGACGGCACGGATCTGCAGATGGTCCTGAAGATTTTCTCCGACACCTGGCAGGTCGTGTTTGACCTCAATACCGAAACGCTTCAGCAATCCCGCTGGACCGATGCCAGATAATTGCAGGATTTGTGGTGAGCCGATGGCGCCGGCCGACAGAATGACTTCTCCCCGCGCCTCAACCTCCGCGCGCTGCCCTTGACGCTCAACAATAGCACCGATGCACCGCTTGCGACCAGATGCCTCGTTCGCAAGGATCAAACGCTCGACATGAGATTGCGTCCAGATCGTCAGGTTTGCGCGGTTTTTCGCTGGGCGCAGGAAAGCCTTGGACGTGTTCCAGCGCCAGCCCGAGCGCTGGTTCACCTCGAAATAGCCGACGCCTTCATTGTCGCCACTGTTGAAATCGTCCGAACGCGGAATGCCCGCTTCCACCGCGGCTTCTGCAAAGGATTCGAGGATATCCCATTTCAGCCGCTGCTTCTCGATGCGCCATTCGCCGCCATGGCCATGCATGTCGGAAAACCTGCTGTTGCCACCAGTCTTCGGGTCTGCGCCATGGTCCAGCCGGTAGTGGTCCTCATGCGCCTTGAAATCGGGCAGGCAATTTTGCCAAGACCAGGCATCGTCGCCGGTTGCCGTTGCCCACCCGTCAAAATCGCGTGCCTGACCACGCATATAGATCATGCCGTTGATCGACGAGCAGCCACCAAGCGTCTTACCGCGAGGATAGCGTAGCGAACGACCGTTCAGTCCGGCGTCCGGCTCGGTTTTGTAAAGCCAGTCGGTGCGTGGGTTGCCGATACAATAAAGATACCCGACCGGGATATGTATCCAAGGGTAGTCGTCCTTGCGGCCGGCTTCCAGCAACAGGACACGTTTTGACGGGTCACGACTGAGGCGATTGGCAAGCAGGCAGCCTGCAGAGCCACCACCAACAATAATGTAGTCAAAAACGTCGTGAAAATTGCCGGAACCACCATTCCTCATTGGGTTACCCTCCAATCGCGATGGAACACCACACAATTATAAGACTGGACACTTTGCAGTGGCATGCCATGCTTCCTCCCTGCTTTATATGCAGGCATAGCCAACATTCGCTCGTGAAATCCAATGACAAATTCGACCAAGCATTATAAGTGAAATTAATATGCTGGAAGGTATCGATCTGAGAACATTGCGAGCGTTTGTTACCGTGGGGCGAGAAGGGAACGTCACCCGCGCCGCCGAGCACCTGCACGTCACGCAGCCTGCGGTGACGCTTCAGTTGAAACGCTTGGCCGCTGACACCGGGCTAACCCTGTTCCGGCGGACCTCGACAGGTTTGGAGTTGACACAGGAAGGTGCACTGTTGGCGGCAAAGGCCGAGCAAGTGCTGGCGGCGCTGACGGACTTCGGCCAGACAGCCGGGCGTTTATCGACCGGCGTCCGGGGAAAATTGCGGATCGGTACGATCATCGATCCAGAGTTCACACGATTAGGGGCGTTTCTGAAAGCACTTATCGAAAACGGGCCAGGTATCGAGACAACGCTGCGTCATGGCATGAGCGGCGATGTGCCGGAGAGGCTGAAGCGAAACGAACTCCACGCCGGTTTTTATCTTGGTGATCCAAGGGACTATGACCCGCCGACCGATATTACTGGAGGGAGTACCGCGTCGCTTTTTCACTCTCGCGCACTTGCGCAATTGACCTATTGCGTTGTCGCGCCGCCATCGCTCGCCAGCTTTGTTCGAGGGGCCAACTGGTTACAGCTTGCCTCCCTCCCCTGGATCGGCACCCCACCCGCATCGGTCCATAACCGGATGCTGGCACGCCTGTTCACCAATCTTGGCGTTCGCCAACAGATTGTCGCCCAGGTGGATCAGGAAGCGTCAATGATTGCCATGACACGCACAGGGATAGGGCTGAGCCTTTGCCGGGAATCGATTGCCCTTTATGAACAGCAGTCTCATGGACTGGTCATCGCTGATAATGTGAAGCTCTCGACGACCTTAAGTTTCCTCTGTCTGGAAGCGCGTATGAGCGATCCTTCTATCGTCGCTGCATTTGACGCAATCAAACGAGTTTGGGTTCAGTAAACAGACTTAGCGGTCTAAAAAGTCCCTCCTTGATTTAATAGACCCACCGGTCTATTAAAAGCCATGCCTCAGCAAAACCCTTCACTCGCCCAAAGTCAAAAGCCCAAGCGCGGTCGCCCGCGCCTGGCACCGGAGGAATCGACAAGACGGCAAAATCTCGTAAGAGCCGGGCTCGAGCATTTCACCGAGAAGGGTTATTCCGCGGTCGGCATCGATGAAATCCTGAAGTCTGCCAGCGTGCCCAAGGGTTGTTTCTACCATCATTTCAGCAGCAAGGCCGATTTCGGCCTAGCGCTCGTTGCAGCATATAACGACTATTTTGTTGAGCTGCTCGACCAAACCCTTCTCCAGGAAGCAAGGGCACCCCTCGATCGGCTGCGAGACTTTACGACAAGGGCAGAGGAAGGCATGGCTCGTCATGGCTTTAGACGCGGCTGCCTCGTCGGCAATCTGGGACAAGAGATGGGGGCGTTGCCAGACGATTTTCGCGCCGCGCTCACCAGAACTCTGGAGGGATGGCAGGCACGCACGGCGCATGTGCTGCGTCAAGCGCAAGCGGAGGGCATGATCGATCCCGAGCAGGACCCGGATATCCTTGCCGAGACCTTCTGGATCGGCTGGGAAGGCGCAGTGCTTCGCGCCAAGCTTGAACTGCGTCCGGAGCCCCTCCGCCGCTACGCCATGACTTTTTTTCGTCTGATCGAAAGCCGATCTCTTCAACCTTGAAAGGAACCCGCTTTGAAAGCCATCCTGATTGAGAATGTCGACGATAATCAGACCGTATCGCTAACCCAAGTCGATGAAGCGCACCTGCCTGAAGGCGATGTGCTGGTAGACGTCTCCTATTCGACTCTCAATTACAAGGATGCGCTGGCGATCACTGGCAAGGCGCCTGTGGTTCGGCGCTTCCCCATGGTACCGGGCATAGATTTCACCGGCACGGTCGCAGACAGCACCCATCCGGACTTCAAGGCCGGGGACCAGGTCATCCTCAATGGCTGGGGCGTTGGCGAAACCCATTGGGGCGGATTGGCCGAGCGTGCTCGCGTCAAAGGAGACTGGCTGGTGCCGCTGCCTGATGGCCTCGACTTGCGGCAAGCTGCTGCGATCGGCACTGCTGGCTACACGGCGATGCTTTGCATGCTGGCTTTGGAGCGGCATGGCATCACGCCCGACAAAGGCGAGATTATAGTCAGCGGCGCAGCTGGAGGTGTCGGCAGTGTTGCCACCGCGCTGTTGGCGGCAAAAGGCTATGCCGTGGCAGCCGTGACCGGCCGCGCCTCTGAAGCAAACTACCTGCGTGAGCTTGGTGCGTCCTCCGTGATCGACCGCGCCGAGCTGACCGGAAAGCTAAGGCCGCTTGGCAAGGAACGGTGGGCCGGCGGGATCGACGTTGCAGGAAGCACCGTGCTTGCAAACATGCTTTCGATGATGAGCTATCGCGGCGTTGTGGCGGCCTGCGGTCTGGCGGCGGGCATGGATTTGCCCGCCTCTGTCGCTCCCTTCATCCTGCGCGGCGTGACTTTGGCAGGGGTCGACAGCGTGATGTGTCCGAAGCCCGATCGTCTCGAAGCGTGGACACGGCTCTCCTCGGACCTCGACATGGGCAAGCTCGAGAAGATGATCACAGCAGTGCGTTTTTCCGACGTCATCGAGACGGCGCCCAAGTTTCTCGACGGGGCTGTGCGCGGGCGGGTTGTTGTGCCGGTGGCATCCTGACGGAGTTCATGGGGCGGCAGACGACACGTTCCACAAACTCATAAAACCGGCACGAAATAGATAATTGGAGACGCTTTCGCGAGACGGCGCTCGCGCGGCGATCTGGGGCGCAAAATCCTGGGAGTGATGCTTTTGAGTTGGCTACGTGTCGGCGAGAGATAGTCATGTTTCAAAATGTGACCCAAGGCTCAAAGGATCCAGTGAAGCTCTTGAAAGGATACGAACCTGCCTCGCTTCAAAAATCCGACTAGGAGTTATTCATACACCTAGCTTTGACTCTTTGCTTGAAACATAAAACGGGTTTCAACTTCGTCCGATCTCACCTCAATCTGCCCGCTATGTGCATGGGCAATCTGAGACGCGATAAACAGCCCGAGACCCAGGCCCTGTGCACCCGACCGACCTTCACCACGCCTGAACGGAAGAAACATACTGTCGATCTGGCCTGGCGGGATTGCGGAGCCGCCGTTCACGACGCAAATCCTCAGGACGCCACCTTCATCCTCGCCCGTGATCTTCACTGGCATCATTTCACAGCCGTGCACGACAGCGTTCGACAGCAGATTTGATACCATTTGGGCTATTCGCGGATGATCAACCGTGATGGCGTTAGGAAAAGCGAAAGACGCGTTTATCTCGCGGTTAGGATGAGCCACGCGCAGCTCATCAACCACGTGCTGAAGCGTGTCGCTCATATCGCCCTCTGACAGCGTCAGCGAGAGACCCCCACCCATCCGCACTCTTGCCAGATCCATGACGTTGTCAACAAGTCCCGACATACGAGATATGCTCGTTTTCATGAGTTTTAGAATGACTGAACTGCGTTCGGTCCATCCCTCCTTCATGAGCCGGCTGGTACCTGCGTTCAAGGCAGCGATCGGATTACGCAAATCATGTCCGAGAACAGCGATAAACTGTTCGCGCAGTTCGGCGATTTCACGCTCGCTCTCCAGCGATGCCGCGGTCGCTCTCAACCGTTCCTCAGTGTCGAGATGATGGGCAATGAGTTCTGCAAACAGCTTGAACGTTTCGAGAACCTGCGGGTTTTTCACCTTCGCGGGGTTTGGGTCGATCGCACAAAGGGTTCCCCAAAACATGCCATTCGAGAGTATGATGGGTTCGGATATATATCCCCTGAGGCCGTAAATACGAGGTGTGTGATGGTCGCGATACATAGGATCTTCGGCGGCGTCATCAAAAGCGATGGTCTGGCGGTGCCCTCTGATCTCATTGCAAAGGGTGCTTTCGATCGGCAACTCGTCGCCCGGTTTTAGACCGAACCCGACCGGGTCAAGGACCTGGCACGCGATCCAGCGGGTTTCGGTTACGCGTGCAACCGCTGCAAATCCCATCCCCGTCATTTGCAGCACGACGTCGAGGACCCTCGGAACCGCAGCTATCCCCGAGACGCGGCTGATGTCTTCAGAAAAGTCGCTCTGCTGCACCAGAAGATGCGGAATTGCAGGCTTAATGCGCGGTCTGGTGAGAGCCGCGATGAACTCGGCATTTTCGAAAGCGGCCGCTGTAGCTTCCGCAAGCGCCTCAAGTATTCCGATCTCCCACTCTGCAGGAGAATATGGCTGCGACCAATATGCGCCAATCGCAGCTATCGGCTGCTCTGCACGAACAGGCGCCATTGCTAGCGCCCGCACGAACGTGTTCGCGTACAGTTCCTGCGGTATCCGGTCGTCAGTCGAGATATCGGGAATGACTGCCGTCTTCCTGTTGATCATCGACCACCCGCTGACGCAAGCGACCGCTGGAAATGTGTGACCTTTCCAGAGAGGACCGATCCCATCCTCCTCCACGTAGCGGCAGAGGTCGCCTTCCCTAAGGATTACCGCCATGCCTTCACATCCGATGAGGGAACGTGCGCTGGTTCGGATTGTGTCGACTGCCTCATCCACACTCCGTGCGCGCGCTATTTTCGCAAGAGCTTTAGAGAGCGAAGACAAGGGTGTAGAATGTCTTGTGCTTTGATCCATCGACCATCGCCTTTCCGGCACTGCCGCGGAGTTATGGGCACGATCTCATATAGGGACTTTAATAGCCGTAATGATGCCCTTGCCGCAAATATAAATCATGCAGGTTCAAATGGCGACCTGCATCAGTGAAGAGAGAACCTCGCGTTCCGAATAGGGCTTTCCGACGAAACCGATGGGATGCCACTGTTGTGCCTCGGCGCGCGTGCGCTCATCAAGGTTTCCGCTGACGAACAGGGATGGAATGTTCCAGCGCTGGCGAAGAGCTGCGGCGGTTTCGACACCGTTTGTTCCGCGAGCGAGATTGACGTCCATGATGGCGACGTCTACCCCACCGCTTACCTTCTCGGCGAGCGCAATGGCTTGCGGCATGTCGGACGCCTGCCCGACGACCGTGTAGCCCGCATCAAGAAGCATGTCTTCCAGGTCGAGTGCCAGCAGCATTTCGTCTTCAACGATCATCACCCGTAGAGGCATCAGGTGCCTTTCCCTGGAAAAGTCACGGTTGCTCGAAGACCATCATAGCTTATCTCTTCGTGAAACTCACCTTCGATCTGCGCTGTCATGTTTGCAATGAGCTTCGACGACAGTTGGCTCGCTGGAGCATCTGTCGGAGAAGCGTGCTGATCGTGGACCGTCAGCGCGATAAAACCCGAGGAAAGCTGCTTTAGCGATAGATGAACGGGAGACGGGATGTCCTCGGTTCGACGTGATCGCTCGGCGATGAGTTCGTTCACGATGACAGATACCGGTATTGCGCGTTCGGTCGTCAGCGCAATCGAATCGACATCGACTTCGATTTGACGACTTGTAGCGGAGCTAGTCAGATCAAGGCACAGCCTGGTAAGGTGGTCTGCCATATCCACCGATAGGGAATTGTCTGTCCGGTAGAGCCCCTCGTGGACTGAGATGATCGCCCTGACCCGGCCGATGGCCTGCTCGAAGGCTTCGATCACGTCTGGATTTTCTAGTCGGCGGGCCTGCAGTCGAAGCGTACTGACGACCAGCTGGAGACTGTTTTTAACGCGATGGTTCACTTCCGCCAGCAGGGTATCCTTCTGCTGCAAAAGTTCTTCTTGGGCTTGGACTGAATTGGAAAGCTTCGCCTCCCGAGCACGATCCGCGGTTACGTCCATCAACACACCGATCATCCGGACCGTGCCGCTGGACGTTCTCAAAACTTCGCCTCGCGAGGCGACATAGCGGATGTTGCCCGTTGGCAAAACGATCCTGTAGTCAAAATTCAGCACCGTCAAATCAGGACTGCCGATCGCACTCTCAACGATTGCTCTGACTCTCGGAAGATCGTCGGGATGCATCTTTGCAAAATACGGCGCGGCGACGGGCCCCCCGGTACCCGGTTCAAACCCAAACAACTCATCGACAGAATGGCTCCGCCGCCAGATATCTGTCTCAGGCTCATATTCCCAGGATGCGAGGTCTGCGGCGTGATGGGCAATACGCAACCGAGCATCGGCTTCGCGAGACTTGACGACACTCTCCGTCACATCCATCGGGTTTTGAATGATATATTCGATCACTCCGTCGTTCCCGGCAACAGGGGTATGGACGGGAGTCCAGAACTTCTGCACAAAACCGCCCTCTGGTCGAGGAATGTCGTACTGGATGACAGCCATCTCGTGCGACTTGCCCGTGGCCAAGACATGTCGCAACGAGACTTCCAAAGGACCCTGCTCTACTGTGCCAACAGCGTCGGGATTTTCGGGAAAAGCCTCGATGATATGTCGCCCGACGATGTCATCGCGTGTGCGATCCGTAAGGCGGAGATAGCTGTCGCTTGCACCCACAATCCTCAAGTCCTGGTCCAGGATGAGGTAGGGCTGCGGCATTCCCCGGACAATTGCAGCGAAGTCGGCTATTGGTTGCATGAGGGTCAATAGGATGAAAACTCCGCCAAGCGGATGATCCACGACGAAAGATTGCCTGCCCGAAGTACGTTCAATTACAGAACTCTTTCATTTTCGCTTAGATCGATGACCCTAAACTCGATTTCGACCAAAAAGGTTCCGCGTCAAAAACTAAAAAAGAACTCATTTCAAATAAATTCGGTCGTCGCTAAATACGCGAGGCTCCCTCAAAGCGAGTGCCATTGAATTGTATCGAACGAGAATGCGCACCAACCAGAAATAAAGTGCGACCGGCGTGCCAATCAAGAGAAGTCGATTCACTGCAGCCATCGTAACCTGAGCTGCATTCGGTGAGGCACCCAGCTCGCTGCTAATTTCGCTGTTCACCGACTTCAGGAACAGTAGAATTTCGGGTAGGTACGAAAATCCGAGTATAGGCACAAATATCAAGAAGAAGGGGATCAGCAATAGGGATACACCAAACCCAATGCTGTTAATCACAACGCCTCGTGACCAATGTTGACGGCTCTGCGATTGCCCGGCCCTCTCCTGCGCTGCCTTCTTGAATGCAGCAAATTTTCGTCATTAAGACTGAGCGAACGGTTCGTCGGCTCTCCCACTACGCCGACTTTGTACTTAGGCTACTGACCAATATTTCGATATAAAAATTGGTCAGTAAAACAGCGGTGGTTGCTAGTGACCAAAGTTTGTATATAATCTTCGGTCAGAAAGTAGGACAACCATGCCGGATCCCACATCAGACACTCTTAAGCGCATTCACGATCGCATAGCTGCCGCGTCCCCCGGAGGCGTATGGTCGCGTGACGACTTCCTCGATATCGGAACGCCCAATGCGGTCGAAAAAGCGCTGCAGAGGCTCACTACCCGCGGAGATATCCGGCGCCCATATCGAGGCTTCTACGACAAGCCAGGCATCAGCCAGCTGACTGGGAAAATGGTATTCCCACCCCGGGCCGCGTTCGTCGACGCGATTGCGCGGCGTGACAAGTTGCGGGTCCTGGTTGACGGCATGACAGCCGCTAACGACCTTGGCTTGACGACAGCTGTCCCCGCCCGTTCGACGATCTATGCGGATACCTACCCCCGCACGATAGAGATCGAAGCCAACTCCGGCGATCCGAACGCAACGAAGCCGGTAATCTACCGGCTCGATTTCAAGAGAATAGCGGCAAAAACGGCCTTTTGGGCGGGGCGACCTGCGATGCGAATCGTCCAGGCCCTGACCTGGTTTCGAGATGAACGATCTAATTTCGAAACCATCATCGACGGCGTGGTCCGTCATCTCGCGCAAAGCTCGCAAAAGCGATTAATCGTCGAGGATCTGCGCGATAACATTCGCGCACTCCCTGCCTGGATGTATCCCGTAGTGGATACAATAACGCGCGACACTCGCGTCACAGAGGAAGAAAATGCGTCAGGGCTTCATTAATGTGCTTCGCAGTAGCGCCGATGAGCGCCGGGCGTTGTTTGAAACAGTGGCTTCCGAGCTGCAGACGCGCGCTGAGAATATCGAAAAGGATCTCTACGTCTGCTGGGTCCTCGACTTCCTGTTTAATGGGCGCACCGGCGACCCGATCGGCCTCTACTTCAAGGGTGGAACCAGCCTCAGCAAAGCCTACGGCCTGATCAATCGCTTCTCCGAGGATATCGATATCGGCATTTACAAAACCGATCTCAAAGTGCCGACTGAGAGTGAAATCGCCGCTCTCTCCTCGGTGACCAAGCAGCAAAAGGCGCTGGCGGAAGAAGTCGACGAGGCCGCGCGTCAGTATATCTCCGGGCCCCTCAAGGAAAGTCTTGGCCAAGAGATTGCTGCGGTCGAGGCCGAGATCGGACAAGCCGGGCATCTCTCTCTCAAATTCGGTTACGATGCCTACCGGAAGAAAGATGCCCTCGACGTTCTCGTGGTCGGATACAAAAGCGTTTTCGATACAAGCGCGGGCTATGTTGAGCCATCAGTTCGTATTGAGGGCGGAGCGCGTCCAGACCCACTCCCGGCAGAGGCGCGGACGATTCTGGCCTATGTCGCCACGGAGATGGGAGAAAGCGATTTCACTGTTCCCTACGTCACGACCGTCAGGCCGGAGAGGACGTTTTGGGAAAAGGTTCTCATTCTGCACGCGATGACGGAAACGACCGAAAAGCGCAGCGCAGAAGTAGACCCGGAGAGAAGGATCCCGGACCTCAATCGATATTCACGCCACTATTACGACGTCCACCAGATTTGGACACACCAGGACTACGGACTGGCAACGGCTTCGATGCGTGAACTCGCTGAGGCGTGCCGACAGCATAAGGAACTGATGTTCCGATCTCCCGACCACCGATATGATCGGGCCGTGCCAGGAACATATCGCCTCGTACCGACACCAGACATGCGCAAGAAACTCGCCGTCGACTACGAAAGGATGTCGGCGATGATCTTTGCAACGCCGCCTAGCTTCGAAGCGATGATGAAAAGTATTGAAGAGCTCGAGGCAGCGGTCAACACGACCAAATAGCCCATCTCCTCTAAAAATAAGCCTCGATGCCGCTATTGCCCTGTTGGCGGTTGTTGATCAAGCAATCGCGCTATAAAAAGCCTATTGCATAGTCAAATGGCTGCGGGAATTGGAGAGGAACTGTCATGCCCACCGGTACTGTTAAATTTTTCAATGATGACAAGGGATTTGGTTTCATCACGCCGGAGAATGGCGGAACGGACGTGTTCGTTCACGTGTCCGCTTTGCAGCAAGGCGGCTCGCTCAGAGAAGGCGATAAAGTCAGCTTCGAAGTCGGCCAGGACCGCAAAACCGGAAAATCGAAGGCTGAGAACGTCAGCGTGCTCTGACATGCGGGCCGCGAGAGCAGCCTGACCGATAGATTCGGGCAGGCTGTTCTCGTGGGCGCTCTACGGGGCTTACTGAAAATTCCAGCTCTTCATCTTCAACGTATCGATGTGCAAATCGGGCAAGAATATAACCAATGATCCTGTGATCAGGCCGCGCGCATGAAACTGCTCTCCCCTCCTCCCTGCAGACGTAAGAGATGTATAGGCGAGTCGCTGAAACCCTTGATTGTGTTGGTTGCTCGTCTCGCGTTAAAAAGGGTGGTTCGCTCGAGTGAAAACTGGCCAATCACCTAGCTCACCATCACCTAATAGACCTGACAAACTCTCTTGTAGAAATTGGATGGAAATGGATGGATAAATAGAGCATGACAGCGCCTCAGGTATCGGATGAGAATGGATGGGCAAATGCGCGATAGTGATCGCAGCCTGATTAGATCACTTGCGCGCCGATTGGCCGAAGATGGCCCGGAAGCAGCCAATCTACGAGCCTTTGTAAGCGAAACTCTCGCTGGAGAGCCGCCAAAAAAGGGAGGGATTGTCGCGGCACTTCGCCGAACACAACTGGTTGGAGCAGATCTCGACACACACCGTTCACGCGAAGAAGGTCGCGAGATCGATTTGTAGTGCGCTATTTGCTCGACACCAACATTCTCAGCAATATCACGAAACCAGAGCCTTCAGCGTCATTGTTGACATGGATGGCTGAACAATTTGACGGTGATTTGTTCATCGCGTCTCTCGCTATCGCCGCGATACACCGAGAAATATTCGAGAAGCCGGCGGGTAAAAAGCGAACTGCTCTCGAAACTTGGTTGGAGGCAAGGAGGGGCCGCTGTCACTCTTCGCAGGTCGCATCCTTTCGTTTGACGAGAAGGCAGCCCTCGTTTGGGGAGAGCTGATGGCACAAGGGCAACCGGCCGCCCGCGTAGTGCGCTGGACATGATTGTGGCTGCCATCGCCCAATCCAATAGCTGCGTTGTTGTCACCGATAATGAACGAGATTTTCACGGGATCGAAATCATCAATCCTGTCCGAGGGAACGCAATCTAAAACAATTGCTAGATTTAGCTCTTGAAAGGATAGGAACCAAGGACGCCTTTGTTTTTATTTTCTCATCGCCACAAAATTTCTAGGCACGGGAACGAAACATCAAATGTAACTCGCGTTATCGGTCAATATGAGTGTGCGGTAGCGATGCGGAGATTACGCTTGCTAATCTCTGCATCTGAGCCCGATTATGAGCCATGACCGATATCTGGCAGTCGCCCCTTGAACTGCCCCCCATTTCGACCGGACAGTCGGCATAAGCAGAAAGGCTCAAGCACAGGCTTGGGTATAGGCTTATGGCTAACGACTATCGACACGTTGA
>NZ_JBNWDR010000014.1:0-74615 GCF_053521785.1 Agrobacterium sp. A3-95 | reverse complement strand
TCGATCGCTCCGCCTTCCGGCTAGGCTAAGGAACGCCGCGTAAGTTCTCATTCCGTTCGTCCTTAGCGTACGATTTCGGACTGCTCTTGTTCTAACCCCGTGTGGCCGGCACGTATAGGTCTCGCCGAACGGCCCCGAGGTCAGCGCGTGCGTGCCGAGTACGAAGTCGGGGTGCCGGGCGAACCACCTGTTGACGCGGATCGCACCTTCATCGTCAATGGCTGCCCTGACTTCATCAACATCAAGCCACAGCTGGTCGCCTTCCGGCTCCCCGAGCTTTCGCTTCCGGAAGAACAGGATATCGACGACGACATCCGTGCCGGCGTCGCGGCGGAAGCTGCCTTCTGGCAGACGGATCGCGGCGATCAGGTCGGCGGATTTGGCGATATGCTCCCGCGGGGCCGGGTCGGCCTTGTCCATCGTCCCATGCGAGGTGACGAAGGCGGCGAGCGCGCCGGGCTTCAGCAGATCTATTGAACGCGCAATAAAATAGTCGTGCAGGCGAAGGCCGAGCGACCGATAAGCGCGGTCAGAGCGGACGGTGCGATCGGAGAAGGGCGGATTGCCGATCGCGAGATCGTAGATCGGCGCCAGATCGGTGCGGGCGAAGTCGCCATTGATGATCCGGGCCTTCGGCTGCAGCAGACCGACGATACGCGCCGTGATCGGATCAAGCTCGATGCCGGTCACATAGGCGGCGTCGCGAAAACGCTCCGGCATCAAGGCAGGAAACAGGCCCGTGCCAATACCGGGTTCGAGCACCCGGCCACCGCGCCAGCCGAGCCTCTGAACCCCGGCCCAGATCGCCCGGATGATGAACTCCGGAGTGAAATGCGCATATTGGGTGCAGCGGGCGAGCGACGCATAGTCTTCGTCGGAGACCGCTGTTTCGAGCGAGGAACCGAGCTCGTCCCAGCCCTTGCGGAAATCGACCTCGCCCGGACGGCGGAACATGCCGTTGGCCAGCTCGCCGGCGCCGAAACCGGTGAATCGGATCAGCTGCGCCTGTTCTTTACCCGTTGCTGGCCGGTCCTGCCTGGCAATGCCGTCGGCGACGAGGATTGCCGCGACATTCGCGCGGGCTCGATCCTTCCAGGTGGCGCCCAACTCGCGGTCGCCATCAAGATAGAAGTTTGCTCGAGACACTACTCGCCGAACAGGCGCGGCAATGACGGGGAGGGCAGGGGCCGATGCGGGCGGAGTGGGATCTGGCTCGTCATCATTGGCAGCATCGGGAGAGAAACCGCCAAACGCGGTCACACCAAGCCCGAGCCCGGAGGACAGGGCTGAGCTGCCGAACATGTCTAAAGTGAAGGGATCGTTGCTCATAATATTGGCTCCTTTGGAAAGCGGGCGTGCGAAATCGTCCGGTCGAGGATTCGACCGGCTGCAGCGCCCGGATTTGGGGGGATTGGTTCCGGCTTAGGCTGCCAGGACCGTGGGGAGGTGGCGCAGATGTACCGGCAGCTTGGCCGCGATTTCCTCGTCGGTCAGCGTGTCGAGCAGCTTCAGGAAACTGCCTTCCTTTCCGCCATAAAGCATGATCGTGCGATGGCCCTGCAGCGGCTGCGGCCAGCGGGGGCCGGCGTAACCACGATAGTCGTCCGCGGTCGTGCTCCAGATGTGCTCGAGCCGTTCCTCTCGGCTCATCGACCGAACGGGCCGGGTTTCCCGGTCGATGATCGCCGAGCGCATGGCTTCGACCGAGTTCGGATCGGAGAGGTCGCAATACGTATGAAAATAGCGCACAGCGTCGTCGATCCGGATCGCGTAGAATACCGAGGTCACGGAACCGGTCATAAACTCGCGCATCGCAAAGATTGGTCCACGCATCCAGAGTGGCGGAAGGATGTCGAGCATGTAAGTGTATGAATTCTCGTCAATCTCGAACCACTCGCCGGCATAGCTGGCCGACTGATCGCCATCAAAGCGATCTGGGCGCCTGGCGTGCCGGTCGAACATCCGGAACATGTCAGCGCGTTTGGCCACACCTTGAAATACTTTGCGGTGAAGGGATATCGAACTCATCAGCCTGGTCCTTTCGGGGTTTGGGGACCGAAGGCAGCAATGTCGTTTCGACCTCACCATTCTCTTCAGTCCTTCATGACCCCTCCCGAGCGGCCGGCCTCGCGTCCGGGCGGGTCAAGGGCCGGCCTTGGACGGGCGAAGCCTCCCTTGACGCGGCCGGCGCGCATGCGGCAGGCCTCATCTTCTTCTCCATTGTCCTTTCCCGTCTCTCCTTTTCCTTGGCTTTCAGAACCTCGTTCCAGTCGTCCGCGTGCGGACGTAGCCTCTGCCAGTCGCAGCCGGACGCCTCGGCGAGCGCACGCAATCGCTCTGCATAGACGTCTCCTTGGCAATTGGCATCCGTCGCAGCCACCAGTGTCAGTCCCGGCCGCACAGCGAGTTCGCAAAGTGCAGCATCTGTCGCTGGTGACCACCCGCCGCCGGTGCTGAGATAGAGAGTTCCCTCGCGCGGACCCTCCAGCGCTGCGAGGCTCATCGCGTCGATCGCGGCCTCGGTGACGCAAAGACGGTTGGCGTTACTCGGACCCAACCGGAACAGGAGCTTGGAGCCTCCAGTCGAGAACCCGCGCCATTCGGACCCTCGCTCTTCCCAGCCGACCACACTGCCATCAACCTGAACGTGGGCGGCCCACATGCTTCCAAAAGGTCCTTCCCGCAGGATGCCCTCCCGAATGGCCTGCCGGACTATGGCAGGCGGGATTGAGCGCTCCCAAGACAGATAGCGCCACGCGCCCGATCCGGGCGAAGGCGAGCGCCGGCATCGCCAACGGTCACCAATACCCGCGTCCGACACCGCATGCACCGACTGACGCCATTCCGGACGGGAAAGCTGAAACCCGACCAGCGCTGCGACAGCTTCCGCGGCAGCTGGGAACGAGGTCTTTTCCAGAAACATCGCGAGGCCGAACACATCACCCTTCTCGTCACCCAGTGGATCGAACCAGCCTCGTCCATCATGGGTCACAATAATGATATTGCCACCGTGCCGGTATTTGGCGGCACGACGCGTGCTTTCTTTCAGATCTATTTCGTATCCGGCGTGCTCCAGTAGGGCTTCACAACTGACCTCGGCGCGCAGCGCCTCCAATTCTTCTCGTTTCATGTTTTCTTCGGCCGCACGGCGGCCGTCCTTCCTTCATTCCCGCATTCTGCGGGCCACCTCTGTCCCGTCGCGAAGAGCGGAGGGGGCAAGGGCGCAGTGCGCAACTGACAAAAGTTGCAGCAGAGCGCTGCGGCGGAGCTTCCCTTGCGGCCGACAGGTCGCCAGCGGCAGAGAAAGGCGGGTCTCAATGAGACCCGCGCGGGAAATATTCGTGCACGATCTCAAGATCGTCTTCGTCATCGAGTTCGTCGGACGGAAGGACGCCGAATTCGTCGCCGGATTTGAACAGGGTGATCGGGACCATCAGGTTGTTGCAAAGGTGGAAGGCGTGAGACTGGGCGAGAGAGAGATCGTGTGCCATCGTGAGGTGCTCCATCGAAAGCGGGCCAATTCCCGCTGATGGCTCCTCAAAGGAACAGGGACGGTCGCGATCACCGCGAAGGCGAAGACGGAGCGGCGGCAGCTTGCTAGCCGACCCCTTGAGGGTTGATCGACGGAGACCCGGGCCTGGTCCAGGACGCCATCACAAGAAGCGGGATTGGAGCGCCTTCGATGCTTGCATAGATCGGCACTTGATCGCCAACGTCTAGCTGCTGCATCATATGCATTCAGACATTGATCTTTACTTCACCGTATTCGGGAGGTGACTTTCACCGACTATTCGCCAACTACACAATCGCCCTCCGATCATTTATGCGGAGATCGAGAGTAAATTTCCGCCTTTTTGTCTTTCATTTCGATGGATGTGCAAATTAAGTCCGGAAAAAGCAGCGCAAAATGAAATTTTCTCTTTGCCCTTGACCTTCCTACAATAGGAATCCCTATCTCTCTATCTGGTCCCATCGACAGGAGAAATAGATGTACGAATTCGACATTCCGAACATGACCTGCGGCCACTGTGCCGGAACCGTCAAGAAGGCTATCGAGCAGGCCGACCCGGCGGCGAGCTCGATGATAGATGTCGACACCAAGAAGGCCAAGGTCGAGACTACGGTCTCCCCGGAAGCTATAGCTGCAGCCATCAACGATGCTGGCTATCCGACGACCTACAAGTCTGTCTGATACGGGAACTTCAGACGGGAACGAGATCTTCGAACAGGATTGCCATTGATGGCAGGTCGAAAGAAATCATTCCGCCTTAACCCAATGGTCGGAGCTCCGCGGCGCCGACCCCTTCGTAGGCGACTGCCGCATGCGGTTCGCCGCAAGGCTAGGAAAGCATTCACGGTGGCGGGTCTAGCCTTTGCCTGCGCCCTGGCAGCTACGATGATAATCCTGAATGCTTGGGATTAGCAGATCACGGCTCTCGAAACTTCGCATGACAGCTCGTGCATGTCTGGAGCATGAGATGATACGCATGCTCGGCAGGTATCGATGCCGCATCCCGATCTGCATCCGCCTTCCGCCCGAATGGGCTTCCGAGCAGCGTGCCGCCCATTCTTGTGTCCGGTCCCAGCTCCTTCGGGTTGCGGTCGGCGGCGGAAGTGAGCGCAACGGCGTAGACTTCGAGATCGTGGGCGAGCTTGGCGAACTCTTCGGCCGACGATGAAATCACTTCCATATACGCCTTCGAGTCGGACTGCTGGCCGCCGCCGAAGCTCTCGACAAGGCGCCTTCCCGCATGCGCCCGGATGTTCTCCGCCGCCTCCCCGAGCTCCGTCTGAGTGTATGGCCTCCTCCCACCGAACAGCTCGCCGATGATCCTTGCCGAATCGGCCATGGATTTCATGTCGAGCTGGCGCTCCCAGGCTGGCGCGGCGGCTACCGCGCCAACAAGAGAGAGCGCGATTGTTGTGGCCCCGCCTATCCTTCGACACCACCTCATTTACGCGCCTCCAGGGTTCGCTGTGTGTGACCGAGACGCCAGCCTTTTGCGAGCGCGTAGACGGCCGGGATGACGACAAGCGTCAGTACAGTCGACGACATCATGCCGCCGATCATCGGAACAGCGATCCTCTGCATTATCTCCGATCCCGTACCTGTGCTCCAGAGGATGGGTATCAGCCCGGCCATGATGGCGACAACCGTCATCATCTTCGGGCGAACGCGCTCGACCGCTCCGACAACGATCGCCCGATTGAGGTCCACACGCGTAAACTCCCGATCTTCGGCGACGCACCGCCGTCGTTCCTCTGCCAATGCGTGATCCAGATAGATGAGCATGATGACGCCTGTTTCGGCCGCCACGCCTGCCAGCGCGATGAAGCCCACTGCGACGGCG
The DNA here is from genome assembly GCF_053521785.1 of Agrobacterium sp. A3-95. Taxonomy (NCBI): domain Bacteria; kingdom Pseudomonadati; phylum Pseudomonadota; class Alphaproteobacteria; order Hyphomicrobiales; family Rhizobiaceae; genus Agrobacterium; species Agrobacterium sp. A3-95. The sequence continues at coordinate 69,264 of NZ_JBNWDR010000014.1, read as the reverse complement.
ACGGACATGTTGAAGCCGAGCCACCACATAAGCCAGATGCCGCCGACAAGCGCGAATGGCAACGAGAGCATAACAATCAGGGTCTCAGTGAGCCGCCTGAAGTTGAGGTAGAGCAACAGGAATATCAGAGCCAGCGTAAGAGGTACGACGATTGCCAGCCGCGCCTTCGCCCGCTCGAGATATTCGAACTGACCACTCCAGCCGAGCGAGTATCCTTTAGGCAGACGGACCTCGCCTTCGACTGCGGCCTTTGCCTCAGCCACATATCCGCCGAGGTCGCGGCCCGCGATGTCGACGAAGACGTAGACCGCAAGTTGCCCGTTCTCGGTCCTGATCGATGTCGCTCCTCTGGTAAGCTCCACCTTCGCCACGTTTCCGAGCGGCACGGTTCCGCCGCCCGGAAGGCTGACGAGGACATCCCTGCCGATGGCCTGCGGATCGCTGCGGTAGTCGCGCGGATAGCGGATGGCGACCGAATAGCGCTCCCGCCCTTCGACAGTCGTCGTCAGCGTCTCTGATCCGAGCGCCATTCCGACGACATCCTGAACGCTGTCGACCATCAGGCCGTAACGCGCGAGCGCCGTTCGGTCGGGGATGATGTCGAGGTAGTAGCCCCCTATTACGCGTTCGGCATAAGCTGAGGAAGTTCCCGCAACCTTCTTGAGGATTGTTTCGACGCGGCGTGCGACTTTCTCCATCTCTCCGAGATCTGTTCCGAATACCTTCACGCCGACTGGAGTGCGAATCCCGGTCGACAGCATATCGATGCGTGCCCGGATCGGCATCGTCCAGGCATTGGAGACACCGGGAAACTGCAGAGCGGCATCCATCTCCCGCCTGAGCGTGTCGACTGTCATTCCAGGCCTCCACTGATCCTTCGGCTTCAGGGTGATGATGGTTTCGAACATTTCGGTTGGAGCAGGGTCGGTTGCAGTCAGCGCTCTGCCCGCCTTGCCGAACACGGTCTCGACTTCAGGGAACGACTTGATGATCCGGTCCTGTGTCTGCATCAGCTCGGCTGCCTTGGTGACCGACAGGCCGGGCAAGGTGGTCGGCATGTACATGAGTGTCCCCTCGTCGAGTGCGGGCATGAATTCGCTGCCAAGCTGCCGAGCGGGCCAAACCGTGACCACCAGAGCCGCGAGTGCGATGACGATGGTCAGCGCTCTGGCCTTAAGTACCCCGGCGATCACCGGACGGTAGATCCATATGAGTATCCGGTTCAGAGGGTTCCTGTGCTCTGGAATGATCCTGCCCCGTACAAACACGACCATGAGCGCTGGCACGAGCGTAACCGAGAGGATCGCAGCCGCGGCCATCGCGAACGTCTTGGTGAACGCGAGCGGGCCGAACAGCCGCCCCTCCTGGGATTCAAGGGTGAAGATCGGTAGGAAGGAAACCGTGATGATGAGGAGGCTGAAAAACAGAGCCGGGCCTACTTCGGATGCCGCATCAATCAGGACTTCCGCACGCGGTTTGTCCGGAGGGGCGCGTTCGAGATGTTTGTGGGCGTTCTCGATCATCACGATTGCGGCGTCGATCATCGCGCCAATGGCGATGGCGATGCCGCCGAGACTCATGATGTTTGCTCCGATTCCGAGCATCCGCATCGCCGCGAATGCCATCAGGATTCCGACAGGAAGCATGATAATCGCCACGAGAGCGCTCCTGACATGCATCAGGAAGACGATTGTCACGATCGCGACGACGACCGACTCCTCGAGCAATGTCCCCTTCAGTGTCTCGATGGCGGCCTCGATCAGCCGCGAGCGGTCGTAGACGGGAACGATCTCGACCCGATCGGGAAGGCTCGCCTTTAGCGATTCAATGTTCCTCTTTGTGTTCTCGATAACGGTCAGCGCATTCGACCCATAACGCTGGAGGACGATGCCCCCAGCCACTTCGCCGTCGCCATTCATTTCCGTGATGCCACGGCGCTCATCGGGCACGGTTTCGACTCTTGCCACGTCGGCCAGCCGGAGCGGCACTCCCATCTCTGACCTGAGCACGATGTTCTCGATGTCTGCGATGCCCTGCAGGTATCCTCTGCCGCGAACCATGTATTCGAACTCGGACAGCTCGATAGTCCGGCCACCAACATCCCGGTTGCTCGACTTCACTGCGGAGGCGACTTCGTCAAGTGTAATGCTTTGCGCTTTCAACCTGATCGGATCGACGACGATTGAGTACTGTTTTACGAAGCCGCCAACGCTTGCGACTTCAGCCACCCCTTCCGAACGCGAAAGAGCGAACTTGACGATCCAGTCCTGCAGAGAGCGGAGTTCGGCAAGGGACATCTCCTTGGCGATCACCGCATACTGATAGACCCAGCCTACGCCCGTGGCATCGGGGCCGAGCGTCGGAGTAACGCTTGTCGGCAGGCGGCTTGAGGACGCGTTCAGGAATTCGAGCACACGGCTCCTCGCCCAGTATGGGTCAGTCCCGTCCTCGAAGATCACGTAGACGAAGGATACGCCGAAGAATGAGAAGCCCCGGACGACCTTGGACTTCGGCACCGTCAGCATTGAGCTCGTAAGCGGATATGTGACTTGGTCCTCGACGACCTGGGGAGCCTGTCCGGGATATTCGGTGTAGACGATGACCTGTACGTCGGAGAGGTCGGGGATCGCGTCGAGTGGAAGCGTTCGCAGTGCGTGAACACCGCCGGCGGCCACAAGTAACGCGCTGACAAACACGAGCAGCAGGTTTCGCGCCGACCAGGAAATCAATCTTGAAATCATGGATGTGCGTCTCCCGCGGCGAGCGCGTTCAGGGCAGAGTTCAAGTTGCTCTCGGCATCGACGAGGAAGTTGGCCGCCACGACCACGCGTTCCCCTGCCGAAAGACCCGCGGTCACCTCGCTTCGCTGCGTCGCCCGGACACCAACTTCGATGTCGCGCGGCTCGAACCGTCCCTCGCCCTTGTCGATGAAAACGATACGCCTGTGCCCGGTGTCGACGATCGCGTCGTTCGGCACAGAGACGACCGGGTCCGGCTGTCCGGACGAGATCTCGACGGTGCCGAACATGTTCGGGAGAAGTGTGCCATCAGGATTTGGGATCCGGATCCGCACCTTTGCCGACCTGGTTTGATCGCGGATCTCTGGATCCACAAGTTCGACGTCTCCACGGACTTTCACGCCGGGTCTGGCGCTGATGGCCACGCTTGCTGCCGCTCCGACTGCAACAGCACCGAGCTGGCTTTCGGGCACGTCAGCGACCATCCACATCTCACTCATGTCGGCGATCTTGAACAGGATGTTGCCCGGCTCCGCCATGCTCCCTGGGGTCGTCGCCCGCTCGATGACGATGCCGTCCGTCGGCGCGTCGAACGACATGCTTGGCGGAACCTTCCGGTCCCTGCGGATTGCCTCGATCGCACGGTCGGACATTCCGAGATTGCGAAGTCTCAATGCGCTTCCGGCGGTGTCGCCACCTCCGGACACGATATTTGCGTATTCGGATGCGGCGGTCGCAACTTCCTTCGAGTAGAACCTGAAGAGGCTTTCGCCAGCCTTCACGCGACTTCCCGCGGTGACTGCAGCCACTTCCTCGATGAAGGAGTCGGTTCGCATGCTCACCGCATGGATGCGGCGATCATCGAGCACGACGATCCCAGGAACGCGTAGCACGGTCGGCAGCTTCTCGATCGTGACTTCGGCAGTCCTGACTCCAGTGCGCTGAAGCTTCCCAAGAGGAACCCGGACGGTTGAACCACCATCGGCTTCACTCTCGTAGACGGGGATGTAATCCATCCCCATCGAATCCTTCTTAGGCACCCTTGAGGTGTCGGGAAGCCCCATGGGATTGCGGTAGAAGAGGATCTTACGTTTTGCCGCCGGAGCGCCTCCGGCCGCGGCAATCTCAGGACCCCTGCTTTCGGGCGTGTCCGCGAAGCTGACATCTTCGCTCGCTCGTACCGGAATGAAATCCCTGCCATCCGATGTCTTTGCAGGCTGCGCCGACCAAGCGGGATCTCCTCCGGGGTGCCGATAGTAGATAACGGGACCACTGCTTGGAGACCGGGCTTCTTCGGTGGCGGCTGGAGCCTCCGCCATCAGAAATCGGAAAGCGGCGATATCGGGAATGGTGACCCTGCCGGAGCCGAGCAGGTATCCTCCCCCGCCCCCGATGGCGAGGGAGCATGCGGACAGGAGCAATGCGGCAGTCTTCACGGGAGCGCCTTTATGACAACTTCGCCTTGGACTGTTTCCGGTTTACCCTGGACCTTGGCGGCGACCTTGAAACGCCAACCGCCTGCCATCGATAGGTTGGTGCGGAAGCGATACACGCCCGCCTCATTTACCGGAAGGTTCTGAACCGAAGTCGTCATCATCTCCATACCGTCAGGAGCCATGTCCATCCTGGTGGTGAAGATGACCGCGCCGGGGACAGGGTTTCCGGACTGCTTGTCGACCAGTCTGACGGCCACTTCGGCCTGCGGCCCATGCTTCACCTCGGAAGCGATGAGCTGAAATTCGTAGTCCCCGGCTCCGGCTAGACCGGTGCCTGCGGATACGGCAAGGAACGCGAGTGCGGCCGCGGTCGCTCGCATGGGTATGTTTCTCTTCTTCATGATTTCACGTCTCAAGACGCGCGGATGCGCGCAGGAACTGGACGCGCCGAAATGCTCCGCGAGGCGGAACGGATCGACGCAGCGAGCGAGAGTGATTCAGGCGCGTGGTGGCCTGGGGAGAGGCTCAGCGGGAGCCGACGCGAATTGCCGTTCGGCAACGCCTGGGAACGCCATCGATAACGGGTGGATCATAGGCAGGCCTTCGGCCGTAGACAGATTGCCGATGATTACGGTGGAGCAAACAAGGGCGAGCGGACAGGCTTTCATGCAGTCGGGTCCAGCAAGTTTCTGCTCTTGTGGACAGCATGGCATGTCGGCAATCGCCTCTTCGTCCGAAGACTGATCCGCCATCTCCATGCCCGTCATCGGACCTGATGAAACCATGGCCGCTGCGGCGGCCGTCACGCTGACCGGTCCCAGGAGGACCGCAAGCATGGCAAGCGCGCAGAGAATGCGTTGGGTGAACATCAGTGCCTTCATGGATCTATTCTTGCACGACAGGAAGGCGTTTGTGAAGTGGCTGCGCGAACCGAGCGATCCCTCGTGGAATCTCACCTTAAGTACGCCGCCACCCTCCGGCTAATTTCAAGCCCTCAACTGTATTTGCTTCGGCTCTCTGTTTTGTCGGCCGACCAAGCCAACACCCCGTCGTCGCCAACAGACATACGCTCAAGCGAGCTGCAGGTACCTATGCATGTCTTTATACCTGTGAATCAGCTCATAGCTTTGAAATCGGCGTTGTCGCCATATTTCAGCTCGGTCTGGGACATGCTGATAGCGCACATGTGGCGCGCGATCATCCCGCACGAGAAACACGTCAGGATCCTTCTTCATCATACCCTGCATCATGTTCAGGTTCACGGCCGTCATTCCATGCATTAGGCCTTCAAGAATAACAGTCTTCGGCCAGTCCGGTACAATTTCGCTTTTTCTGGGGGGACTAGCGTGCCCGCCAGATGAGCAAGATGGATCAATGGCGCTTCGATAAGTACGAGTATCTAGACGGGTACTAAAACTCTCTCCCCAAAATTACTTCCCGCCCCTCACAGAGAGAGCTGCGATTGTTGTCTGTGCCGATTACTTTCAAACCGCAGCTTACAAAGATGTAAAGTTCATGAAAAGCCCCTGTCACTGCTGAGATCTATTTTTTCCAAGCTGCAATCTGCAGTGTTGAAGCGAGGAGACCAAAATGAGAATTAAGTTCGTAGCGGCGTTCGTTGCACTAGCATTGACCGCCCCGTCTGCTTTTGCAACTGGACCGTTGAGCGACAGGGCGAGCAATGTTGACCGCATCGTGCAGGGGCACGGCCAACCTGGCGAAAGCGCTGTTGCATCCTCGGACCGCTCTGTTACTTTCGAAGTGCTGCCAGATGGCCGCGTCCGGCGCACCAACGCCACGTACGGGACGGTATCCATTTCCAATCCGGTCGCCGAGGCTCTTAGGCTCCGTAATCGCCGCTGAGTCGGTGACGATAGTGACAGATATCGGCGCCTGTTCGAACCGCCTAACAACGGCATGGAAAGAGCGCATTCGCCGGGCTGCTACTCGGGCATTCTGTCCCGATGTTCTCAGATTCATCGGGGCAGATCTGGGCTAATTGTTGACGATGCGACACGAACAGTGCAAAAAAATGATTGAGAGCTGGGTCGGTTGACAAGCCCGAAGGCTCTAGCGATGCTTAAGGCATGAGCGGGATGTATCGAATCACATCTAAAGCGATGGCAATGTTGTTCAGACTGGTGATGATACTGTCACTGGCAGGCTACAGCTTTACTGCCGTCAACGCCGCGATGCATCCCGACAACCCGCCCCGGATCTCCCAGATGGAGAACGATCATTCGTCACACCATGGCGACGATCACAGAGCCATGGCCCAAGCGAATGATCATGGCGACCAGCACGAGCACGGCAGTTCGGAAACAACGAAGAACTCCTGCTGCAAAGATTACTGCGGCGTCGCCGCTATCACCTGCACTGGCTCGTCCCTGAGCCACTCGCGGGTGGTCTCAGTTCATGAGTTCGCCGACGACAAAAATGCGGTAGGCGAAGCTCCGAGCCTTCATCGTCCACCTAACATCTGAGAACTAGCCCCCCGCTAGGCGGGTCTTGCGGTGTGTCCGCGCGACGTCGCGTGGCCGCACAAACACGATCTTAATTCTCGGATTCTCACCATGAAACTCATGTTTTTGGTGGTCGCCATACCGCTTGCAGTTAGCGGATGCGCCTCCACTCTGCCTGAAGTCGTAGCTTCGTCGGGCAATCCTGACGCTGTGTCCGGTACCCAGCCTGTCCGGTACCAGAGCCCGATCGGCGGCTACACTCAACGCCTCCCGACTGATCCCAAGCCCTGGCGCGGTCTTAATGACGCCCAGGCTCCGAAGAAGGGTTGAACGCGATGACGCTTAGATCGATCAAACTGATGTCTGCCATCGCACTTCCTCTCGTCGCCGCGGGCTGTGTGACGACCGACTACTCGGCAGTTGACGCTGGGTTTGCGAACGCTTCTGCGAAGAGCGGCGAGGCCACGGCCAAGCAGACCGTTTGGATCCAGAACCAGAAACAGGCCCAGGCAACGCGTGACCGGGTGAAGGCGCTGATGGCGAAGAAGACCATCGATGTTGAGACGGCCGTCCAGGTCGCCCTTCTGAACAACAAAGGGCTCCAAGCCTCCTATGCCGATCTCGGTGACAGCGCCGCAGACGCATGGCAAACGCAGTTATCGGTGTTTCCGACATTCTCGGTCGGGCTATCCGGCATCGGTACGCCGGGTCTCGAGGCCTACCGGGTTCTTGAAGGCGCCGTTGCCACCAATATTCTGGCATTGGCGACCTATGACCGCAACATCAAGCTTGCCGACAACCGTTTCAGACAGGCGCAGCTCAAGGCAGCAATCGCCACCATCTCGCTCGCCGCAGAGACTCGCCGTGCATGGATAAGCGCCGTCGCCGCGTGGGAGAACGTCGCCTACCTAAACCAGGCGAAAATTGCCGCCGACGCTTCCTCCGAGCTTGCAAAGAAAATCGGCGAGGCTGGTTCGATGCCCAAGGGCGAGCAGGCGCGCGAGCATGTCTTCTATGCGGAGCTGACGGGCGACACCGCCAAAGCCCGGCTGGAGGCGAAGCTGGCAAAAGAAGAGCTCGTCCGGCTGATGGGCCTGTCAGGCTCGGACACCGACTTCCAGATCCCGAACCGTCTGCCCAACCTGCCGAAGGCATTGATCAAGCGCGACGATATCGAAGCCGAGGCCATCCACAAGCGGATGGATCTTCAGGTCTCCCGTCTTGAGCTTCAGGCGACAGCGAAGTCCTACGACCTGACGAATGCCACGCGTATCGTTACAGATATCGAGCTTGTCGGCACCTGGGAAAAGGAACGCGAGCGAGAGGATGGCAAGATCTTATCCGACATCGCGAAGACGGCCGCGCTTGAGTTCACTATCCCGATCTTCGATTCAGGTCAGGCGCGCCTACGCAAGGGCGAACTCTCGTACATGCGGACGGCAAACCAGTTGGCACAGCTCGCAGTCAACGTCCGGTCGGAGGCACGCTCGGCATATGTCGCCTACAGGTCGAACTATGACATCGCCCGGCATTATCGCAACAATGTCCTGCCGTTGCGTAGCGCGATCGAGCAGCAATCAATGCTTAACTACAACGGTATGATCACCAGCACTTTCGAGCTCATCTCGGACACTCGCGACAAGATCACCTCCACCATTTTGGCCGTCAACGCGAAACGCGACTTCTGGCTCGCCGAGGCGAACCTCGCTCCCGTCATCTACGGCGGCAGCACGGGATCGGCTTCGGCCGAGACTGAGGTCGCGTCGGCCGAAGCAGCGCCAGCGGGCGGTCACTGAGAAAGGAAACGAGAATGTTCAGCAGAAGACAATTGCTCGGAGCGGGCGCTGCCTCGGCCGCCCTCGTCTCATCCCAATCCTGGAGCCAGACAACGAACATGGGCCTGCCGGAAGCAGCCGTGATGGATTCGCCGGCGACCCAGAAACCCGTGAAGCCTTCTGTCGGGCCGGATTACAATCCGGTCGTGACCCTCAACGGATGGACACTACCATTCCGTATGAACAACGGCGTCAAGGAATTCCATCTCGTAGCTGAACCCGTCGAGCGTGAAATGGCCGAGGGCATGACTGCCTACCTTTGGGGCTATAACGGCCAGTCACCGGGTCCGACCATCGAGGCCGTCGAGGGCGACCGCGTCCGGATCTTCGTGACCAACAAGCTTCCCGAGCACACCTCTGTCCACTGGCACGGCATGATCCTGCCATCAGGCATGGACGGGGTCGGCGGTCTGTCACAACCACACATCCCGGTCGGCAAGACGTTTGTCTACGAGTTCGATCTCGTGAAGTCGGGCACCTTCATGTACCACCCGCATTCCGACGAAATGGTGCAGATGGCGATGGGCATGATGGGCTTCTTCGTTGTCCATCCCAAGGATCCAGCGTTCATGCCCGTTGACCGGGACTTCGTTTTCCTCCTGAGTGCGTTTGACATCGATCCCGGCTCGTATGTGCCGCGGGTCATGGAAATGACCGACTTTAACCTGTGGACCTGGAACAGTCGGGTATTCCCCGGCATTGACCCACTCGTGGTGTCAAAGAACGACCGGGTCCGCGTACGCGTCGGCAACCTGACCATGACCAACCATCCAATCCACATGCACGGGTACGACTTCGAGGTGACCTGCACCGATGGCGGGTGGGTGCGGCCCGAAGCCCGCTGGCCGGAAGTCTCGATCGACATCCCTGTCGGGGCAATGCGCGCCTACGAGTTCGACGCGAAGTATCTGGGCGACTGGGCCATCCATTGCCACAAGTCGCATCACACGATGAACGCGATGGGCCACGAGATCCCGACCTTCATCGGGGTCGACAAGAAGGAAGTCGCCAAGAAGATCCGACAGTTCCGCCCGGAATACATGCCGATGGGTACCGCAGGCATGGCCGACATGGGCGAGATGTCGATGGAAATCCCGGAGAACACCGTTCCCATGATGACTGGCTGGGGCCCGCACGGCCCCATCGAGATGGGCGGCATGTTCTCCGTAGTGAAGGTCCGCGAAGGCATCTCGGCGGGCGATTACACCGATCCGGGCTGGTACGAGAACCCGCCGGGCACGCAGGCATGGGAGTGGACGGGCAGCGTGCCTGACGCAACCAAGGCAAAAGACGCGAAGACGCAGCCGCCGTCGAAGCATTCGAACCACGGCTGAAGACAAGTTCCCTAAACAACCAAAGGAAAACCAAATGAAGAACGCACTCATCGGCCTCCTGCTGGCCACGGCTCTTGCCACCCCGGCTTTCGCGTCCGGCTCGCACGAAGGCGGCCACGGCGAAATGGCAGTTGGCGAACCGGGCGACAAGTCCAAGGTCACGCAGACCATCCGTGTTAGTATGAAGGAAACACCAGACGGCAAGATGATCTTCACTCCAGCCAACTTTAAGGTCCGCAAGGGTCAGACCGTCCGCTTTACGATTAAGAACGAAGGTGAATTAGACCACGAGTTCGTTCTTGATCAGGAAGACAAAGTCATGGAGCACAAGGCCGTTATGGAAAAGTTCCCGGAAATGGAGCATGACGATCCGAACGCGATACGTCTCGCCGCGGGCAAGTCCGGCGAGATCGTCTGGAAGTTCACCAACGACGGCGTGTTCAAAATCGCCTGTCTCGTTCCCGGACATTACGACGCCGGAATGCACGGCGACGTAGCTGTCTCCAAGTAATCTGAAGAGGAATCTTACAAATGAAAACCATTTTCAAGATCGCTCTCGCTGCTGCCATCGCCCTCTCCTCCGCAGCCGGCGCGTTCGCCCAGGAATTCACGAATGGCACCGTCAAGAAGATCGACGCTAAGACGAAGAAGGTCACGCTCATTCACGAGGAACTGAAAAACCTCGAAATGCCTGCGATGACCATGGTCTTCCAAGTCACGGACGATGCGCTGCTGGCAAAGCTTAAGGAAGGCGCGAAGGTTCAGTTCGTGGCTGAGCGCGTCAACGGCAAGCTGACGGTCACGCAGGTGAAGTGAAAAGAGTCGTTTAGCTCCCTCGACGTGGTGCGGTCTCCTCTGCGAGGCCGCGCCGACATGATGGCGGTGCCCTATGAACATTGAAGTAAGAGCTGAGACCTTGAACGAGTTCGACGGTCGGATGACGTCCCATTTGGCTTATCAAGCGTTCGGGAGAATTGGACCAGAACTCTCATCAGAGAGGTTTTCTTGGGCGTACAAGAGCGGATATGACCGCGTCACTATAATCTCTGCTTTCACGGACGGGATCAAAATTGGTCAACTTGTGAGTTTTTCTAAAACTTTGTGCCTGGCTGGTCGCTCTGTTCAAGCCGCCGAGCTCGTTGATCTTTTTGTTTCACCCGAATTCAGGGGCGTCAAAGTGGCGGGTAAGCTCTACAAGACAATGCGCGATACGCTCGAGTACGAAGGCATCGCTGTGTTCTACACCTACGCGAACGAAAGAGCCTCTTATCTCAACCGTCGGCATCTGTGCTTAGAGGAATCTACTCAGCTCCCTGCCTACATAGGTCTTCACACAAACCTTCGCACATCCAAACAGAGCGATGTCACAATAAATGAAACCGTGGATGAGATCGCGGCGGCTTGTATTGCACGCACGAATGCGGGTTCACAGACTGGCGTGACAGTGACGGCAGAGCAATTGGCGCGCAGAATTAGCTCACCGATACATAAATATATATCCGCACACTACGGAGATGTTGCAATTATTGGATCGCCAAGAATTGTAAAGTCTGTTCCTCTACTTCTGATCTGCGCGACCTTCACTAAACTCAATCGACCCCCAGAGAAGAAGACGGTTCGAATGCTCACGTCGGCTCTATGTGGCGCTTCAGATCGAAAATTTTTCCTCTACGCGGGCTGGAACGACTCGTTCAAATTCGATCACGGTTTCAGAGTTCCTGGCAGTTTCTTCCAAGGAAGGCTTGTCATTCAGTCGAATTTCCTCGACAGCCGCCGTAACGACTTCGGTCGATTTGAGTTGATCGATTTAGATTATGCCTAGAAGGACGAAGTGGTCTCCTTCCAGCTTGTTTAGTCGTTTGAGGTTACATGAGTGAGATGTGGCGGTGGCCCATTCAGTACAATTTCCTACTCATTCGTAGAAAAAGTAAGATGACCCCAAGGACACCGCCTAAAGATCGCGAGGCGATGCATGAGCTTCGGTCCGCTTCGCTAAGATTTGTAGCCCTTTCAATTTTGATCGCGAATTTGATCGTCGGTGAAAATCAAACCAGCTTCGCCTTTAATATGATCGTCAGCTCATCGTACCTTGGCGTTAGCGTCGCCTCTGTCATTGCCGCGACTCGATTACCCGCGAACCGGCGCCTGAACGCAGTCTTTGTCATTCTTGATGCGTTGTTAGTGACGGTTGTCCTTTACGAGCACATTTTAGCAAACCCAATAAACGCCAATCATGGTCTCACGACGTCGAGCCTAGTTATTGCATTCATTCTTCTAAATCATACAGCGCTCAAGCTCGATGTTCGCCTCATAGTTTTGTTCTCGACGATCGTTTCTACAACATGGCTTAGTATGCTTGCAATAATGGCATCCAGGCATCAGTCTAGTACACCGCTTATGCTACTAGACAATCTTTTCAACCAGGAATTTATTCTTACTACCAGCTTCGGTTTTACGGCTTTGGCGCTCATTCTACTCGCCTTAGATTACGATCGAACTTGCAGGCATGCCCTAATGATTGACGAACGACGAATGAATCTGTCTCGTTTTTTCTCGCCCACCGTCGTATCCGATCTTGAGAATGCAAGTGCTGTTCTGGATCTAGAGCGTCGGAACGCAGCTATCATGTTCGTCGATGTTCGAGACTTCACCCGATATTCGGAAACAGCAACTGCGCAAGAATTAGCAAAGGTCCTTTCGGAATACCGACGTATCGTGGCCGGTACAGTATTCGCCTACGGTGGTACTGTCGACAAGTTCATCGGAGACGGTGTTATGGCCGTCTTTGGTCAGCCGAAATCGCAACCAGATGACGTAAGCCGGGCACTAGCTTGCGCAATGAAACTAGTTGGCGCACTCCACGAATGGCGTATGGCGAATATTGAGCAAGGCCTGCCAGCGCTTGCTACAGGAATTGGTCTCCACTACGGGACGGTCTTAGGCGGAGTTCTTGAAAGTGGTTTCCATGATGAGTTTACTGTGATGGGTGATCCTGTGAATGTTGCAAAGAGGCTAGATATTGTTGCCAAGGACCTTCAATCACCTCTCGTCGTTTCCACAATCGTTCTAGATCAAGTACCCGGCGCACAAAAATCCGCTCAGTGGTTACGAAAAGAAAAGGTGCGGCTTAATGGACGCAAGGAACTAATCGATATCGCCTATTTAGACTTGAATTTTAATACCAAGCAGACTCGCTAAGCGCACGGTTCCCGTAAAAATCTCAGCTGCAAAAATACCTTGTTTCTTTTTATAAGATCTTGGAGTTTACGACAGAACAGATCATGAAGATGGAGTTTGGCATAGCGACCTCCAAAGATCCTGCATCCAATTTCCCGACGAACTGGGCGTTGGCATGAAATGGTTGAAGCCGCCGACCTCTACGACACCGGGCGCCTCGCATCGCACACGGACTGAATGCATTCCGTGGTCAACGAAGAGTATCTCCCCACCTGGAGATGTCTCAGTGAGACCTATACCGACTTCGAAATCGTATTGTGTGTCGGTCGGAGTTATCGATGACGTTATTGCGAGACCAATGGTCCGGCTGTCGGAAAATCTAGCAATATGGAACGGCTGACGTTCCTGGGCTTGCGCGCCCGAGGTGACGGTGGCGACTGCGGCGACTAGAACACAGATGCGGCACATGGGCACCTCCCGGTACCATAATCAGAGCATAACACATGGCTCGGCTTCGCGACAGAATTTCCGCTTCTAGTTAGCGGCTGCATATTGCGGAGGCAGAGAGGAAAGAGATCATGAAACGTAGGGAATTCATCTGCATGGCCGCGTCGGCGGCGCTTCTCCCGGGCGCGGCTGTGGCCAGCATGCCCGAGCTGATCGTCCACAAGGACCCAGACTGCGGCTGCTGTGAAGCCTGGGCTTCCGCATTCGGGGATGCGGGGTTCTCGGTCGATCTTAGGAACGAGGACAACATGGATGCGGTTAAAAGGAAGCTGAGTATCCCCGCCTCTTTGCAAGGATGTCATACGGCAATGGTGGAAGGCTACTTCCTGGAGGGACACGTGCCTCTGGAAGCCGCCCAGAAACTGCTGGCGGAAAAACCCGCGCTCTCGGGTCTGGCCGTCGCAGGGATGCCGAAGGGATCGCTTGGGATGGGCACCGATCCAGGGGCATCCTACGATGTCATAGCGCTCCCGAGGGATGGATCTGCGCCATATGTCTACCTTGCGGTCAGGCCGAAGTGAACGCCTAGCGTCAGATGCCGAAAGACGACAAGATCGGACAGGGCCCGGTCTTTCCGGATGCGCACTCGCCAACAAGCCGCTTGAGCGCGTTCCTTGCCTGATCCAGTTCGGCTATACGGGCATCAAGAGCTTCGAGCCGGACTTTAGCAAGCTTCCGCGCTGCCTCCCGGTCGTCTCCCGCATCGAGATCCAGGAGTTCCTTGATCTCCTCAAGCGTGAAGCCCGCGGTCTGCGCCTGCCGTATGAATCTGAGACGGCGCAAGTCGTCCTCTCCATAATGCCGAACACCGACATGTTTCCTCGGCGTCGTCAGCAGACCACGCCGCTGGTAGAAGCGGATGGTCTCGACCCCCACGTTTCCAGCCGTCGCAAGTTTTCCGATCGTTATATCCATAGGCTGTTGACTCCGTACCACGGTACGGAACGTATGGTCATGCCAACGGTTTCACAAGACAAGGAGACGTGAAATGTTGGACAAGGTTCAAAACACGAAAAAGGCGGTCATCCATCGCATGGTGATGCCTGGCCATACATGCCCTTACGGGCTGAAGGCAAAGTACCTCCTGGAACGGGCCGGGTACGAGGTCGAAGACCACCACCTGGAGACACGTGAAGAAACTGAGGCGTTCAAGAAGGAGCACGATGTCGCGACTACGCCGCAAGTGTTCATCGACGGCAGGCGCATCGGCGGACATGACGACCTGCGCAGATTTCTCGGGAAAAAGGTGGTCGATCCGAAGGCAACGACCTACCGCCCGGTTATTGCGCTCTTCAGCATGACTGCGCTTACCGCGATGGCGGCGAGCTACGCCGTCAGCGGCGATGCGTTCACGCTGAAGTCAGCAGAATGGTTCATCGCATTCTCGATGGTGGTGCTCGCACTGCTCAAGCTTCAGAACGTTGAAACGTTTGCCACCATGTTCCTGAACTATGACCTGCTCGCGAAGCGGTGGGTCCCGTACAGCTACATCTATCCTTATGCGGAAGGGCTGGCTGGCATCCTGATGGTGGCTGGAGCCCTCAACTGGATTTCGGTCCCTCTCGCCCTCTTCATCGGCACCGTCGGTGCCGTCTCGGTGATTAAGGCAGTGTACATCGACAGGCGGGAACTTAAGTGCGCTTGCGTCGGTGGCTCCAGCAATGTCCCGTTGGGTTTCATCTCGCTGACTGAGAACCTGATGATGATCGCGATGGCTGTCTGGATGGCTACAGCCTCAATCGGCCTTGTCGGCGCTCACGCGATGTGACCTGCGCCCGCTTTCAAGGATCGGAGACGCTTTCTTCGCAAATCTCCGATCCTCACTTGATGAAGATCAACGCAAGCGTATTGTGGAGCGGTAGCTTGTTCCCGAGCACAACTGGGCTAAGCGAGATGAACCTGCGGAAGCTTTCACCGCTGATTTTGAGGATATGCGTCGCGCTGATCGCGGTCGCCGTTCTCTTCAGCGCGCCCGCCTCCCATGCAGCGCACCAGTCATGTTCCAACGTGGCCAGCAACTCCGTCTGGCAATCCCACAACGATGACCACCATTCGAAAGCAAAAGCGGCCCTCGGCGATCAGGCTTGCTGCAGCAGCATCTGCGCCGTCTGCCTGCTGATCATCCCGTCGCCGACGGCGTCTTCATCCGTCTCGTTCCTGCTGGCCCAAACTTCGGATTTGCAGGCTCCCCTAGTCGGGAGAGCGCCCTCACCCGGTCTCAAGCCTCCGCAGTCCGCCGTCTGATGAACTTGTCCGCTTTCAGCAGAAATCCACCACAAGTATTGTCTACGTACAGACAAGGATAGAGAGGCATAACATGTATCGCCGTCAATTTCTGAAGACTCTGGCCGCAGGTGCGGCAGCGGTCTCGCCCATCATCAACTCATCCAGCGCGCTTGCAAACTCCACGCCCGTGGACCTCATCATCGGCAAGAGAACTCTGGATGTGAACGGCAGGGCCGCCAGCGTTTTCGGGCTCGTAGACCGCAACGACCGGCCCGGTCTCATTTTAGACGCGGGTTCTGATTTCAACGTCCGCCTTCTCAACGAGACATCCGAGGACACCCTCATCCACTGGCACGGTCTGACGCCGCCGTGGACCATGGATGGCGTTCCGGAAAATCCGGCCACGCTACTCATGGCCAAAGACAGCCGGAACTACAACTTCCCGGTCGGCACTGGTGGCACCCATTGGATGCACGCTCACACTCTGCAGGAGCAGAGCCTGCTTGCAGCACCGTTGATCGTCCGGACAACCGAGGACCGGGCGCGCGATGAACAGGAAGTCGTGGTACTCCTCCATGACTTCTCGTTCAAATCTCCTGAGGAATTGCTGGAGGCCTTGCAGGGCGGCAGTTCCATACACAGCGGCATTCAGTCAGGCCAGCAGGGCATGATGCAGATGATGACGAACATGCAGGGTCACCAGATGCCAATGACAGATATGTCGACGATGAGCATGCCAAAAGAGGGAATGTCGTCGCCTGACCTGAACGATATCGAATACGACGCATATCTCGCCAACGACCGCACTCTCGACGATCCTGAAGTCGTCAGGATCGATAAGGGCGGTCGCATCCGCCTGCGCATCATAAACGGAGCGACGGCGACCTCGTTCACGATCGATATTGGCGGCATCGTCGGTAGCCTGATCGGCGTGGATGGGAAAGATGTAGTGCCGATAAAAGCAAGCCGCTTCCCCATCTCCATGGGCCAGCGCCTCGACATCCGGTTGGAGCTTCCTACAGGTCCAGGTTCGTATCCGATCCTTGCGCTACGCGAGGGCGCGACAGAGCAGACGGGGATCGTCCTCGCGACCAAGAACGGAATCGTCGGAAAGATCGGCACCAACGCCTCGAAGGCGGGTCCCGTTCTCGACCTCGGGCTCGAGCAGAAGCTCCGTGCGAAGACACCTCTTTCCGCGCGGACTCCAGACCATCAGTTCGCGGTTGACCTGACAGGTGACATGGCTGCCTACACCTGGAACATTGCTTCCTCCGTGCCACTGGACGTCTCCAAGGACAAGCGAGTTCGCCTGACCATGCGGAACATGTCCATGATGGCGCACCCGATGCATCTCCACGGGCACCATTTCCAGGTTGTGCGCATCAATGGCGAGGATGTCGCGGGAGCCGTTCGCGACACCGTCCTTCTCACTCCGATGGCAGAAGTCGCCGTAGAGTTCGACACGATCAATCCTGGCCGATGGCCGCTTCATTGCCATCACCTTTATCATATGGCGACGGGGATGATGACCTATGTCGCCTACGACGGCGCGATGTGATCAGGAGACCTGACATGGCACACGACCATCATGGACATGCCCACCATCATGATCACGCCCAACCCGGCGAGGTGGGAAAGACGATCCCACTAAAGACACCGCCTGCGGGCGAAGGAACCGTTTACACCTGCCCGATGCATCCACAGGTCAGGCAGATCGGGCCGGGCAACTGCCCGATCTGCGGAATGACCCTGGAGCCGGAAGCGCCGACGCTTCAGGAGGGTCCCAGTGAAGAACTCATGGACATGCAGCGCAGGTTCTGGGTCGGCCTCATGCTGGCCCTTCCCGTGCTGGCGCTCGAGATGGGCGGGCATCTGACGAACCTGCATATGCTGCTTGGGCCGCAGACGTCGAACTGGATACAGATGGTCCTCGCCACTCCTGTCGTTATCTGGGCGGGCTGGCCCTTCTTCGAGCGCGGCTGGCAGTCACTGGTGACGCGCCATTTGAATATGTTCACCCTGATTGCCATGGGCACCGGGGTCGCTTGGATATACAGCGTCGTCGGAACGGTCATGCCGGGTGCGTTTCCGGAAACCCTACGCTCGGCTGAGGGCACGGTCGCCGTATACTTCGAGGCCGCCGCCGTCATCACCGTGCTTGTTCTGCTGGGGCAGGTTCTCGAACTTCGGGCGCGTGAGCAGACTGGCGGCGCGATCCGTGCGTTGCTGGATCTCGCACCGAAGACGGCGCGGCGGGTTAAGGCCGACGACGCCGACGAGGACATCGGTCTTGACGCGGTCGTCGTGGGAAACAGGCTGCGTGTACGTCCGGGGGAGAAGATTCCCGTCGACGGCACCCTTCTCGAGGGCCGAAGCTCCGTGGACGAGTCCATGATCACAGGCGAGTCCATGCCGGTCACAAAGCAAGTCGGAGCCAAGCTCATCGGAGGCACGATGAACCAGACTGGCGGCTTCGTCATGGAGGCTGGCAAGGTCGGACGCGACACGATGCTGTCACAGATCGTCCGGATGGTCGCGGAGGCGCAGCGATCCCGAGCTCCCATCCAGCGGCTCGCGGATGAAGTGTCAGGGTGGTTCGTTCCTGTGGTGATCGCGATCGCCATCGTGTCCTTCATCACCTGGATGCTGATCGGCCCGGAGCCGCGTTTCGCCCATGGCCTCATAGCGGCGGTCGCCGTGCTGATCATCGCCTGCCCCTGCGCGCTGGGCCTCGCCACCCCGATGTCCATCATGGTCGGTGTCG
This sequence comes from Agrobacterium sp. A3-95, assembly GCF_053521785.1. Classification (NCBI taxonomy): domain Bacteria; kingdom Pseudomonadati; phylum Pseudomonadota; class Alphaproteobacteria; order Hyphomicrobiales; family Rhizobiaceae; genus Agrobacterium; species Agrobacterium sp. A3-95. The sequence goes on along the minus strand of NZ_JBNWDR010000014.1, from coordinate 50,785 downwards.
GCCGCGGCGCAAGGCTAGGCGTGCTCATCAAGAATGCAGAGGCCCTCGAACGCTTCGAGAAGATCGACACGCTGGTCGTCGACAAAACCGGAACCTTGACCGAAGGTCGACCCAAGGTAACGGCGATCGCGCCGAGCGACGGCATTTCCGAATTGGAACTACTCCGCCTTGCAGCAACCCTAGAGCGGTCGAGCGAGCATCCGCTGGCGCTGGCCATCGTAAACGCCGCCAATGAGAGGGGTATTCCGGTCGGCGACGCACGGGACTTCGACAGCCCGGTGGGCAAGGGCGTGACAGGCACGGTCGAAGGCAGGAGGCTGATCCTGGGCAGCCACCGGATCATGGGCGAGTCCAGTGTCGAAGTGGCCGCGATGGCTTCCAAGGCCGAGGAGCTACGCGACGAAGGCGCAACCGTGATCTTCATGGCGGTTGATGGCGCACTTGCAGGTCTTTTCGCAATCGCCGATCCGGTCAAGGAGACCACGCCCGAGGCCGTTCAGTCTCTCGTGGGCGAAGGAGTTCGGGTGGTCATGCTGACGGGCGACAATACGACAACGGCCAAGGCGGTCGCACGGAAGCTCGGCATAGCCGAAGTTGAGGCTGAAGTCTTGCCGGAAGATAAGAGCAAGATCGTCGCGCGCCTCCGTAACGAAGGGCGCATTGTCGCCATGGCCGGAGATGGTGTGAACGATGCTCCCGCGTTGGCGGCGGCGGATGTCGGAATAGCGATGGGAACAGGCACGGACGTCGCAATCGAGAGTGCGGGCGTGACCCTTTTGAAGGGAGACCTCCAGGGGATCGTTCGCGCCAGGCAGTTGAGCCGGATGACGATGCGAAACATCCGTCAGAACCTCTTCTTCGCGTTCATATACAACGCGGCCGGCATCCCCGTCGCGGCCGGCCTCCTCTATCCGACCTTCGGCCTTCTGCTTTCTCCGATTATCGCGGCGGCTGCCATGGCCCTTTCATCGGTGAGCGTGATCGCCAACTCACTCAGACTCCGGAGCATCAAGCTATGAACTATTCCCAAACATGGTTGGCTGGTGGCCGCTTCGCTGACGATCACCGTCACAGTCTTATCCTCAGCGACAATTCATATCAGAGGCAGCGGATGAAGGTATCAATGTCAATTCTTGCCTTCTAGACAGCAGGAAATGAAATAGTAAGCTTAAGCCCGGGCGAGTTGTCCGCTACACTAGTATGCGCTTGGTGGAGATCAGCGATGGCCTTTACCATACTGAGACCAAGCCCGGATCCGAATGTGGTTCTACTTTTCTCTAATCGATAGAATCGATCGAATACCCGCGGCACCTCGTTCACCGGTATACCAGGTCCGTCGTCACTAACGGTCAGCTCAATGAAACTCGCTTCCCGGCGCACGCTCATTTCAATTCGCGATCCTACTGGGGTATGTCTCATTGCGTTTGCCAACAAATTAGTCAGCAATTGACTGACAAGGTCTGCATCACCAACGATCGAGCATATTTCCGTATCGCTTTTAATGGATAGAATATAACCAGAGTCCGCAGCGATACTCTCGTAGATTTCAAAAATGTCCCGAGCTAGAATTGAAAGATCGAATATCTTGAAACTCGCTGTCCGACTGCGAGACTCAATTTGAGCAATTCTCAAAAGCGCATCAAAAGTATCAGCAATCGATCTGAGCTCCAGCAATGCTGTCTCGATCGAGGCTTTTGAATCCGCCAAGTTTTCAGCCTCCAGCGCATCATCAAGGATTAGGAAGGCCCGCCCGATGGGGGTTTTCAAATCGTGCGCAATATCAGTTGTTACCTGTGTCAAAGCCAAGACGCTGGCCTCAAGACGGGAAATTGCCACATTGACTTCACTGGCGAGAACGTCAATATCGTCCATTCTCCTCGATATTCGCAGGCGCTTGGAAAGCTCTCCATGCCCGATGGCGTAGGCTGTATCTGATAGCGCGGCTATCCTCTGCCGACTTCTGTATGCAAGAATCCCTGCCCCCCCGAGACCGATCGTGAGTACGATGGCTGTGGTCCAACCGAAACTCACGAGAACAATACCGGCCAGCTGATTTGTATCTGTATAGCTTATCCCTACGATCAGATCATTATTTCCAAGAGCCCCTCTAAAGAGTTTGTAGTTGTTATCGCTATCGTGCTGATCTTGTGGCGATAGATTCGAAAAACCTTCTGGAGCACCAGATATTCGTCGATTTCCGGCTAATATTTCGCCGGAATTCCCACGCAGAGTGTAGATTGTCTCCGCACCCTGTATAGCTGGGCCATGGTTCCTGATCATATCGGTCGCGCCCGACAGCCCGCGCGTGTCGAACGCCACAGATATTTCTCTGAACCGCTCCATAACATTGGAATTGAGACGTTCATCGAGAAATCTCAAAACCATTTGGTAAGCGACGACGTTCGCCGCAAGGTAGGCTACGAAGAATAGGGAAATGTATAGAACGGCGAGCCGAATAGCTGTGCTTTTTAGAAGGCTACCTGCGCGCATGAAGGCTGTAGCCATTGTTGCGAACCGTGTGCAAAAGAGGTTTGTCAAATGGCTTATCAATTTTTGCGCGCAGCCGACTTACGTGGGTCTCGACCACGGAGCTTTGCGGATCAAAGTTGAAGTTCCATATTTTTTCTAGAAGCATCGTCTTAGTAAGTACCCGCCCTTCATTGCGCATCAATATTTCAAGCAATGAAAACTCGCGCGGCAATAGGTCGAGAGGATTTCCTGCGCGGCTCGCGGTTCTTTTCATCAAATCGATCTCGAGATCACCAACACACAGCACGGTTTTCTCGACTGAGATTGGGGGACGGCGAACAAGCGCGTTTATGCGCGCCATCAGCTCCGAAAACGCAAACGGCTTCACCAAGTAATCGTCACCACCTGCTTCAAGCCCTTCAACCCGATCATCAACACCGCTCATGGCTGTTAGGAACAGAACTGGCGTTCGCACCGAAGCGCTTCGCAAGCTCTTAACAACGGTCAAACCATCCAATCCGGGAACCATTCTGTCAACGACCAGAATATCGTAAGAGTCGAAACCCGCAGAGAGACCTTCACGACCATTTGCCACACGGTCAACGACATGACCAGCTGATTCCAGGCCCTTTACAATATAGGCCGCTGTTCGGTCATCGTCCTCGATGAGAAGGAGTTTCATATGGCGTTCTCACTAATTTTGTCGAGGCACACGCGACGTTATTCGATAGCAAGTACCTGTCATCACGGAGATTAGGGTTTTGTTACGGCGATGAAGTTGGAGATTTCTGACAAATTTGTAAAGCTGATGAAATTGGCTTGAAAACGTCTCGTTTCATTCTCTACGGGCTGCAATCGGCAGCACCAGAAAAGGAAACTTCGATGAAGTCCAAAATCCTCTCTCTCTCTTTGGCATTCGCAGCCTTGGCGTCCACCGCACTCGCCAATCAACCGATCAATCCAGATGCTTCACAGATTAGCAGGATCACCCAGGGCCATGGTCAGCCAGGAGAGACTGCCACTGCGTCTTCCGATCCGAATGTCTCGTTCCGCGTGCTCGACAACGGTTGGATTGAGCGTTCCAACAAGAAGTATGGCACGGTGACCATCACCGACCCACGGCGCGAATGGAAACGTACTCACGAAGGACGCTAACTCCGTGCAAACGATTATCTCTAGGATCTCTCGCGGCCTAGTCAGTGGTGCCGCATCGTTGCTAGGTCCTACTGCGTGGGCGGAGCGGGAGTGCATCAGTGAAAAATACCAATATCGTGGCATCCTATAGCAGACTGAGGTGACAGGACGGGTCTATCTCGGTTCTGGAAACCTTAGCCAAAATGGTTTCGAACGTTCCGCCAACGCCGGCGGAAACTTGGAAGCTGGCGTTGTCGTTGATTTGCCAAAGGGGCAAAAATGGCCCTCCCGCAAAAATGGCAAGGAAAGCATTGCCGGGCTTCTGCCAGTTCAATTCAGGGAGACGGTAACCCTGACGACTTTACAAACCGGTGCAGACTTTGTCCCACCCGAAGAACCGGAATCGCTACCGCCAATCTCGTGGCTTGTTTGGAACGAAGGCATACTCTCTACACCCGACAGTACACAAGCCATGGTAATTGGTGCGGACAGCAACCCCGTCGAAACACCTTGTAAATGGCCCGCTCCAGCACCTGTGATCGTAACACTTGTGGAGGGTAACTGGCGCCTCCCAGTCATTTCTGCGGGTGCGTTGGTTGTTACACGCCCCCCTGACATGACCGTCGAAGATGTTCTGGCAACGCTTGCTTACTTTCCAGAACCCGACATCATTGACCATCCTGATGATGGCGGGGAGGGTAGTGAAGCGTTTGCCGATCCTTCTGACGCATCCGAGGCGTGGCCTGCCACCTACGCGATCCGGAGAATGATGGAGCTCCTAGTACGTTTAGGCGAAGTTCAAGTGCGCATCGACCCAAGAGACTGGCAGCGATGGTGTCGGGAATTGCGGGAGTCGCTATGCGCTATCTCCTTGCAAGAGCAGGGTATGATCGAGTTCTTTCGGAAAGCTGGAGCAAATCCGCTGCCCGCTTTGGCGGACACGCATATGCGACCAAATGGATCTGCAGGTGCGCTGCTGACTGACGCACTTTCTGTTGTTGCGAAGGACTGGAAGCTAAACGACTGTCCGTCGCTTTGGGACAGGGAGAATGCGTGATGGTAGACTGGAAAAGCGTCGCGGACTTCCTTTCTTGTATCGCTGTAGAAAGTGAAGAGACCCTCTTGGATCAAGGGCAGCGCGCGAGTGTAATGGAACTGGCTCGCCGCATCGGGAAAGGTCAGCGCTCCGCCTTACTAGCGGACGAAGTGGGGATGGGAAAAACCCGCATTGCAGCTGCTCTCATTCACGCGGTTCGTAAAGCGGGGGGACGCACTGCAGTCGTTCTTCCCGCGGGCCTTGGAGTGCAGTGGCAGCAAGAATTAAGGCGTTTTAACGCTGACGACAGGACGTTACTGCCGCTACGCAGTTATGAAAGCTTTATCTCGGGTTTTTCTGGAGAAAATGATGCAGAAGGTAGCGAGCGACGCAAACGCGGCCACAAAGAATGGCTGACGTATCGCCGTCAGCAGCGCGAACTACCCGAAGGGGGTTGGGCTGCGGAGAAAATCGTGATGATTTCGCACTCCTTTGCAAATATGCAATTCCCCAATCGGGGCGAAGGGCCGGCGAGCGGTTGGCGCCGGGAGCTGCTGCCAAACGTTTCTCGTCTGGTAGAAGGTCGGCGCCGTAACCTGATACGCAATAATTTTTATTCAGGCGAACTAGGTCATGTCCACGCCAGCCGCAGGGCAGCCCAAGAGATTGCAGATGCTATACAAGCGCATGATTTGCCTTGGGACAATTTGCAGAACGATCAGAGATGGTTGTCTTCTGAAGAGTACAAACGAAAAATCCTGCCCCTGATCGGTTACGGTCTCGGCCAGTTCGATCTGATCGTGGTGGATGAGGCCCACAAAGCACGGGGGGCAGATACGAGCCTCTCACGCATTCTTGGACCAGTAAGTTGGGAGGCAAAGTCTCCTTTCCGCCTCGGCATGACAGCTACCCCGGTGGAACTGAATTCCAGCCAATGGATCGATACGCTGGAACGTATCAACGGACGCGAAAATCATGATCAGATCGCAGCGCTTTCCGAACTTACGGAATGGATTACCGGCTATGTCACAGTGGTTCGGAGAATTCAGACCGAGGTATTGGACAAAGCACTCGCTGAAGATTTTGCTACAGCAGCAGCGAAGTTCTGCGATGCCTTGCGGCCCTATGTCTTGCGTCGCGACAAGCGGAGTGATCCAGAATTTAGCGCATTCAAGGAGATGCATGGCGATTATCGTGAGGTCGTAGATGTGGCCGTGTCTCCCGAAGCGGAAGGTTTCACCCGCGATTGGTTGCGCCGCTTCTGCGCAGCCGAGGCACTCTCGTTGCTTCCGCAGGATGATCCGCGTGTAAAGCGGTCGAGGCTAGCGATTGCCCAAGGATACGGACTTGGTGTGACAACCGAGGAGGAAACTCACGAACAAGCGGCACAAGACACCGACCTAGTTGGGCAGGCGAGATTCTGGAAGGATGCATTTTCATCAGGTGATGCCGATATCTATAGTCATCCTGCACTTGTTGCGGCTGTTCGAAAAATAGAAAGCTACACAGACGCGAAAGAAAAAGTCCTCGTTTTCGGCAAATTCCTCGTACCCATGAACGCGCTAACTCGGCTTCTGGACGCGCGCGAGATGCTACGACGCTTGCGTGACAATATGCATTGGCCCGCTAGTGGGATTGCAGAGAGCAGTATAGCTGCCGTTGCCGCGGCATTGAGGGATCCCGTTTTCGCAGCTCCGATAGGTGGGGTCGCAGAGATCAACAAGATACTCAAACATCGCTACGATGAGTGGGCTAGCAGCCGTCGAACAGAGCTTTCTCGCCTGCATCGGGATATTGAAGGTCTTGCGAACCAAGGGGGAACCGCGGCATTTCTCAACGAACTTCTGCATCGCAGCGCTGACAAAGAAGAGCTGCAGATCGGTACTTTGCTCGAAGCGCTTGGCGATAGGCGCCGAGTTGCTGATGCCCCTTGGACGGGTAACGAGCTGCTTGCTCTATTTGATTCACTTTTGCGGGATCTTGCGAGCGAGGAAGACGGCGAGAGTCGTGACACGCACAGAGCAAAGCTTGAATTGTATCTGCAGGATTATTCCGGACGCGAGGGAAACTTCGCCCGCATGATGTCGGGCTCAACTGCTCCTCAAACACGTCGCACTCTACAATCTGCTTTTAATAGAGCGAGCAGTTGGCCAATGGTGCTGGTTGCGCAATCACGTGTCGGTCGTGAAGGCCTCAACCTGCACGAAGCGTGCCGCACTGTGGTGCTGCTTCACGCCGAATGGAACCCAGGCATTGTCGAGCAACAGATTGGGCGAGTAGACCGCAAAAACAGTCTTTGGCTTAGAGATTGGCGAGACTGGGATCCCCAGCGGGTTGGACCTCCACCCCGTATCAGGGTTCACCCTGTTGTTGTCAGCGGCACCTATGACGATCACAACTGGCAGGTTTTGAAGGGTCGTTGGCTGGAGTTGAGAGCACAGTTACATGGCGACGTCCTACGCCCCCACCAACTGGCGTCCGAAATCGATGACACAAAATCAGCATCTATTGAACTGGTTCGTCGCTCGACGCCTGATTTTTCGCCTCCTTGTTGTAGTTATCCGGGGCAACTGACAGAGTGAGAGTTCCGTAAAAACAGCTGTGTGAGCAGAGAGATACAAGAAAGAGCCGAGAACTAACCCATCATCTTCAGTGTTCCCCGAATGACATCGACTTACTACCATGTCGGATGTGATGTTCGAGCACTATTCGCAAACCACAATGCATTGGCTGATGGCATGGTATTTTGAGCGGTTTTCATATGACAAATATCAATCACAGTAGGCCGACACTTCGCCTTCTCGACAACTATAAGCGTGAACTTAGGTCCCTGTCACATAGCGATAAAATCTCGAAAGTTGCGACGGAAGAACCGACGCGTGGTAGAAAGAAGCGGATGCCGGACGTGAGCCCATCCGCGCAGAAAATTATTCTTTCAATGTTTGATGCTGCTGATCGATATTACCAGTCTTTCTCAAAATTTTTGCAGACTTTGTCACCAGAGGCCGAAAAATCGATCCGAAAAAAGGGGGCTGCATTTCGGAGAGAGTTAGACCACACCCAAGCAAAGCTCATAGATGAATGCGTTAAACTGGTGGTGGAAGCATTGCGTGAGAAAATTGAGGGAAAGAATGGTGTCGTAGAATGGCTAATCTGGTTCCAAGATGACGCCCAGAATACGAACGATTCCGGTCTACTTAATATCCTGGAAATTGGTATAAGGCCGGCCTTCAAGAAGATCGAAGCCGCCATTGATGAGGGTGCCTTCCGACAAAGTCCCAGCTCCTCAGAGTGCTGAATGACAGACGTTTCCCTCACGAATATTACGATAAACAGCAACAACCTCTATTGCCGCAAAGCCGCAATTTGCAGCATCGACTTTGTCAATCGAAAAAGAAACCACCTCGCAACCTATGGCTCTGGAGCATCCTTGAAGGGAGCAATGGAATCGATCTCCGCGATTTTCTGGAATTCGCCGAGATATTCCTGGCGATGATGTTCAAGCCAGCGGCTGATGCGGCCATTTGCAAGCAGTTTTGCGATGTATCCCCGTGCTACGGTGAGGTGAAGGTTATCTATCCCGTAAGTTTCTTCAACGCTCTTTACTTGTGTTTGCAATGCAGCCAACTCCCGCTCCATCCGAGCGATCTGCTGTCCTGACGGCGTTCCAGCGCCTCGACCTGAGCCTTGCTTGCGGACAACAAGTTGGCTGTCTGGTGTGGCAGCGCGTATCGCTCTAGCAAACATGATGGAAAAGTTGTGTTGACCGATCATCAAGTCTGCGGCCTCAATTTGCCGGACAGCCGACATCTGCCTTAAGACATCAAAGACAGTCATAGAACACGGTGTATCTTTCAGCATTTCTGCGGCCTCTGGACTAATGCCTTCAAGCAGTCGAAACCGACGAATGACCGACTCGACCTGAAGCCCAAGCGCATCTGCAATGTCCGCGGACGACACACCACGTTCAATAGCACGCGCAATCATCCGATGCTCCTGGATCGGGGCGAGGCGATTTACCCGCTTATTGTATGTGTAGGTATCGTCGTCGGTTGCGATCAAACACTCGACTTCGATGGTGCCAAGCTCCTTCAAAGCTTCTAATCGTAGATGGCCATCGAGCAGAAACCAGAGACCAGGGTTTTTGTTGTCCGCGATGACTACCGGCGCCTCGACCAATCCAATCGCCTTTATCGAACTTAAAACCTGCGCGAATTTCCTGCTTTCGCGGGCGCCTTCAGGCAGGGATTTCAGCGGTACGATCGCAGAAATGGCTATTATTTTTATATCTCGATCAAATGCGAAGTGAATTCGGCCATCGCCGCCGCTATCATTATCAAGCCCATCGCTCATCGCGATCTCCCGAAATTCGGCTGGAGAGTGCTTTTGGCATGGTTGCCAATCCCTCCGCTCTCAACAGATTGAGGAAACTTTCATCCGCGATCAGATCCTTCATGGCCTCGACAACGAAGAGAAGCCGGGTCTGTGCAAAATCTGATTTTTTGATCAAGAGCCGCTGTTTTTCGGCCTCCCTCTGATAGACCTGCATGAGATCATGAGCCGTCATCCGCTTTCCGGTGGCTTTGCGGCCGAAACGCCCTTGTTGTATTCCTTTTCCCTGAGCTCGCATGCGAACATCGAGAAGCCGCCTGACGGCCGCAAGTTTTTTCCCCCGAAGCTGACCAGCTTCATATGCATCCAGGAGCAAGCTTTGCGCCTCCTCGGTTTCAGCTCGAGATATTTCCATCGCAAGGGTAATCGGGATGAGGCCGGTTTCAACGGCTGCGACAAGGCGTTCCTCGCCCTTCTCGAGAAGTGCGGCGATCATGTAGACCCATTGTGCGCCGACACCAATCCTTTTGGCGATTGCAGCGTCGGTGTAACCTCGTGCTCGCAAGGCGCCAATCTCACGCATGAGATCGATTGGTCGCGGGGTCCGTCGAGCAATATTTTCGACCAGGCTCATGACAAGGCATTTGTCCTCGCTCGCCTCGATGACGACCGCCGGGATCTCGCTTTGTCCGAGCATTTGAAAGGCTTCCAGACGGCCTTCCCCGCAAACCAGATCGTACCGTGGCCCGCCTGGGCCATTGTGGCGGCTGACAGTGATCGGGCGCTTGAGACCGATGGTCTCGATATTGTTCACGATATCCCGATGCTGTCGTTTGTTGCGAGCGCGCGGATTGAGCACCGATATGCGTGAAATCGGGATCATTTCTATATGGCTTGAATGAAGAGCAGACATCACGCGGCCTCCGACAAGTTAACGGGCGCTGCAATTTGATAGAGAATAGAGAGGTCGTCGAATCTATAGGCATCAAGCTGCAAGGCATTGTCTTCTGCCATCCTCAATCGATCGGCGAGAAGATCTAGCCTTGGAAAGAGGTAGTAGTCGAATGCCTTCTGGTTGGCCGAATCCATGCGGACAACCACGGTGATGTCGGGAGCAAGTGAGGTATCGAAACGCAGGTTCCAACGTAGAAGTCCCGTCGGTGTCTGGAAGCAGCGAGCGATTACAATTGACAAAGTGAACTCCTCGTTGACCGTTACACGATCGGTTTCGATGTCCTGCCACGCCTTGCTGCCAGAGGATTTCAAGGCGCCCATCACCTGCTCAAGCACATCGGGATGGCGCTTGCGGAGTTCTCGATTGATCTCGACGTAACGGTAATCTCGATCTGGATTGAAGCCCACGAGACTGTAGGCTCGCAGAAGGCTGCCGAACCGTGAGCTGTAGGCACTGCTTGACGGCATGCCATCGCATTCATCGATGACGATACCCGACAAACTTCCCGTTCGCTGGTACAGGTCTCGCAGAGACTGCAACATTTCTTCGTCGCTCAACCGGAATGACCGGGTGTTGATAACGGTCCGAGCGGCTTCGAAGAGCGAGCGCTCGATGACAGCGTCGAACACGCCGTTAGCCCTGATCCACATTTCGGGACCATTGCGGACATGGCGTTTCTTCAACTTGAAAGACTGTCGGTTCCACACATTGTCGCCGGCATATTTCTCGTTGATCAGGATTTGATGGACGGTTCCTCTCGTCCAGTTGCGTCCAAGGTCAGATTTGATGCCCCGCTTATTCAGCTCAGCTGCAATTTCGCTCTCACTTTCCCCGTGATGGACGAATCTGCGATATATTTCGCGAACCAACTCCACCTCTTCGTCCGGCCCCAAGGTGAGGATCACACGGTCAGTCTGAATGCTTTTGTGCTCGCCGCGCTGGAGAATACCTTTTACCTGGCCGCGTTCATCAATCAGGGTCCGTCGTAAGCCGAAACCAGCGGGTCCGCCTTGTCGGTATCCCTTTTCGATCAGGCGGCCCTGCCCTGCGAAAACCTTCGTAGATAACTCACGGCTATACTCTCCGGCCATAGCCCGCTTGACGCCTTTGACGATGGTGGACACCGGGCTGCCGTCATTCTCAAACTGTTCGGCGCAATACTGTATAGAGATCCCAGCACGACGGCAGATGTATTCGTAATACGCGCTTTCATCAGCATCCTGGAAGCGGCCCCATCGACTGACGTCATAGACCAGGACCATCGTGAAATCGGTTGTGCCGATCTGCACGTCCTCGATGAGCTGGCGTAGCGCATCGCGCCCTTCGATTTTCAGGCCACTCTTTCCCGAATCCGCGTATGTCCGGACAATCTCAATACCACGCGCCCGAGCATAGTCCCGAATTGCCTCCGACTGGTTTTCGGTAGAATATCGCTGATGATCGGTCGACATACGGACATATTCGGCAGCCCGAATTGGCTGCGGCTCCGATGACATGCCGTTAAAGGTCTCCCGATCCACTTTTTGCCCCTCCTGTCGTTGATCAAAGGCGCTTGATCCTGAGGCTGGCGCGGCGCCGAGCACATCCATTTTTGCAGACATCCGCATCGCAATCCTAGCGCATGAAGGAGCGGAAGATGTTGCCGAAAAAGGGCAGTAAGTTGCCGACTTGGCCCGGCTTTCTGGGTGACCGAGAGGTCCTTGCCCTCACCGTCGCCGATCTCTTGAAGAAAGAGCATGGCGATAGTCACCGCGCAATCAAGGAGTTGATGCGCCAGACAGGCGCCAGCGAACGAACCGTAAAACACTGGCTGTCTGGTCAACATGCTCCAGAGGTTATGTTTTTCCTTCGGCTCGTGGTCTCCTCGCCGGTCGTAAGAGCGTTCGTGCTTGGTATCATCGAAGGCCCGGCATCCGAGCAAACTTCTACTGCGAATGATCGCGTTATTCGCGTAGCGACCAGAGAGGCCTACGCCACTGGCGAAGCCGCTAACGCCACGCTGGCGGCAACCAGACGCCACAATGACCCTTATCGTGTCCCTGAACATGACCCTAAAGATGACCCTGAACCGCGATCCTTCAATCAGCGACAGCTATGGTTCTTGGAGCAGATCAGAATGGGTGAGCGCTTCAGTGCGAAGGAGATCGTTCAAACTTGGCATGTCAGCCTGAAAACCGCGCGTCGGGATATCAGCGCATTGCTTCATTCCAAGTTACTGGAGTACATCGGATCGCGAAGAAAAGGTCGTTATCGAACGAACTCACGATGAGAAAGGATATCAGTCGGCCTCATCGGCGTCATGTCCACCAGAAGCGATGTCGGCAAGATCTTTGTTGGAGGTATCGAACTTGCCTCGCCTGCTCAGAAGACCAGCATCCTCGAGTGCCTCGATGTTGGGAAGGTCACGCAGGGTCTCAAAGCCAAAAACCGACAGAAATCGGGGTGTTGTCACATAGGTGTAGGGCGCACCGGGTGTCGGACTTCTCGGCCCTGATACGATGAGGCCCGCATCTCGCAGGCCGGCGATCGTGTCACGACTGACCTCCTTGCCGAAAATCTCTGCCAATTCGGCCCGGGTGATCGGCTGAAAATATCCCACCGCCGTCAACACCATAGACTCGGTCTCTGACAGCCGTGGTGCAATTGATCTCGCCGGAGCGGTCGAAATGCGAATTGTCTCAGCAAACCGCGCTCGGGTGCGATGCTGCCATCCGCCTGCGACCAATACCAGTTCGTATGGTCGATCTCGTAATTCGTCGATGAGGTCATCAACCAACAGATCAATACTGCACTCTTTGCCGACCACCCGCGCCAGCATCTCGCGGCTGACCGGTTCGGACGAGGCGAATATCACCGCCTCTACCCGCAACATCCACTCACGCCAGCGCAGTTCTGGAGGCAGTCCCTCGAGCTCACGATCATAAAGGACCTCCTGCTGCCGGTCTCTCGCTTGGCGTTGACTTGTTTTTGCTGCGCTCGCTCCCCTCATCGTCATAACCCATAAATTCGAAAGGAAGAGCGGCCGGACAGTTCCCGCACCGCTTCCAAACTCTCCAGCCGCTCAAACAGTCGAGTGGCTGCCCATCGTGACAGATTGCACCCCGGCGCCGAGGCCGGAACCGCGTCTTCATTGAGGAGCTTTTGGATAACCGCATCGCCCCCCTTGGTCCTCACCTTTGGCACTGCTGCCATTAACCGAGCGGCACGGCGATCAATGTCGGCGGCAGATTGAAGCGCCGCCTCGACACTGCTGACCAGCGCCAGACAAATTGCCTTGGGATAAGCTGGCTCACCTGGCCGCACTCGACCTCTTCCGCCGATGGTGCGGAATGCAGACCCGAACCGTACAGGTAGCAGAAGCGGCACGGGTCGCGCCCATCTCAGCTTCTGGGCCAGTACGATGTCTGCCAAAGCCAGAGCCAGGACTTCCGCGTCCGGACGAAGCGCCATGATCGCGGATACCAGATCAGCGATCGCAATGGGGGCCGCGCGCCCGGACTGGATTGCCACATCGGCGAGATCCGCGATCGAGGACAGCTCCGTGTCCCATCGGATAGACAGAAGCTCGACCAATTCCCTGACAAACGCAGTACCCGGCATCGCTGTTCGACGTGCCAGCATTCGTGTGGCCAAAAACAGCTTTCCGGCCGGTCCCGGATCTCCATTCGCGGGAGTCAGCAAAACGGCGTCGCGCAGCGCATTCTCTTCTTCATTCCGATCGAGCATGCGGGCCGCGACGGCGGCTGATTTCAGGGCTAGGCGGTCGCGCCAGCAGCCGAGCCAAGGAGGATCGACGCGGATCAAATCATCGAGGGATTTCAATCCGATACCGGCGGCGAAAGCGGCATCAATTTCGTCGATGTCACGACCATATGCCAACGTCCAGCCCGGCATGTTCGCCGACCATGTCACTGATGGAATTTGCACTTTGGTGATCGAGTTCATGCTTCGCAGCATAGATCAAATGTGCGGTTTAGGCTATAGATATCGACACAAACTGCACTACATGTCAGAAATATAAAATGTCCGATAATCTTGCATTATCGTTCATTTCTGTCATTATAGAGGAATGGCCCAAATCATCGAGCAAAACAGCGAAAATCACGCTTCGGAGAGCTTTGCTCCGTCTGACAGCACGGCCGCCGACGACGGGATTTTAGCGCCGCGGCGATTGGCCGAAGTTTCGATGCACAGCACCCGTCTACCCTCCCCTCTCCCGGAAGCAAGCACCGGATTGCCCGCCCACCTGGAGCAGCTTTCCGAGCGGGCACGCGATTATGTCGAGGCGGCAAGCTCGGCGAATACCCGCAAAGCCTATGCCTCCGACTGGAAGCATTTTTCCGCCTGGTGCCGGCGCGCCAATCTCTCCCCCCTGCCCCCGGATCCGCAGACCATTGGCCTTTATATCACCGCCTGTGCATCAGGAACGGCTGAGCGCGGCGCAAAAGCCAATTCCGTGTCAACGATCGAACGACGGCTGTCGGCGATTGTCTGGAGCTATGCGCAACGCGGTACGCCGCTCGACCGGCAGGATCGCCATATCGCCACCGTGCTCGCCGGCATTCGCAACACCCACGCCGCCCCTCCCCGGCAGAAGGAAGCGGTATTGCCGGAGGATATGATTGCCATGCTGGAAACGCTCGACCGCGGCACCCTGCGCGGCCTGCGCGACCGGGCGATGCTGCTGATCGGCTTCGCCGGGGGGCTGCGCCGGTCCGAAGTTGTCGGCCTGGATTGCGGCCGCGACCAGACTGAGGATTCTTCCGGCTGGGTGGAAATTCTCGACAAGGGCATGCTGTTGCGCCTGCGCGGCAAGACAGGCTGGCGCGAGGTCGAAGTTGGCCGCGGTTCCTCCGATACGACCTGCCCCGTGGTCGCGCTGCAGACCTGGCTCAGGCTTGCGCGGGTTGCGCACGGCCCGCTCTTCCGGCGCGTCACCGGCCAGGGCAAAGAGGTCGGCCCCGATCGGCTGCGCGATCAGGAAGTAGCCCGCCTCGTCAAGCGCACCGCTCTGGCGGCTGGTATGCGCGGAGATCTGCCGGAGGGAGATCGCGGATTGATGTTTGCCGGCCATTCGCTGCGGGCCGGCCTGGCGTCCTCGGCCGAGGTTGACGAGCGCTACGTCCAGAAGCAGCTCGGTCATGCCAGCGCCGAGATGACCCGCAGATACCAGCGGCGGCGCGACCGCTTTCGCGTCAATCTCACCAAGGCATCGGGGCTTTGACGGCCCCCTCCCCTGCTCGACCGGAAGCGGCTAGGTTTAAACCGGGTGGCGGGTTTTCAGCTTAGCGCTTCAATTGAAATCGGGAAGTAAAAGCCACACACGGCATCGCTCGGTCCAGCAGGCATCCAGCTATTACAACAGTACCACACGACGAAGCGGACGTGCTGCTCGCATACTCTGACGGCGTTCACGCGAGAACCGTCGCCCAATGTCCGGTTAGCTGCATCGTGGCCAACCGATCTAAGAATTTTGCCATACTGATATTCTCCTCATTCAGAATCGCATCTTCATTGTATGGGCTACGCTGAAAGGCGGGAAATTCGGCTGCCGGAGTGATCCCTGCATCAGCTCAAAGAATTGGGCCCAAGCGAACTTGTTGGCGATCTCGTCTGGCCGCTCAAAAGTGAACATCTCGAGTCCACCGACATTTCCGGTCACTCTGTATCGTTCCTTCGCAACTGGCGTGATGTAGAGCCGGATCGCATAACGGATGTTGTTCAAAAACTCCGCGATCGTGCTGGCGTGGTAAGCGAGCAAGTGGGTGTGAAACCAGTCCCAGCAATCTGGCAGCGCCATGAAGGCGTCGCTCTCATCGATCTCGACTTTGTTCTCGGCCAGAATCCGGCGGAGAGTATTGGCTTGCCCGCCCAGCCGCAGAAAGTTGTGCTTTCCGATGTCACCGCTCATACGGACGAAGTCGATCCGTTTGATCCGAAGATCCACCTTTTGCTCGATGTTACCGAACCGAACTCCCTCTACGAACGCATAGGCTTCAAGCCAGTCGCTGAACTCCTGCACGATCCGACTGAGGTGGTCGATTTTCGTTCCGATCAGCGGTTTCTCGCAAATACACTTCAGATAATAGAGTGTCGTGTGATCGACTTTACTGCCATCCTTTGGCGGCTTGGGCAGGCCGAATGGCAGGGGCGAGCCACCCTTACCCGTCACCGGTGACAGAAAGTCCCGGAGGAAGGTTCCGAACTGCCGCAGGCTTCCGGCGGTCTGTGGGAGGAGGTTCGTGTCGTTGCGAATCTCGCCAAGCGGGCAGAAGATCGCGTGATTGACCATTTCGTCGACCATACTAATGACAGCACTCAGGACGATCGCCTCCTGCTCTATCTCAGAAAATGCTCCCAGTTCGATCATCATCCACCCGCCAAAATTGCTTGAGAAATCAGATGGTGCGAATGTGCTACACAAGACCACACTGCAGGAAGGAAATCGAGATATGGCACGCCGAAAGACAACTATGTCGATGGATCAGCGCGCCGCATTACCGCTCGCCAAAGAAAATCCCGACATCGAATACCTTCGCCTGAACCGGCAAGAGATCTGCGAATGCGAGATAAATTCGTCGATCAGGCTATTCCTGATCGACGAGGATCCGATCTCGGCACACGTGCTCGCAAGCGCCGCGACCGCCATCATGGAAGCCGTCGGCAAGGGTCGCAGTGACGTGGGGTTGAATAGTGTGCGAGAGATGTTGAAGTCGGCGGAGGTCCCACCTGATCTCGAAAACGAGGTGTTCGCTGGGCTGCAGCATCCCTACAATTTTCTCAAGCACTCATCCTCTGATCTCACTGTAGAGAACGACTTTTCGGTCGACTACATCGTAATGACCGTCTACAGCGCTGCCCATAGCTACAAGTTGCTTTTCGAAAAGACGACAGCAGAGATTCGGGTGTTTAATGCCATCGTCCAGGCATGGCGGCCGCACTGGTGGTCTCACGATCCGAACCTCGGCGGCAAGATCACAGTCGCTCGGCAAATGGGGCTACTGGGAGCAACGCGGCACGAATTCTGCGAGATCGGTCGGAGATATCTTCAGCGCGAGTGGGACCAAGAGCGCGTCTGAACGAAAACAGGCGATCTGCAAGCCGCCGGTTTCTCTCGGATTCATTGCTGATCGGAAGGCGCGGAAGAGATAGCCGAGCGAAACCGGGGGCAGTTCATCATCGTCCCTGGGCGCCCCTGAGCTTCCCACGGATAACTTCTGCAGCCATCATATAGACTTGTGAAGGCGAATTGAACTGCAACTGGGCTGCCAAGCCAATGGTTATCGATATGGGGCCCGTTCTCAAAGAAAGCTTTTCTATCGCGGCTCGGTGCTCAAGTCTTCCGACCGAATTAAGCTCTAGGCCCTTGATAGTTCTGTGACCCTTTATTGTGCGCTTCTGGAAGACGTATCCCTTGCGAACGGTGATGTGTTCGCTGAAGGTATCAAGGTGGGGATGAACCCATCGAAAATCCGCCGAAGACGTTATGGCGACCGGTGCCCCATTGCTGACCAGTACAGGGCACCTGACCACTTTGGCCGAATTAGCAACATTCTTTGAAACGCGTCTTGTCAAACGACCACAAAGCAGCGCGTAAGCCTCGTTCTTTTTGCCGTTACACGTCGCGCAAGACAAAGCAAGATTGCGGATTTCGAACGCAAAATGCGGCCAAGCTGCCTTCTCTATAAAGTGCTCCAGATGTGTAACGGGTGGATCCGAGGGGAGCGGCCGTCGACAATAGCAGCAGAGACCCCGTTGGGAGGATCTGAGTTCAAGTTTCAAAGAAGTTTTGAATTCGGTGACGATCGCCGCCTTACTAGTCCATGCGAGTCCTGCGAACGAAGCCGCGGTGACTCCCAATGCATAGGATGGAGTAGGGTCGATTCTTTCAAAACCGATATTCATTCTCTGCCCTCACCTTCCAACAAGGCGCCTATGACTGTGCGTAAGGGGTCATCTTCCTGCAGCGCCTCAAGCACATCCCTCAGCTTCGGACGCAATGCTTCATATTCAGCTGTCCCGGCGAGATCCCGCTCAACTAAATCGACAGCTTGTTGGACGAGTTCGACCACGTACAGATTTCTACTCGAGGCAATGCCGAACTGGTCGAGCAGAATGCTGTCGCTGGAAGCACCGAAAGGTGCAGGCTGAGCTGGTATGACCTCTCTGGGAACAGTTAGGTCGACGATCATGCTTCCAGGCTTGGCGCTAGCCACAATGAGTGGAGAGTGCGTAGAAACAACAAGATGGCCGTCTTCCATAACGCCGCATATTTCAAGCAGTGTGGCCATGAACTCTTGTTGCCAATGGGGATGAAGGCTGTTCTCGGGCTCGTCAACCAAAACGATGGAGCCGGCGGTCACGGAAAAGCCCAGAGCAAGCAGGCTCGTAAGCATGTGATATTCGCCAGAGCTTAGCTCATAAACAGAAAACTCCTCTTCACCATCGCGTCGAACGGTCGCTCGATCGATCACCAAGATATCCAGCATTAGGCCGAGCCTGACCGCGAGGTTCTCCTGCGTGGCGACCGCGCTATTTTTGCTCAGCGTTATTTTAGAGAACCTTCCCTTCCGTTCATCGATAAGTGAGGTCAACACATCGAAGTCGAAGTCTGAGAATTCTTCCCTAACACTTTGCGCGGCTGCCAGCGACATCTCACCGCGAGATTTGGGTTCCCTGAGTCCGCTCAGGGCACGCTCCAAAATTTCCCGGGGAGTGATTGAAGGGAACCGCTTTTTGAATCTCTGCTCGTAGCGGATCTCGAGCGAGAGGGAAGGGTCTAGGCCTGAAAGCGAGAATGCCTTTTCGAAGAATGGATCCAGAAACCGATCTCTCACCGCCGGATTCAGGGCAAACGTGACTGCTGTCTCTAGAGGCAGCTTCTTACTTAGCAGGTTGGTACCTGCCCGTTGCCCAATGTAGTGATAGTTCGGGACGTCGTATTCTGTATTTCGCCCACCGATCATTTTCTGAGGAAATCGATCCGCCACAGAGCCGGAGAAGCAAATAACCGGCGCCTCTGCTGAGATGCCGGGAACACCCTGGAACGTCACGTTCGCTTTATCGGTCGGCAGAACTATCGCCGATACCAGGTCGCGGAGGACGGAGCTTTTCTGTGACCCGTTCTGTCCAGTGAGCAGTGTCATTTGGAAACCAGGGTCAATATTGCCGTCGTGAAACTCCAATACCCTCTGATCACCCTGACGGGTCCAATATCTCAAGCTACGTATCTTCGGCATCAGAAAGTCCGGCGGTCAAAATTGCAGTTGTGTTCCTCAACATTGGTAGCTAAGCGTCGCTAAGAATTAGCTAATCGAGCATCGCTGAGCTCGCCAACTCACGTACCATCCGAGTATTGCTACCACGCAGGCGGTCCTTTCACTTCAATCAGGCCGAGGACGGAATTGGCTTCCGTTGCCCCTGTATCATTTCGCCTGCACCGAATGCTACGAATAAGTTGCCAGCCGGAAACTTTTCGATATTATCCAATTGTTCCAATATGTTACGATCTTCATCGCGTACTTCACACGGTTATGCCGATGATCGGGCAAGTTCGGAATGGGCTCTAAGCTGCGCAAAAAGCATCGGTCCAAGCGAAAATTCCCCGCGCCGCGCCTTCGCGGTCAGATCCCGCAGATAACCCCCGGCCGAATTGATATGGCCCGCCCGCTCGTAGATACAGGCAATTGCAATTGCCGCAGCCGCCTGCCCCATCACCTCGCAGGCCTCTTCGTAGGCTGACGGGCTGACCCCAAGCATCGACCGGACCGTGACCGCGGCTGACATCATCTCACGCCAGCCGCTAATCGATCCACCGGGCCCAAAGCTTACAATTTCCGGGCAGGCTCTCAGCACCATCGATAACGGGAACGCTTCAGGTTCGCCCTTTCGCTCCGGCCGTTTGGTTGGCTCAGACTTTTCGCCCTGCTTCTTTTCGAAGCGAGGTTCAAGTTCATTGAAAGATTCGGTATTTGAATTCTGTTTGTGGCATCCAAATGCGATGTCATTGCCATCGCTTTTTTCGGTTTCTTCGTTCGTTTCCAGCATCCTGGAGACTTCTTCATGCAACAGTGACATTTCGTCGAGGCTCGCGGTCAGATTGGCTAGCGTCGGGCGCCGAACGAAACGTCCAACGATGTCAACAAAACAAGCCTCCGCGGCTGCCCAATCACCAGGGAGATTCTCTTCCATTCCTACAGTGATGAGCTTGCGGACGTCTCGGCGAACGATCGTGAGGCGGTCCTTCGTGATGCGGAAACGGCGCTGCTCGGCGGCAACATCCTGAGCGAGGGCCGCGAATTCGCTCGCTCGCGCGATGAGAGGCGCCAAGCTGAAACCGTAAGCGTCCTCGATACTGCCTTCGTTTCCTTTGCGGGCATAACGTTTGCCGTTTGGGCTATCCTTCCTGATGATGATCCCAGCCTCTACGAGCATTCCCAGGCATTTCCGAAGTGTCGTTCCCGCGATGCCGTTCGAGCGCGCGGACAACTGGGCATTTGAAGGGAACACGATGAGATTCGTATCGTGGCAAAGCTCCGTTGCAGGATAGAAGGATAGCAGTGCGTTAAGGACCGCGAGTGCACGGTCCTGCAAACCAAGGCGCGATCGGGCGTCACCGACGTCGCGAAACACTCGCCATTTGTCGATCGGCCTTGCCGATTCCGTTTGTTCTGCCTCTACCTGCCTCTTCACCAAGGCAAGCGTCATCGGCCGCCGCCCAAAAGGCGTCGTTATGTATCCCGTTTCCATGTTCCTCACCTTTCACAAGGCAAAGAAAAGGCTACGCCGGTGTGGCGTTGACTCTTGACTGTGATTCCGGGAAGTGCGATTCTCTAAGCGACCAAACTGAGAGAGGCCTTCTGGAACACCGTTTCGGAGGGCTTTTTCTTTGCTCTATCGATCCTTTCCTCGTTTCGTCTAACCTACTGCTTCGTCTTCTTGAACGACGCGTAGATTTCAGGGAGCATCGACATCAGGTAGTCCCCGAATTCTGGGGCAGCCTTTTTGTCGATCATCAATGTTAGTGTGCGCTTGTCCTGGCGGAAGCTCGCGGCCTTTACGCCGTCATCGGCCTGCCAAGTCGTCGCAGCGGATCTCTCTTTCTTGACCTTTTTGGGCGCGGCAAGCTCAAAGATCCGCGCGAAGCGTTCGTCAGAGGGGAGAGCTTTCACTTCCTCGTCAGACAGCAGCGCTCGAACCCTATCCGCGGCGTCATCCTTGCTCAGCCGTGTGGCAAGTTCACCCCATCTGTCGCGGCCCGTTTTCGGGGCCGCGCCAATGCCACGGATAATATCGGCCGGCAACTGCGTGGCCGCTTGGATCAAGCGAGACAGATTGCTTTTGTCGACCGCAAGGGCAGCCATGATCACCGGCCGTTGAAACCCCTTTGCTTCGAGCTCGGCCGCGTATAGCGCGCGTTCGATGAACGATAGATCCTGGCGAGCGCTGTTCTCTTGGCCTTGAGCCAAAACAAGCTCGTCGTCAGTCATCGGCCTGACGGCCGCTTTCACTTTAAGCCCAGCAGCTTTGACTGCACGAAGGCGCCGACGACCGTAGGCGATTTGATAGCGTCCATCGATGGACGGGTGAGGGCGGACGAGAATTGGAACTTGCTGCCCGTTCTCCCGGATGTTTCGAGCAAATTCCTCGAACTGCTCGCCATCTTCGTCAAGCCGATCGATCACAGACGGAGCATCAATTAGATCTGGGTCAAGATCGGTAAGCGACTGAGACTTTAAGAGCTCAATCGAACGAGAAACAGCACCGATTGCTCCTCGCGGCGCGTATTGGGGCGTGATGTTTCCTTGGGCTGTTCCATCACTATCCTCAATGGCTTGGGTCTTCGGACCTGCAAGATCGGAAAGAAGGTGCTTTCTAGCCATTTCTTGCTCCTTTCTTCCAATCTAAAATCAGCAAATCGCCTATATTATTTAGGCAATTGAGCGCGAAGTTTCCGGCTGGCAACTTGTCAGCGAAAGAGCAGCTTATGTGGGTCATGGTGTGCATCACTTTCGGCCCCACGATGATTGGATCAACTGCTCGATCTCTTTGTTCACATTATCGAGTGATTCCATCGCTCGGTCGTAAGTGGCTCTTGTGAACTGATCGCGGCTTACTTCGTACAGGGTCTGTTTGGTGATACCAGCATCAGAGATCGCAGTGCTCTTAAGCATCGGATGATTGAGCACGTGATCGCCAAACATTGTCCGCATGAATGAAACCATCTGGTTCTGCGGGCCATCGCCGGGCTCATAGCGGGTCACGAGATAGCGCATCCAGTCGTAGTTCATGCTGCCGCCCGCATCCGCGACAACACTGAGCAACTCTGAGGTCATCAGCAGGAACTGACACATCGACATGACGTCCAACATCTGCGGGTGCACAGTCACGAGAACAGCTGTCGCAGCACAGAGTGCCGAGATCGTCAGAAAACCCAGTTGCGGAGGGCAATCGACCACGACGACGTCGTAGTCGTCGGCCACGGAGGAGATCGCTTCGTCCATGCGCGTGAAAAAGATGTTTTTTCGGTCGTTGGAACCGAGAACCTTGGCGGTGTCATGCTCGAACTCCATAAGCTCGAGATTGCCCGGCACGAGATCGAGATTGGTGAAGTAGGTCTTCTTGATGACCTCCTTCAACGGGCGCCTTTCACTGTCGTAGCGCACCGCGCCATAGAGCGTCTCGTTGTCATTGACATCGAATTCCGGTTGGAAACCGTGCAGTGCAGACATACTAGCCTGCGGGTCGAGATCAATCGCAAGCACACGATATCCGTTCAACGCCAGAAATTGAGCGAGATGTGCGGCGGTCGTCGTCTTACCGGAGCCACCCTTGAAATTGACGGCAGTTATGACCTGAAGATGTTCGCGTCCGCTCCGGCGAGGTGAATAACGGCGATCACCCTTGCCGTTCTCGTCGAGGTATTCTCGGAGAGCCTGGATCGTTTCAACCGAATAGGAACGGCGATTGTTGTTCCCGATTTCAGGCTGGGGTCCTTTCCCTTCGAGAGACAAATGGCGGAGATAGCCGTCGTTGATGCCGATCAACTTTGCAGCTTCGGTTGACGAAAACGAGCGAAGCGTCTTTCGAGCCTCAGGCGGGTACAGCTTCACACGATGTTCGTGGAGCGCGCCCGACAGATCTCGCGCATGGGCGGCTATCAGTTTATGGATAGCTTTCTGAAGCTGAGCGGGATTCTCCACGACGTCCTCTCGTACACACGGTAATTTTCGTAAACACAGCGATTTGCCGTGGATAGGTCAACCGATTCCGTTCGGTTTTGCAAGATATTTAAAGTTAATCAATAGTTAACGCGCTCGTCTCCCGCCGCTGTATGAGGAGAAGAAATGAACCGATTCTGTTTATGAATCGGCAGGTTAGCGCCGAACAATGCTAAGTTGGGATCAAGCCTTCACTAACACTTTTGTTAGTGCTCCGATCGCTGCTCCATCTGCAAAAGAGCGGTGGAAGGACGCTGACAGATAGAATCACTCGCTAACACTTTTGGCAGTAGATCGAACTTCTCTGGCCCGGCAAACCTCCATACGTCACCAACGCAAGGGAGATTTGCTCGATGCGCATCGTCGCCATCAAGAACCCAAAGAGCGAAGTTGAGCACCGCCTCATCCATGAAATGCACAGGCTCCGCGCCCGCATCTTCCGCGGTCGCCTGGCATGGACAGTTCGTTGCACCTCCGGTCTCGAGATCGACGATTTCGACAAGCTAAAGCCGACATACGTCCTATGTATCGACCGTTCTGACGCAGTGATTGGATGCGCTCGGCTCTTGCCGGCGACCGGCGGCACGATGCTGGAGAAGGTTTTTCCTCAACTCCTGGAGATGGAAAATCTCGCCACTCACCATCGGATGATCGAGAGTTCTCGATTTTGCGTCGATACGAGCGCGACTGCTGAACGGGAGCAGGCCGGCCTCCATTCAGCGACACTCGCTATGTTCGCCGGCATCATCGAGTGGAGCATCGTGAATGGCTATCGAGAAGTCGTAACCGCCACGGATGTCAGACTTGAGCGTATCCTCCGTCGCGCTGGCTGGCCGCTAAGCCGCCTCGGCCCACCCGCCCAGATCAATGAGACGAAGAGCGTCGCTGGCCTGCTCCCTGCAGACTGGGTGAGCTTCGATCGACTTCGCCCCAGCATCTATTCCTCGAGTTTCTCACTCCATCAGAAGGAGGCGGCCTGATTATGCTCAGCACCCAAAACCGCTCACTCCCCCGTCTCGTCAGCAAGCTCCAAAACGCCCTGGGAGATCATCTGTGTATCGCACTTGAAGACCCAAGCGTCGTGGAGATCATGCTTAATCCGGATGGTCGTCTGTTCATCGAACGGCTGGGGCATGGCATGACCGCAGCTGGTGAAATGACACGCGCTGCGGCCGAGACCGTCATCGGGAGCGTCGCTCATGTTCTGAACTCGGAGGTCGACGACGAGCGCCCGATCGTGTCGGGCGAGCTTCCAATCGGCGGACATCGCTTTGAAGGATTGCTGCCGCCGGTGGTTTCCGGGCCATCGTTCACGATCCGTCGTCGCGCGTCACGCCTCATCCCTCTGGACGACTATGTGGCAAGCAACGTGATGACCGCCAAGCATGCCGAGATCATCCGCAGTGCTATCGCCTCAAAGCTCAACATCCTCGTTGCCGGTGGCACGGGCTCGGGCAAGACGACCCTCACCAACGCGATCCTCGCAGAGATCGTATCGAGCTCTCCCGACGATCGCCTCGTCATTTTGGAGGACACAGCCGAGATCCAGTGCGCCGCGGACAATGCCGTGAGCCTTCACACCAGCGACGCGGTCGACATGTCGCGGCTCCTGAAAAGCACGATGCGCCTTCGACCAGATCGGATCATCGTCGGGGAGGTCCGCGACGGTGCGGCACTGACCATGCTGAAAGCATGGAACACAGGACACCCTGGCGGCGTCGCAACGATCCATTCAAACAGCGCACGCTCCGCACTCCAGCGTCTCGAGCAGCTGACCGCCGAGGCAAGTCAACAGCCTATGCAGGCGGTCATCGGAGATGCGGTCGATCTGATCATCTCGATCGAACGAACGGCCAAGGGCCGGCGCATCAGCGAAATCCTTCACGTCACCCGCTTCGCAGGCGGCCAGTACCAGACAGAACCCTACGCAGAGGAAAACCGCGATGCAGCATAAGAGATTTCTCCTAGCCCTTGCCGTAATGGCCCTTTCTGTCGTCGCCGCCACTTCGCCAGCTTTCGCCAGTTCCGGCGGAAGTCTGCCGTGGGAAGGGCCGCTCGAGCAGATCCAGGAATCTATCACTGGTCCGGTCGCCGGCTATATTGCGTTGGCCGCTGTCGCAATCGCCGGCGGTATGCTGATCTTTGGCGGCGAGCTCAACGATTTCGCTCGTAGGCTGATGTACGTGGTCCTGGTCGCAGGCATTCTGCTTGGTGCCACCACGATCGTCGGCCTGTTCGGCGCCACCGGTGCGTCGATCGGCCTGCCATCGGAGCAACTCGCAAGCTTAATTTCTTGCGGCGAAGGGGAGGGGGCTTTATGAGCCTCCACCGCAATCGCATTCATCGCGCGCTGTCTCGTCCGAACCTTCTGATGGGCGCCGACCGCGAGCTGGTGCTGATTACCGGGCTTGCGGCCGTGATCCTGATCTTCGTCGTGCTGACGGTCTATTCCGCTCTCTTTGGCGTGGCGGTCTGGATCGTCATTGTCGGCCTGCTTCGCATGATGGCCAAGTCCGATCCGCTTATGCGGCAGGTCTATGCCCGTCACATTTCATACAAGTCCCACTACCGGCCGACGGCCGCGCCGTGGCGCAAATACTAGAGGAGTCCCGATGGCTGCCCTCAAACGTTTCCGCGCGACCGGTCCCTCGTTCGCTGATCTCGTTCCCTATGCCGGCCTGGTCGACAACGGCGTCCTGCTCCTAAAGGACGGCAGCCTTATGGGCGGCTGGTATTTCGCGGGTCCGGACTCCGAAAGCGCCACCGACCTCGAACGCAACGAGCTTTCCCGGCAGATCAATGCGATCCTCTCGCGTCTGGGTACTGGCTGGATGATACAGGTCGAGGCGATCCGGGTGCCGACGGTCGACTATCCGACGCCGGACCAGTGCCATTTTCCGGATCAAGTCACCCGCGCGATCGATGCCGAGCGCCGGAGCCATTTCGGGCGCGAGCAGGGCCACTTCGAGAGCAAGCACGCGATCATTCTCACCTATCGGCCGCTCGAGTCGAAGAAGACCGCGCTCAGCAAATACATCTATTCGGACGAGGAGAGCCGAAAGAAATCCTATGCGGACACGGTCCTGTTCGTGTTTCGCAACGCGATCCGGGAAATCGAACAATACCTCGCCAACACGCTTTCGATTGCCCGCATGCAGACCCGCGAGGTCCGCGAAAGGGGAGGGGAACGGGTCGCACGCTATGACGACCTCCTGCAGTTCGTTCGGTTTTGCATCACCGGTGAAAGCCATCCGGTCCGGCTACCGGAAGTCCCCATGTATCTCGACTGGCTGGCGACGGCGGAGCTGGAGCATAGCCTGACGCCAAAGGTAGAGAACCGCTTCCTTGCTGTCGTCGCCATCGACGGTCTGCCGGCGGAAAGCTGGCCTGGCATCCTCAATAATCTTGATCTCATGCCGCTGACATACCGCTGGTCGTCACGCTTCATCTTCCTTGATGCGGAAGAGGCGCGCCAGAAGCTCGAACGGACCCGGAAGAAATGGCAGCAGAAAGTTCGTCCCTTCTTTGACCAGCTTTTCCAGACGCAAAGCAGATCGGTTGATCAGGATGCCATGACGATGGTCGCGGAGACCGAAGACGCTATTGCTCAGGCCTCCTCCCAGCTTGTCGCCTACGGCTATTACACCCCTGTGGTCATCCTATTCGATGAGGACCGTGACGCCCTACAGGAAAAGGCCGAAGCTATCCGCCGGCTGGTCCAGGCAGAAGGCTTCGGGGCTCGCGTCGAGACTCTCAACGCGACAGATGCGTTTCTCGGAAGCCTGCCCGGCAACTGGTATGCCAACATCCGTGAACCGCTGATCAACACAAGCAATCTGGCGGACCTCGTTCCGTTGAACTCGGTATGGTCAGGCAATCCGGTGGCGCCGTGCCCGTTCTATCCGCCAAACTCACCGCCGCTGATGCAGGTGGCCTCGGGATCGACCCCGTTTCGCCTCAACCTACATGTCGAAGATGTCGGCCACACCCTGATTTTTGGACCGACGGGCTCGGGCAAATCGACCCTTCTCGCTCTGATCGCCGCGCAGTTCCGCAGGTACGAGTTCGCCCAGATTTTCGCCTTCGACAAGGGCAACTCGCTCCTCCCCTTGACGCTTGCTGCCGGTGGCGATCACTACGAGATCGGCAACGACCAAAACGGGGAGGGGAGAGCGCTGGCGTTCTGCCCTCTGTTCGATCTTTCGACCGATGGCGACCGGGCCTGGGCGACCGAGTGGATTGAAATGCTCGTCGCGCTTCAGGGCGTCACCATCACTCCTGATCACCGTAATGCGATATCCCGCCAGATCGGGCTGATGGCGACGGCACCTGGAAAGTCGCTGTCGGACTTTGTCAGCGGCGTGCAACTGCGCGAGATCAAGGATGCGCTCCATCACTATACCGTCGATGGCCCGATGGGTCAGCTTCTCGACGCGGAAGAGGACGGTCTGACGCTCCGGGCGTTTCAGTGCTTCGAGATCGAGCAACTCATGAACATGGGCGAGCGTAATCTGGTGCCAGTCCTCACCTATCTCTTCCACCGGATCGAGAAGCGGCTCGACGGCTCCCCTAGCCTGATCCTCCTCGACGAGGCTTGGCTGATGCTCGGACATCCCGTGTTCCGCGACAAGATTCGGGAGTGGCTGAAAGTTCTCCGCAAGGCCAATTGCGCCGTTGTTCTGGCGACCCAATCGATCTCCGACGCCGAACGCTCCGGCATTATCGACGTGCTGAAAGAATCGTGCCCGACCAAGATCTGCTTGCCGAATGGCGCTGCACGCGAGCCGGGCACGCGCGAGTTCTATGAGCGGATCGGCTTCAACGAGCGCCAGATCGAGATCGTCTCGAGCGCCATTCCCAAGCGCGAATACTACGTCGCCACGCCAGACGGACGGCGGCTCTTCGACATGTCGCTCGGGCCGGTGGCGCTGAGCTTTGTGGGCGCATCCGGAAAGGAAGACCTGAAGCGGATACGAGCGCTGAAGGCGGAACACGGCCAGGACTGGCCTAGCCATTGGCTTCAATCGAGAGGAGTTCACGATGCCACGTCGCACCTCAACGTCCACTAACTGGATCGTCGCAACGATGACCGCGGCAATCGCGCTATCGCCCATTGTTTCCGCCCACGCTGGATCTGCAACAGGAGCTGCCACCGAATGGACGCAGCTCGCCAACAATGCTCAGCTCATTGACCTTCTCAAAAGCTCCGGCCTGCAGGTCGACAATCAGCTGACCCAGATCACGCAACTAGCCGAGCAGATTCAGAACCAGCTGAAGATCTACGAAAACATGCTGCAGAACACGGCGCAGCTCCCCGACCACATCTGGGGCCAAGTCGAGAGCGATCTCAACCGACTGCGCAGCATCGTCGATCAGGGGCAAAGCATCTCGTTTTCGATGGGAAATGCAGACGACGTTCTCCAGCAGCGGTTCAAGAGCTATGCGGATCTGAAGACCAATCTGCCCAATTCTGAGTCCTTCTCGAGCACCTACCAATCCTGGTCGGACACGAACCGGGACACGATCGGCAGCACTCTGAAGGCGGCGAGCCTGACAGCGGATCAGTTCGACACGGAAGAAGGCACGATGAGTTCGCTGCGTTCCATGTCGGAGTCGGCCGACGGCCAGATGAAGGCGCTCCAGGTCGGACACCAGATCGCAGCCCAGCAGGTTTCCCAGATGCAAAAGCTACGCGGCCTGGTTTCCCAGCAAATGACGATGATGGGGACGTGGCTGCAAACCGAACAAACCGACAAGGACCTCGCGCAGGCCCGCCGTGAGGAATTCTTCAAATCAACGGCTCCCTCAACATCAGGCGGCGAAAAGATGAAGGTGGAATGGTGAGAACGAAACTGATCTTGGCCATCCTCGCCGCAATCATCTCTGTTGGAGGAACAGGCCTCTGGTTCCTGATCTCGGAGAGAGAGGACGCAAAAGAACGGCACGAAAAGTTCTTTGGGTCGACGAAGGAGTATCCGACATCGGGCGGCGAGAAGATGAAGATCGAGTGGTGATCGCATGACCTCTGAGCTCAAAAAGATCAGGGGCATTGCGGTGCTCGTCGCATTCATCGTCGTGTCGGTCCAGCCCGCGATAGCGCAGGAGGGGTCGGTCCTGACAGCCCTCCAGAACGAGATCACCACTGCCGCCAAGGGTTGGGAGACCACCGTCATGGATGCGGCGAGATCCCTGTTCTGGATTCTCGCGGGGATCGAAATCGGTATTGCTGCCGTCTGGCTGGCGCTTCAGGCCGCGTCCCTTGACAGCTGGTTTGCTGAACTGGTCCGGCGCATCATGCTCGTCGGCTTCTTCGCATTCGTACTCGCGCAGGGTCCGACCTTCGCGAAGGCGGTCGTCGATAGCCTGTTTCAAATCGGCGCGGGCGGCGGCACAGCGTCGCCTGCCGATGTGTTCAACGCCGGTTTGGCGGTCGCAACCAAAATGTCAGAGAAGGTGCAGTTCGGGCTGTTCGAGGACAACGCCCTCGCAATCTCGGCCGCGTTTGCAATGGTCGTTACAGTGATCGCTTTCTCGCTCGTTGCTGCGATCTTTGTATCTGTGATGGTCGAGATGTATCTCGGTCTGCTCGCCGGAATGATCATGCTCGGATTGGGAGGCTCGTCCTTTACCAAGGACTTTGCCATCCGCTACCTCATCTATGCATTCTCGGTTGGCATGAAGCTCATGGCTCTGGTCATGATTTCCAGAATCGGCTCCGAGGTCTTGATCGGCTTGGCGAACCGGCCCGACGTCGGGGACCAGTTTCAGACCGCTTTGGCGATCGCCGGGATCGCGGTCGTGGTCTTCATTATCGCCATGTATGTCCCGAACATCATCCAAGGCGTCGTTCAAGGGGCATCGGTCACAGGTGGAATGGAAACCATCCGTCACGGTGGACAGGCCGCATCATTTGCACTTGGAGCAGCCTCTCTAGCCGCCGGCGCCGTCGGAGCCGGAGCCGCGGCGGCTCAGTCAGCACGCGCGGCCGGATCCTCTATTGCGGGCGCAACACTTCGCGGCATGGGAGCCGGTATCGGGTCCGCTGGAAAAGCAGCCGGGTCGGCCGCCAAGGAAAAGGCAATCGGTTCGCCCGGCGCTTATGCCGGTTCGATCATGGGCCTTGCCAACGCCAAGCTCGATCAGAGCCGAACCGGACAAAGCGGCCCCAAGACGCCGCCAGAACGAAACGACAAGTAATAATCAGAAAGGCGACAAGCGATGGCAGCAAACCGGCCGCCCGACAGCCCCTACCTTGCCGCGCGGCAGGAATGGACGGAACGATATGGATCCTACGTCCAGGCCGCGCGCGCATGGAGGATTGTCGGCATTCTCGGACTTTCGATGGCCGTAATCGGCTTCACTTATGCCATGTATCTCAGCACGCAGGTCAAGCTGGTGCCCTACATC
Source organism: Agrobacterium sp. A3-95 (assembly GCF_053521785.1). NCBI lineage: Bacteria > Pseudomonadati > Pseudomonadota > Alphaproteobacteria > Hyphomicrobiales > Rhizobiaceae > Agrobacterium > Agrobacterium sp. A3-95. Next base: position 20,232 of record NZ_JBNWDR010000014.1, on the reverse strand, counting down.
GTCGAGGTCGACAAGCTCGGCACCTCGGTGACGGCGGGCTTCCCTCAACAGATCGAGTATGCCGATGCCCGCGTCGTCCGCGCGACACTCGGCAACTTCATCACGAGCCTGAAGTCCATCACGCCCGACGCGGTGGTGCAGAAGCAATATATCGATCGGACCTATGCGCTACTCAGAACATCCGATCCTTCGACCCAGAAGATCAATGCCTGGTTTCGCGGCAACTCGCCGTTCGAAAAGGCCAAGACATCGACCGTCGCCATCGAGGTCAACAATATCGTGGCGCTGTCTAACCAGACCTACCAGATCGACTGGACCGAATACGAGCGTGATCGCAAGGGCAAGGAAACCGGCACGAGGCGGTTCCGCGGCATCGCGACGGTCGCGCTGACCGCGCCACAGGACGAGGCGATCATCCGCCTCAACCCGATCGGTCTTTATGTCCAGGACTTCGACTGGACCGCACAGCTCTAAGGGCAGGGAAATCACATGCACAGAACAGGATTGATTGCGGTGGCCGGCTGCATGGCCGGGCTTGTCCTTGCGGATTACGCGATGGCGCAAAGCATGACGTCGAACGAGGTGAAGGGGACCAATATCTCGCGAAAATGGCGGGGGACGCCGGGTCTGGTAACGACTGGACCTGACGGCAAAGTCATCTTTCTGTACGGCGAGACCCAGCCCTCCGTCATCTGCTCGCCACTTCAGGTCTGCGACATCGAGTTGCAAGGCGGCGAGATTGTCCGCGACGTGCTTGTCGGTGACACGGTCCGTTGGAAAGTCGAGCCGGCGACATCGGGGGCGACTGGCGGGCAGGCGATCCACCTGATCGTCAAGCCGTCGGAGGCCGGCCTCGTCACATCGATGGTTGTTACGACCTCTCGGCGAACCTATCATATCCAACTCAAATCCCATCCCAGCCAGTACATGGCCCGCATCGGGTTTGAATATCCGGAGGATGTGTCGACGAAACTGGCCGACATCAATGCCCGGCTTGAGACCGGAGGCATTCCGGGGACCGCCCCCGACAAGCTGAACTTCTCCTACTCGATCAGTGGTAGCGCCTCATGGCGGCCGAAGCGCGTCTATTCCGACGGCGCCAAGACCTACATCCAGTTTCCTCGGTCCATCTCCGGACAGGACGCGCCTGTCCTGTTTGTCGTCAGCGGTGGCCAGAACCGCATCGTCAACTATCGCATGAAGAACGACATGATGATCGTCGACTACGCCGTCGACAAGGCAGTGCTCGTCTCTGGAGTCGGCTGGCGCCAGCAGAAGATCACGATCCGGCGGGGAGGCTGACGAATGAGAAAGACCCTCGCCGCCATCATCTTCACTGCCATCGTTTCCGGTTGCCAGACAGCAGATGAGACGCTGACCACAAATTCCACACCGATTGCCGTCACTGGCGCCACCGCGAGCGCCATCGCCGGCGATATGGCGAGCCGCCTTGCCGAACAGGTCGGCCCGGCCGGCACCACGATCCTCAAGATGGATAAGGACACCTCCGAGTATGCGGCTGCCCTGGAGGCTGCACTAAAGGGCTGGGGATACACGGTCATCGCCGACGGGAAAGTGGGCAAGGATCAGAAGCCGGTCGAGGTTGCCTGGTCGATCGACAGCGTCGACGGACAGGTCCTCGCGCGGGTCAGCACACCGGCCATCGCGCTCGGGCGCGCCTACACCGCGACGTCAGCCGGCGCCACGCCTGCTAGTCCGCTTTCGATCATGCAGCGAAACTGAGGGGAGGGGAGACCATGGTTCAATCGCTTCAGCTCGGCACAGCGGGCAATGCCGACGATCAACAGAGTATGAGACGCCTCAATCGCCTGCCGATCATCGTCGCGATCGTCATCATCGTTCTGTTCTTCGGTGTCGTGATCATCGGCCTGTCGTGGCGAGGCCTCTCCTTCAACCGCGGGAACGAGCTCGACAGCACCTCCGCTTCACCGGCAACAACGTTTGGCGATCAGCTGAAACGGGGCGTGACGGACGGGATCATAGGCGAACCGGAGCAACGAGAAGTGTTTCAGCCGACGCCCGTCGTTGTCGAACGCGAGCCGGTGAGAGAGGCCGTCGTGGAGCGGCAGAACGAGGTCCGGACGGAACGGCGATCGCAACTCGAGCCGGAAGCCGAGTGGAAGGCGCGGCTGAAGCGCGAACAGGACGAGCAGATCCTTCGTGAAGCCCAGCGTCAGAGAATGGCAAGCCTCCAGGCACGGGCAACAGCGCTCGATTCTCCGCTCAAGGTTGACGTGTCCGAGGTCCAGAAGAGTGCTTCCGAAAGCAGGACGGACCCCCGACAACCGCTCAATGCCACGACGAACAGCGCATCCGATCTCTATAGCGCTGCGATGAAGTCCGGTCTGCTCGGACAGGACGTCGATCAGAACGGGCAGACCTCGAAGGAGGACTTTTTCAACCAGGACATCAAGGATCTCGGCTATCTGCCGAACCAGGTCGTCCCGCAGCTCTCGCCCCACGAATTGAAGCGGGGATCGGTCATCCCTGCAACGATGATCACGGGATTGAACTCCGACCTGCCGGGAAGGATTTCAGCGCAGGTCAGCCAGAATGTCTATGATAGCGCCACCGGCTACCGGCTGCTCATCCCGCAGGGGGCGAAGCTATTCGGTCGCTACGATTCCAAGGTGTCGTTCGGGCAGGAGCGCGTGCTGGTCGTTTGGACAGATCTGATCTTCCCGAATGGATCGACACTTCAGATCGGTGGCATGTCCGGCACGGATGCTGAGGGGTATGGCGGGTTCAAGGGCAAGGTCGATCGCCACCTCTGGCGCACCTTCGGGTCTGCCGCGCTTGTCGCCATCATCGGCACGGGGATCGATATGTCGATGCCGGAGAGCTCGACTTTGGCTACACAGGATACTGCTTCTGATGCAGCAAGGCGAAATTTTGCCGAGAGCTTCGGCAGGGTGGCCGAGCAGACCATCTCAAAAAATCTCAATGTCCAGCCGACCATCAGGATCCGGCCGGGCTATAAATTCAACGTGATGGTCGATCAAGACATTATTTTTCCGAGTTCATATCGGCAATAGAATAGACCATGGCGCAAATCGGTCATCTCTTATGTAATTGAATCGCGAGGGAATAATACAATCTTGCGTGGGTAAATTCTTTCTTTTAATACTCAACTTTAGGCGGGCACAATTGTGTGCTTCGCCTCCGTTTCGGAGCTACCGAGCCCTCTACAAAGGGTACTGCCACTTATGACTGCAACCTTGTTGCGTTCATACCCTCACTCAAAGGAGGCCATGAATTGAACCAATGGTTTGAGCGTTTGACCGAACAGGTCGCCCTGGCGCATGACGAAGCCACGGTGAAAGCGACCTTGGAGAAGTTAAGCCGTGAAGCGGGATTTGGCGCCTATGCCTATCTCAATCTTCAGGCGGAGACGCAGACGGCGATCTCAAACTATGACGTCGAGTGGCAGCAGCGGTACTTCGAGAAATCCTACGCTCTGATCGATCCCGTCGTGCGGAGCGCACGCGATCAGCTTGAGGCATTTGCCTGGTCCAACGAAGCATCGCTGAGGATGAGCAAGGAGCGCAGGAACTTCTACGGAGAAGCCGGGGAGTTCGGGATACGCTCCGGGATTACGATTCCGATCAAGACCGGCTTTGGTCGGATGGCAATGCTCACCCTGGCTTCTGAAGAAGCTGACTTTGCCCTGGGGCAAACGCTGAACCCGGTTCTTGCTGCTTCTGCGGTCGCGCAACTGCACTCGAGGCTTGAAGGTCTGGGAGCGAAGCCGACCCATCACACTCCCATTCGCATGAAGTCCGACGAACTGACCTGCCTGCGCTGGTCTGCAGAGGGCAAATCGATGAAGGCCATTGCCATCATCGAGAGCACGACATACGCCAATGTCGCGTTCTTCCTCCGTAACGCCAAGTCGGCATTGGGAGCGACGAGCTTGCCGCAGGCAACAGCTATGGCCAAGGAGTTTGGTCTGATCTAGCTCAGTGGCCCTTTGATTTCGGCATGTCCGGTATGTAGCCCAAGATATCAAGAAGCGTCGATACGACCGTCTGCTGCGCGTGGACGGCGATCATCGCCGTGATATAGGCCTGACTTGCCTCGCGAGCCGTCTCCGGGTCAGACGCGGCATCGACCTTCGCTTCGAGCATCACGGCGTCATCGCGCAAACGACGATGCTTATCTATCTCGCGCACGACGTGGCGTTCTATCTCTTCGGGCGTCTGGTCACTCATCAATCCGATAAGTGGGCGCAATATTAGTTTGGTATCAGACACAGGCCCGTCTGCACTTGCTTTGAACATTATCGGTCCAATTACCGCCCATATGCTGCCGGTGTAAACCTTCTTTGGAACGAGGTATCCGCAAAGGCAAATCGGTTTAAATCTCAATTACATACTATAGTTGATAAACTTAAAGTATGTAAACGTCGATCTTCTGCGCATGGATATGCGCAAGCTGGTCGGCCGGAATTTTGCCCGCCTCCGTCGGGAAAAAGGCCTGACACAGGAGGATGTGGAAGCGCGCTCCGGCTATAGCCAGCAATATCTCAGCGGCCTTGAAAGAGGAAAGCGCAACCCCTCTGTCATCACCATATATGAGATTGCCCAAGCGCTTGGTGTGAGCCACGTCGAACTGGTCACGCCCGACAAAGAGACCTGAAGAGAAACGCTTTTCCTCGCGAGTTAGATACCCTCAGTTCTGCTTGTTTCACAGATCGCGGAAAGGCCTCTTCACTTCCCATCCCAAAGCTATTATATATTCTCCCCAAGGAGAATGATTATGACTCAGTTGGTACGCGCCTATACGCCTGCGGAAGCAGCTGCCGTCAGCGAGATCGCCGTGAAATCGGTACACAACGCAATCGACAAACGGATCATCGCCCGGCGCCTTGCTGAAGATGAGGGGCGAGCACTATCTGACGATGACCTGCTGCGGCTCAAGCTTTGGTATGGGGTCGGCTCGATCCTGTCAGCCGAGCGTCGCCAGCGGCTCTTCGACACGATAGACCAGAATCCGGATGCCGACACTGTTCGAGCAGATGACTATCTGATCGTGGATGTTGCCCGCGCACGCCAACAGCTTGCGGCACGTGCAGAGGCACTCCGGGAAGCAGAACGGGTTATCGAAAGCGTAAAGGGTGTTCTTGGCGGTGAACCGGTGTTCAGCAAGACCCGCGTTCCAGTCAGGACGATTGCCGCTATGAAGGCTCAGGGTGCGACCACCGAGGAAATCGTCGAGGGGTATCCTTCGCTCACCACGCGTATGGTCGAACTCGCGGAAATCTGGACTGCCGCTCACCCGGCACGAGGCCGGCCGCGCAAACTCTCAGACCTTGGCGCGACCGTGAAATCGGCAAAGCGTCTCTCACTTCCGAAAGCCGCCAGCAAAACGTCCGGCAGCTGATATCGTGAAGTTCCTGATTGATGAATGCCTGCACACCTCTCTCGTGGCCGTTGCTCAGGATAACGGCCACGATGGATTCCATGTGAACTGGCTGGGATTGAGCGGCGAAAAGGATTGGGATCTGATGCCGCGCATCGTCTCGGAGGACTACACCTTCGTCACCAACAACGCGCGTGATTTCAGAAAACTCTACGGCAATGAAGAGATCCATGCCGGATTGGTTATCATCGTGCCTCAGGTCGTTCCGGCATTGCAACGCGACCTCTTCACACTCATTTTGGAGGAGGTGGCCGGCGGCGAAGAGCTCCTGAACGAGGTGATAGAGATCAGCATCGAGGGCGATGAGGCGGTTCTCACACGCTATTCTCTCCCGGAAATCTGAGACCAAGACAAGTTCGCTCATTCGAAAAGCAGAGACCCGATCCGGCCACTACTTCTGGCCCCCGATCCTGGTCAGATCGATCCGGATACCAGCATCGTCGGGCTTGGTTGGAGTTACTTGCGGCATTTCAGAGGGTGCATCATCCTCGGCTTTGTCGGTATTCTCGACCTCAACATTCGAACGCTGCACGACCGTGCCACCCGGATCCTCAGCCTGAAACACACTCTCACCCTCGAACTTGCCGGTCCGCCAGGCGTGGATCGCGTCATCGAACAGCTGCGGGAAAACCTCTTCGCTCGTCGGATTTCCGTACCACTTCGCAACGATGCGGAGGATCTTGGCGAACATTGCCGTACCCGTCCGCAGGTTGGCGCAGGGTTCGACAAGATCTACTTTCAGCTCCGACGCATCCTTCACCCCTATGCCCGCCGGGATCTGGGTCAGACCAACCCTCACGACAGAGCCAGCAATGTTCACACGGACGATCTCGATCGCTTCCTCGGGTGTTTTCGGTTTTGGAATGAGGATCAGACGGCCACCAGACTTCACCGTGATGGCAAGCGGATCGTCCGAACCGACCGCTTGGACGAACTGCTCGACGATCGCAGGCTTCAACGATGGGTCGGCACATTCCTTGATCAACGCAGCATCCAGCATGCGAGCTCCATGTTTCAGATGTTGAATGAGATGACGAGAGGAAGATCGAACAGGCGGGCCCAGGCCGCGCTGCTCGCTCGCTGTATAGCGATGATCGATGTCCCCGCAGTCCACCAGCCATTTCCAACTGCGATGACGGCCTCAGGGCGGTGGAAGGCCGATTGCAAGACCGGCCAGACGAGGAGCTGCTCGTAGCAGATCAGCGGCGCGACTTTTGCAGTGCCGACCTCGACGACGGGGTTGGCGAAGAAATGTGCCCGCGCGCCAGATTCATCACCACCACCAATCCAGGCTCTCCACGGCTGCCACATCGATCCGGGCACCGGCATTCGCTCCCGGTAGAGAATCTCTGTCCTCTCAGCGGATATCGTCACGAGCACGTTGTCGTAGCCGCGACCATCGATGAGTGCGGCTCCAGCGATGACGGTGATATCGGTCCCGGTCAGCCCTTTCTTCCAGAAGCGAGCAACCGTCGGCGTCCAGAAACCGAGAGCACTTTCCGGCAACACGATCGTCGTGCCGGGCGGTCGGGCGCGAACGATATCGATCAGGTCCTGTTGCCGCTGGAGGCCCGCTTCGCGGCCGAGTGACGCGCCCATTTCAAGGTCGACACCGGTCCATGACGGCGGTAGAATCGCTGTCGTCCACCCAGCGGCGGACCAGAGCCAGAGGCCTGTCATTGCTATCACTGCAGCCGGCCGATACGGCGTCGCCATGACGGCAAGGCCGGCTGCCATCGCCGCGATACCACACCATCCCCAGCTGGGAAACAGAACGCCCGCCGCGGTGATCGGATGCGCCCATCCCAGAATGCCGAATGGTGGAACCGCCATGACAAAACATGCAGCCATGTATCGGAGCGGTTTCAGCCATCCCTTGCGATCGGTCCAGAGCACGACATGGACGACCACGAAGGCGGACGAGGCGACTAGCCAGAGCAGAAGTCCGGGCCAGATATCCGACGAATAGAAGTTCGCCACGCCCTGCGGCAAACCCCGCGATGCAGCGAGGAAGTAGGCAGCGGAGATGACCGCCGCGTGGAGCCGCGTCCGCGCCAAAGACCAGAGTATTGGGAACGCCGTAGCGACAGGTAGGAGGAGCACATGACCACTCCAACCGATCCATCCGGCGCCGGCTGATAATGCGAAGAGGACACCCGTTTGGAAGAGCTTACGGCGCATAGGTCCAGACCTCATGCGCCAATCCAAGGATGCCATCCATCGGCAGAGGACCGAAGTACCGGCTGTCGAACGAACCCGGGAACTCGGAATGGAGGAAGACCGCGCCGGGCGGAACGACACCACCATCGTAGTGCACCATCTCACGCCCCTGGCCGTCCGTCCGTGCAACGCGCGAGTGAGGGAGTGGCCGACCATCGATGCGGACATCGTCATGGATCTCGTTCACCTGTCCGGACGTCGCCACAACCGTCTTGATCAGCGGCGCTACTCGGCCGGCGCAGAGGCCGAAGCGCAAATATCCACGCGCCCGCGCCTCGCGCATCGCGTCGGTGTTCGGTGGGCAAATGAAGACCAGATCGCCGACCAGGATCGGCCGATCGGGTTTGACGATCCGCCACACGCCCAGGGGCTCGCTTGGTGTGAGATTGACCCTGAAGCCCTGACCTCCGAGGAACACAATGAAGCCTAGTGTGAACAGGCTGACGCTGCTGATCCGATAGAACCAGACGAGCCGTTTCATGCGCCGTAGCACTCTGTGTCGATGACGCATCTTCATTTGAGGTTGAGCCCCTCAGCTTTCGTCTGGCGCAGTGCCTCCGCCTGCTTGAGCGCGGTTACAGTACGTTCATGCGCGGACAGTTGCTGCACCGACCTCATCGTATTCCAGGCTTGTTGCACCTCGCTTTTCTGGGCAGCATTCATGCCTGACGTGACGCGCTGGAATGCCTCGCCATTGGCGTCCTTCGCAGCAAGTGGCAGGAAGGTCCTCTCTCCAAAACGCTCGGTAACCGCCTTGGCGAAACCTTCGAGTTCGGCCTTCACCATCTTATCGGCAAGCGCATATTCGAGACCCGATGGCAGATCGTTTCGGTCTATGGCATCCCGCACGCGTTCGAGAACGTTCTTCGCATTGGCAGAAAGGGCGGGGATCTCCAGCGCGGCCTTCTCACGAACGGCAAGTTCCTGTGCGTGGTTGCGGCGTTCAGCTTCGCCACGCTGACGCAGATAATCGCTGATGCTGTCGGCGAGCGGCGCGACATTATTGAGCGCCCGATCCCTATCGGACTTGTCAGAACGGCTGGCGAGCAGGCCGGTTTTGCCCTTGAGAGTGCCGAAGGCTTCAGGCTCAGCAGCCATCCTTGCAATTGTCTTCGCGGCCGTCTCGGGATCCCGCAACATGGTATCAACGTCGACGGCCCTGAAGGCAGCTTCGGGGTTGGAAAAAACATGATGGAAGCGCATGGACACTTCCTCCCACTGCTTCTTCAAAGCGGGGTCGGTAGCGATCCTGTCCTCGACTGCCTGATCCATGGACTTCGGGAAGTTGGTAATTCCGGCCACCATGGGCTTTTCCTCCTTGGCTGTGTTCGGAATGAAGATGTCGGTGCGGCCTCGGGCGAGGCCGAGCTTTGCGCCGAGTGCCTTGAGCCGTGCGGTGAGCTCGATCAGCCGCTGCTTCTGCCGGACCGTCCACGCGAGCCGATCTCTCGATATCGTGCGCGCAACATTCATCAGATGCAGGCCACGCGCCTCCGCAAACTGCAGCGCGGCGCGGTAGGACGATGCATGCGCATAGTCGAGGGTCGTCTCCTTCGACCCATCGCGCGCAAGCCGCTCCGTCAGCCGCTCCATTGCCAATTCCCTGATGGGCGTGACCTTCCAGGTGTTGCGCTCGGCCGTCGTGCCATCCGGCAATGTGACGGTCTCCGATCCATCGTGCTTCAGACCGATGCGATCACCGATGTTGGGCTGAGCGACGTCGATGGCACGTTTGAGATCGACGCCCCAGATGGTGCGCTGCTGTCCGTCCCGATGCTCGAGCGTCACGAAATAACTGTCGCGATTCCCGGACTTGTGTTCGTAGGGCGCCACACCATGCTCGACCAGAATACCGCCGCGCCGATTGGTGAACTCTTCCATGCCCACATGGAGCTCTGCCACCTCGCGATGACGTGTCATCGCGACATAGGTCAGATGACGGTCGAGCGTGCTTGATGCGAGGACTTTTACTCGGTCGACGGTTGCGCCCTGGGACTTGTGGATCGTGGTCGCATAGCCATGATCGACATTGGCGTAGAACCGTTGTTCGACGACGATCTGTGTTCGGCTATCCCCGTCGCCGATCTCGGCCACGATGCGACCAGGTGCTGCTTCAACGACTTTGGCCAGCATGCCGTTCTTGACGCCAAGACTGCCTTCGTTTTTCAGGAAGACGATCTGGTCGCCGGGGGCGAAGTGACGTTGACCATCCTCAGTCTTGAACGCGAAACCCGCGCCGATAATGCCGCGTTCCACCAGCTTCGCCCGCGCCAGTTCATTCAGCTCACGGACGTCACGACGACGGTGAGCGAGCATGAGGGTGGTCTTGCCCTGGTCAAAGTCCTGGTTCCAGCTCTCGATCAGACCTTCAATGGCGTTCTGTTGTGTCCAGTAGGCTTGCACCAACCCAGCCTGCTCATAGGCATTCAGTGCGGTCACCACGTTTCCGCGCGCCAGATCGAGAGAGGCATCACGCATCCACTGATCTTTCTGGCGATAGATCGTCTCCAGCTCAGCGTAACCGACGCGATCCGCAATGGCCCGGAATGCCGCACCTGCCTCGATCGGCTGTAGTTGATCGGGATCGCCGATCAGGACAAGCTTGGCGCCGGTCTTCGTCACCGCATCGACGAACAGGGCAAGCTGGCGAGACGACACCATGCCGGCCTCGTCCAGCACGAACACCGTCTTTTCGTCGAGCTGCCCGCGGCCCTGGCTCCAGCGGAGTTCCCAGGACGAAAGCGTGCGCGATACGATACCGGCTTCCTTCTCCAGGCCCTCGGCCGCCTTGCCGGCGAGTGCCCCGCCGACGACACTATAGCCGGCCACCTCCCACACCTCGCGGGCGGCTTTCATCATCGTCGTCTTGCCGGCGCCTGCACGGCCTATGACCGCGGCGATCCGCTCACCTCCGGCGACATGTTCGATGGCGGCCTTCTGCTCGTCCGACAGCCGCTCATGGCGCGCAAACGTCGCGTCAAGCACCGGCTGCATTACGCCATGTGACGAACGTTGCGAGAGCCAGATCGCCCGGTTGGCCATCTCAGCCTCGAGACGAATCAGCTCGCGTGTCGTGTACTTTGTCGGCGCCCGGACCCCGGTCGCGAAGTCCATCCGTTCGTGGTCAAGCCGAAGGGTTTCCGGGTTCTGCAGGATGCGCGCCATCAGGCTTTGGAAGAGACCGGCATCATCGATATAGCGATGCAAGATCTTCGCGACATCGCGTTCGTCGAAGACGCTCTTCTCCCGAGTGATCAAATCGAGCACGATCTCCGGATTGTGCTGGATCCGGCGAGCATTCTCCACCCGCCGCTCTTCCTGCAGCTCCAGCCGTTCGAGTGCGGCTTTCTCCTCCCCACCCTCAGCTTTCCTCTCGATCGCCTTCGTGCCGACGCCGAGATGGATGGTCGGCGTCAGATCGATGCCTTGCTTCTCGAAGGACCGGCCATCGATCCTGATATCGAGACCGGCAAGGGCCAAATGCCGGTTCTGGCAGGCGAACCAGCCGTCCCGAAACGCATTGAAGTCACTGATGCCACCGGCCCAAAGCTCATAAACGATCTTGCCGCTATCGTTGCGCAGCACGTTGCCGTCAGGGCCGGTGACCGCCACCTTCTTCGACCCGAAGCCGTCCTCGGTCAGTGGCCTCAATGTCGTCATCAGATGGATGTGCGGATTGCCAGGCGTGTCGTGGAAAACCCAATCGGCAACCATGCCCTGAACGGTGATATGCAGCGCCACGAAGTCCCTGACGAGTTCGATGTTCTGCTCGGCTGAAAGCTCAATCGGCAGGGCGATGGTGACATCCTTGGCGAGCTGCGCGTCGGAGCGTTTCTCGAACTCCTCGACCTTGTTCCAGAAGGCTTCCGAGGCCCCGGATACGAACCGATCAGCAATCAATGATTGCAGCCATTCAGGCGCATCGGCGGGGATGACGAACTCTTCGTGCAGCAGACCCTGTTTTCGGGTGTAGTCGATCGTGCGGGCTTCCCGCTCATAGTCCATTTTGGCGCAATGCCGATAGGCCGCCGACAGCACGGCGCTGCGGCCGGAGCCGCGTGCAACGATGCTGACTGAGAAATGCGGGACGGCCATTACCGGGCGAACTCCTTCAACCCAACGAAATCAACGTGTTCGCGAGAAGCGGAAGCCCCGCCAGGGCCGAGAAGCAAAGCGTCGCAACAGCGACGTATAATTGCGCCCTTCGGATCCGTCCTTCGAACGGTCGGGATGATGCTCAAAGGCGTAGGCTCCGCCTACTCGCATTTCTGTTAGTAGATCAGCGCGCCGATCTGAACGACTCTGGCTGCGTGAACCACGACAAGCAGCATCAGAGGACAATCCAGAGATGAAGAAACCTTCCTCCAAGATCCGCGAAGAAATCGCCAAGCTCCAGGAACAGCTCAAGCATGCGGAAACGAGAGAGGCCGAGCGTATTGGTCGCATCGCGCTTCGGGCAGGCCTCGGCGAGATCGACATCGAGGAGACTGAGCTTCAGGCGGCGTTCGAGGAACTGGCGAAACGCTTTCGCGGAGGTAAGTCCGGCACGAGCGGACGGAAAGGGGCAGGGGAAAGCGGCACGGGCAGCGGGCATTCCGAAACGCTCGCGTCTGGCGCGACTTCGGGCAGCGATCGCGAGGCTTGAAAGGATGAGCAGGAACGCAACGTCCGATGCCCGGAAGAAGGATACGCGAGACAAGATTGAGCTCGGCGGCCTGATCGTCAAAGCAGGCCTACGCTTCGAGAAGCGAGCGCTTTTGCTTGGCGCCTTGATCGACCTGCAAAAGCGGCTGAAGTCCGACGAAAAGGAGCGGACACGTTTGACGGCGATCGGAGCGGAGGCGTTCGGCAATGAAGGCGAATAGGATCGTTTTCGTCGTTTTGCCTGTCGCCGTGATGATCGGAACCCTGTTCACGATGACCGGCGTCGAGGTATGGTTCGCTGGCTTCGGAAAGACGGAGGCTGCAAGGCTTTCTCGTGGACGGCTAGGGGTCGCCGCACCCTATATGGTGGCGTCGGCGCTCGGCCTGATTTTCCTGTTTGGAACGGCGGGGTCGGCGAGCATTCGCGCTGCAGGCCTTGGGGCCGCTATCGGCAATGCTGTGGTCATCCTGATGGCGTGCTTGCGGGAAGGAATACGCTTGGCAGTGCTCTCACCCCAGGTCCCAGCCGGAAAGTCCGCGCTATCCTATCTCGATCCCTCGACCATGATCGGCACGGCCGCTGCACTGATGTCAGGCTGCTTTGCAGTTCGGGTGGCGATGGTCGGCAACGCCGCATTTGCGCGGGCTACACCGAAGCGCATCACTGGCAAACGCGCCTTGCACGGCGAGGCCGACTGGATGACACTTGCCGAAGCCGAAAAGCTGTTCCCGACGACCGGCGGCATCGTCGTCGGTGAGCGGTATCGCGTCGATCGTGACAGTGTTGCCGGCATCTCTTTCCGTGCCGATACGGCCGAAACCTGGGGTGCAGGTGGCAAGTCGTCGCTGCTTTGTTTCGACGGATCGTTCGGCTCCTCGCATGGTATCGTCTTCGCTGGATCGGGCGGTTTCAAAACGACCTCAGTCACGATCCCGACTGCTCTGAAATGGGGCGGATCGCTCATCGTGCTCGATCCGTCGAACGAGGTCGCGCCCATGGTCTCGAAACATCGTGAAGAAGCGGGCCGGCGAGTCAGGATCCTCGATCCGCGTATGCCCGCGACCGGCTTCAACGCCCTCGACTGGGTCGGCCAGTATGGCGGTACGAAGGAGGAGGATATCGCCTCGGTCGCCTCATGGATCATGAGCGATAGCGGTCGCGCAAGCGGCGTCCGCGACGACTTCTTCCGCGCTTCCGGCCTTCAGCTCCTGACAGCGATCATCGCCGATGTCTGCCTGTCCGGACATACGCAGAAGGAAAAGCAGACGCTCCGCCAGGTCCGCAAAAACCTGTCCGAACCCGAGCCGAAACTGCGACAGCGTCTGCAGGATATCTACGACAATTCGGGATCGGACTTCGTGAAGGAGAACGTCGCCGTATTTGTGAACATGACGCCTGAAACCTTCTCCGGCGTTTATGCGAATGCCATCAAGGAGACGCACTGGCTGTCTTACCAGAACTATGCGGCTCTGGTCTCGGGTTCGACATTCCGGACCGAGGATATAGCGTCGGGTAAGACCGACGTGTTCATCAACATCGACCTGAAGACGCTGGAGACCCATAGCGGATTGGCGCGTGTCGTGATCGGCTCATTTCTGAACGCGATCTACAATCGCGATGGCGCAATGGAAGGCAGGGCGCTCTTTCTTCTCGATGAGGTCGCAAGGCTCGGCTATATGCGGATTTTGGAGACAGCGCGTGACGCCGGCCGCAAGTACGGCATCACGCTGACGATGATCTATCAGTCGATCGGCCAGTTGCGCGAAACCTATGGCGGGCGCGATGCTTCCAGCAAGTGGTTCGAGAGCGCAAGCTGGATCAGTTTCGCGGCCATCAATGATCCGGAAACGGCAGACTACATCTCACGTCGCTGTGGCATGACGACGGTCGAGATCGATCAGGTCAGCCGCAACTTTCAGTCACGCGGCTCGTCGCGGACACGGTCGAAACAGCTGGCCGCCCGGCCACTCATCCAGCCCCATGAGGTGCTACGCATGAGGGCGGATGAGCAGATCGTGTTCACCGCTGGCAATGCACCGCTACGCTGCGGCCGCGCAATCTGGTTCCGGCGCAACGATATGGAAAGTTGCGTCGGGCAAAACCGCTTCCATCGCTTTTCCACATCGTCAAATGCGTCACTCGAACCGCGCGAAGCAGACCCGCAATGAACTCAAAAACCGCGCACATTCGGCGCTATGGAATCGTCGGGAGAACTGCGATGCTCTTGGCGATAGTTGCGACGGCTTTTGGCACTTGCGTTGCACCCGCGAATGCAGACGACCTGTCAGCTGACTTTACGATTTGCGGCGAAGGACGGCGGGTAGACTGTGTGGTCGACGGTGATACGTTCTGGTTTAAGCGCCAGAAAATTCGAATAGCGGATGTGGATGCGCCCGAACTCAGCCCGCCGCGATGCGAGGCCGAGCGACGGAGTGGCATGGCCGCGAAACAGATGTTGTTTGCCCTTTTGAATGCTGGACCGTTCACGCTGGCACCAGCCGATCGCGACGCTGATCGATATGGCCGCAAGCTTCGTATTGTTCTCAGGAATGGGCAATCCATCGGTGGGATGCTGATCGCTGCGAAGCTGGCAAGGCCGTGGGCAGGGGCGCGGCGCGGTTGGTGTGACTAGGTGACGGGATTGGCGTTCAATATCGCATCCGCCTTGATGGAAAACTCGCGAATGCGGGACAGAGAGGAGATACGCGGGTTACTCGTTACGATTGGGAATCGGGTGATCACGAACGGCTCCACCCTGTCCATGCCAAGGCGATTTTTGAGCAGTTCCTCTCGCGAGCGTTCCTTGATGATCGCCCGCTCATAGTAGCGTTCCAACGTCCGGTTTGTGCGAATGAAACGTGCCGGGTCGAGATCAATCCATGACGGATCGACCAGATTGTTCTTACACTGGATATTAAAAACGATGCCGCCACGAGTTGCGACAACATCGAACTCTTTTCGGTCGATGCGTTTGATCGGATGGACCTCGAACCCCTGCTTTGCAAGCTCTTCCTTGATGCGCTCTTCGAAGATAAAGCCGGAACGGATCTGAAATCGACGTTTGCTGTAGAGGCAGACATTTTTGAAATTGTAGAGGAACCGGCTGAGCGACGTGACGGAGCTGCGCAGTGCCCCCTCGAAGGGAACGAAAGCAGCATGACAGTTGAGCGCAGCAACGAATGTCGGGCTCGATGCTGTCAGCAGACGCCTATGTGGAAGCGAGACCCGATGCTTGTCCGCGAGTGCATCCAGATCTTGCGGTGATATCGTCACCCAGAAATCGTCCTCGACTTGCCAGGAGAGGTCGCGAACCACGCTCGCCAGGCCGGCGAAAGCGGTATCCTCAAGTTTGAACTCAGCGAAGGCTGCCTCCATCAATGCGATGTCGTTGCGCAACTCGGCGGCACTGAAAACGCGATCCGACGGGACAGGCTCATATTCTACGGGCGCGGCGTCGGAGGCTAGGTCGATGATAGGCACTCGTTCGGCCTCAAGAGACATGTCGTCGAGGGTATGATAATGGTGCGAAGTGGTGAACCCATGCGGCTCGACGTAGAGCTTGAAGTCATCATGAAGCTCGCTCATCGCCCGTTGCTGCAAAAGCCCGGTGATTGTCGTCCCGCTGATCTCGGCCTGTGACAGCATCCAGGCTAGGGCATCGGGATGGGGCATGCGGACCGTCCCCCTGCATGCCTGGGGAATTATGTAGAGCAAGCTCATCAAGTGACGGCGCCGGGACTGTAGGTAACCGACTGCGTGCGCTACCGACGACAGGCCAATCGCAGCGGGGATGTGTCCCGCCATCGCAAAGCTGTTCTGCATCCGAGAAAGCTGCAGTAGGAGCAACGTCTGCCGTTGCTCGAATGCGGCTCCATAATAATAGCCGAGGTAGTGAAGAACGAATTTTAGCCTACGTGGACCGAACTCGTGAGGTTCAAGATTTAGACCGAACAGCGCTGAAGCAAGTACCTCATCATCCATTTCTCCGGGCAGATTAATGAGCTCCTCAATCGCCCTGATTGTTTCGAACCAGGATCTGACGGTCGCGTCAGGCTCGAACCTCGCCAGCGCTTCCAACACGCCGCCGGCATGCTGAGCAAGTTGGCTTTCAATCAGCTTAACGGCATTTTCGCCGGTCAGTGGCGTCGACTTCATTTATTGAACCTGTGCGAAACAATGCAATGCGACTCGCTCCATGGTAAGACCAGCAGACGCTTTGCAACTAGACAGATATGATGAGCATATTTCTAGCGGTTGATGCAACGCGCCCGACAGGCACACGACGTCGTGCGCAGTCCAATATTTGGGGGGAACAGTGAGCGAATGGGAATGTGCATTCTGCGGACCGACGGATGCAAAGCGAACCAGGGAACACCTTTGGCCGGCGAGCCTGCATCGACGGGTGGCTGCTCTTCTTGATGGGGGAGAGCAAAAATTCTGGATAGCGCGTTTGGGCAAGGCATTATCTAACGAGCCAACCATTCGCGATGTTTGTGCGACCTGCAACAACGGAGAGCTGTCGAGCCTGGATAATTACATATGCCAGGTGTTTGATCGTGAATTCAGTTTGATCCGCGAGCGCGGCGACGAGGTGAAACTGGAATATGACTACCACTTGTTGAAGCGATGGCTTCTGAAGATGTCGTACAACTCAGCGCGTATGAGCAGTTCCGATGCGGCGCTTTTTCAGCCGCTCCTGCCCTATATAATGGGGAAAAATCAGTCGATCGGGCGGAGCGTCAAGCTCTTCCTGGAGATGACATATCCAAGCCACCTAACTGAGGAAGAAGCGCACGACGGAGTGCCGATGACTGTGAGGCCTGCCATCAATCGTGTCGGGTTTGTCGGATACAAAACACCCGCTGGCATGAAGATCGTCAGGGCAGTTCATCTGAGGAGCTTCAGTTTTCTGCTTGCCTTTCTACCCCCCACAGCAAAGGCAGCATCGATGCAGGCATTCGTGACGGAATTTCTCTCATCACGTCCCGCAGCGCGCGAGCTCAGAGCTTCCATGTCACAGGTGAGCCTCTACTGTGATGGGATTGATTGTTGGTCGTCGATTATATCGGGCATGACGCATCGAATGAAGCCAAAGGAAACATGATGTCCTGCGACCGGAAGCTTGCGAGAGGATCGTCATCCGGAGGGGCGGAGACCGCGTGCGGGCTCCGGTCGCCCCGCGACTAGAGCCGCACGACGAAGGCGTCTCGCCCGGAAAAACTTCACTGATATGAATCGATACGCATTCACCGATTCACAAGTGTCGTTGGACGTCGATCGCGAAATTTCAGATTCTACGGGCATGATCGCTCAGCCCTATCATCTCTATGTCGAACGCACCGATGCCACTAAAAACATGGCTCGCTACTACGCGATGGAGATCACCGCCACACTGTTCGGGGAAGCCTGCCTGATCCGCTCATGGGGGCGGATCGGTCGACGGGGGCAGTGCATGAACCATCATTTCGAGCGGGAAGAAGATGCGGTCAACCTGTTCCTCACCCTCACCCGTCAAAAGCGAGCCAAGGGCTATCGTCCCAGCGCCCAAGGTCTCAAAGTAGCCAACTAGCGTATATTTGACGGTGGACGGTGGAGATTGTGGGCCGCCGAAGCGGCCCTGATGGCGCCTTACTCGGGTCGCTTGTCGTCGACTTCGTAGCTGATCTCGATCTCGACAAAAAACGGGATCTTGATCGCGACCTTCAGACCGAGCTTGCCCTTGCGAAAAAGGTGACCGATGACCTTTGCGAGGATGCCAAGCCGACGGCCGGTTGCTGTCAAGAATTTAGCGAGCTGTTGCATATGATTTCTCCTGTCGATTGCGTTTCGTCGCGGGGATGAAATGCGGATCGGGAAGGAGTGCCGCACCGGTAACGGCCGGAGCGCAGCGGAGGACCTGGGGACCGCTGAATTTTGGCCCGCGAGGAGCCGAAGGCGGGGAAAATTCTGCAGGCATCAGGTTGCGGCAGGACGCACAATCCGCATCATTCCCAATGTCGATGAAATGGGATCGACAGGAGAATTGCGGCAGATCGAATACGACACCCGCCACCTCAGAAAGGCGGCTCGGCTTCGACAAGGCCCTCCATCTCGGCAGCAGCGATGGCCAGTTCCGCTTGGGCGACTTGGAGCTCGCCCTGGATCTGACGGCGCTCGGCGCCATCGACAGCGTTACGCAGCTCGGCCCGCAGTTCTTCGATCTGGATTTCGAGTTCGTAGGTCATCTTCGTCTCCTGACGTTTGTGAAAGATGACCGCTGGCCCCAAGAACGGGATGGCGGGGTCAGGGATCGCGCCAGCGACCGGCAGAGCCGGGGAGTGGGGGAGCCGATTTACGGAGGCTGCCCACTGGGCAGGTGGAGTAAATTGGGGGAACCGCTCATCCTTGAGACCGGTATGCCCGCTTGGTAGGATCACTCGTTCTGAGCAGCTTCCCCACTCACAGTATGCCACCAAAAAAGCCGGGCCTGGCTCGATGCCCGGTCCGGCTTTGGTTCTCCGGAGAGAAGAAGGCCCCGCCGATGGCGGAGCCTGGTGATGTCAGTCAGTCCCGGTTCGGGCGAGACCAGATGAGTTGGAGGCCTTCCTCGCCTTCCACCTCGGCGAGCGTTGCGTAGATGGGAGCCGGGAAGCTCGGATCGTCGAGCTTGACCGAGAGGTAGTCGCGGCCCTGCTCGGAGGTCTTCTGCCACGCCGCGCCGAGTTCAACGCTTCCTGCGTAGACGCGGAACTGCGGGCCTTTGTCCGAGGGATTCTCGACCCGAGCGATGCGCGCCTTGACGTTGAGGGCGAGCGTGCGGATGGAGCCGGTGAAGCCGTTTTCGGTGGAGGTGAAAGTGCCGATGGTAGCCATTGTCGTATTCCTTTTCTCATGTTCGGGCCGCGCCCATCGCGGCCTCGATGGCAGTCGCAAAGACTGGGGACGATCGGACCGCACCCAGCCGGGGTCCCCATCGCGCTCGCGCGCTGGGGTGGCGATTGGGCCGCAATGAAATGGAGGGCGACAAGTCGCAGATTTGTTAGTGGGAGAGGAGGAGCCCGTGAGGGATCCGGGGTAAGAAATCTGAGCCCTGTCGTTGCGGGAAGACGATCGAGGCGCAGCCGGTCTCCGGTCAGACATGCCACATCGAGCCCGCAGATGGGCTGCCGGAAACTCTGACGTGAAGGGATATGGCAATGGCAGTCCGCCGCATTTGCCCTGGGCACGAATGGCATGCGTTCCATCGCCTCACTTGCACCGCCGTCGCCGCATGCTTGAGTTGGGGAAACGCCACCCCGTAAACATTGGCCGGCTTGCCCGCTATGCGCCGTGCGATATCGTGCACACGCGAATCGCCGCCTGGAGGAACAATGCGTCAGCAGACCAAGCCGTTCATCATTGAGCGCAAACCATCCCGCAAACCAAAACCCGACGCTGCAAAACCGTCGATCTGGAGAAGGCTGGATGCTGATATTGCACAAGGTCTTCAAGACCAACGCGACATCGATCACGCGGCCGCCACCGGTGGTGCCGACCGCGCCTGAGTGTCAGGCCGCAGCCTTCAAATCCGCGTCCGGCTGCAAGGAATGCAGGAAGCTCACCGCGCGCTGCGCATGGGCCGCCGCCTGGAAGATCGCCCGCTTGTCGTCGGCAAGGACCGATAGCCACGATTGCAGATAGGATGCGTGATCCGGCCGTGGCTCGAGCTCCGGTGCAATGCCGAGATCAGCGCAGAGGAAGCAACTGCCAAGCTCGGCAATGAGTTCTTCACGCGCACGCTCCGTCCGATCCTTGGCGTAACGCGAAAGGTCACGGCCGACGCGATGTGCAGCCGCAGTCCAGTGCGTGGCCTCATGGCTGAGCACGGCTGCGTATCCGGCAGCATCGCGAAACGCCTCAAAGGGCGGCATCTGGATATAGTCCATGACCGGCGAGTAGTAGGCCTG
>NZ_JBNWDR010000013.1:0-83450 GCF_053521785.1 Agrobacterium sp. A3-95 | reverse complement strand
GGAAAACAACAAGCAGTCAGCTCATCAACATGATTTCTTTAGAACGAAAGACTTCGTCGCCAGCAGCGCCGCCGCCCTCGTTCAGTGAGCGGACTTATAGAGAGCAGCTTGCGCTTACGTCAATGGGCAAAAAAAGAAAATCCTTGAAAAAAAACGGGCGCCAAAATTCCGTAAAATAATCAACACTTTGGCGGCGTCGACGCCGTGTGGACAGATATTTCCAGAATTACGATGGCATTTTTAGTAGTCCGCTTTCACCATACAGAGTCTTACGCCTGCTCAAATTGTCGAATAGAGCTTACTACGGCGGTGGTTGGGTCGCGCCAAGAGTGCAAGCTTGATCGCCGAGACATTTCGAGTGAGTGCTATCCTTGAGGATAGCCAATTCCAAACAGCAGAATGGAAATGCTCGAAATGTCTGATGCTTCTTGGGTAGATTGGTTTCCTCTCGTCTTTCCCGGCCAAGATCATAGTGCTCGGCATAGGCATGTATCATGCGATCAAGTGGCATCACGATCGGGCGAAGAAAGATAGCGAGACCAAAGGGCACTGAGCGTGCCCCTGCTGTCCGTCGCTCAAGCCCGCATTGCGTTGCTGGCTGAAGGCGACGAGAGCGGCAAGCAGTTGCAGCGCCTCCCCGGCGAATTATCAGCCTCATAACTGTCGCGGAACAACGGGCGAACTATGTGAGAACATCCGCGCCAATTGATCTACATTAGGTTTTTCCCAATGAGAGCATTGGCTTACCTCTATCAAAAGCCGCTCCAGATAGCTGGAAGCGGCATGCTTGATGAAATAAATAGAATACGAGTAGCCAATATTCGGGAAAGTATTTGAGCTAGAAAAACGTTGCTCGTTCCCATGAAACGTGGAGATCAATCGAGACTTTCACTCAATTTGTCAATTAGCTCTCAAGGATATGCTTAATCTGTAAGCCTCCGCCCATGGCGTCAACGACAGTGCGCCAGCCGTTCGGTTCGCCTTTCCGATTGGGTCCCAGGTCGCTATCGCCTCGTAGAGCGGAGGTCGATCCAGATTTTAAGCGTCAAAACACCTGTTTGCAGGTATACCCAGATAGATTATCAGCCCAAAAAGTGTCATGCCCGGGGTGTCACAAGCGCCAGGAGGCCCACAGCTCATGTGGGAGCTTACGGCATAGTAAATGAGATACGCAATCGATCCAGAACCCGCTATGTCGTAACACACCGCTCCGGTTCCAAAGTCGCGTTATTCCGGATTTAAGATATCATAAGTAATTCTTTAAATTTGAACTAATTGATTATGGATCATATGCGATCCTAAAACTATCGGCTGTCTCGCCTAGAACGACAGAACCGTGAATAGAGCAGTCCGGAATAGCTCCGGCCTGTTTCGCCCATCCCGATCCGGGCCGCGCCAACGATTCAGCGGACGCATTCATGGTCGTTGTCGTTGAAAACACGCAGCACGCCTCCACTTTTATTCCTTCACAGCAAGACGCACGCCCGTCCTGCCGCTCACTTCGGCACTATGAGGAGCGCGTTCCCGTCAGGACAGGCTGGATCACCGCGTACCATATTGCGTTGCAGTGGACGCCCGTTCTCGGGGCTTGCCGAGCCATATCCACTTCCCACTACGGTCAAGATAGCACGAGGGCCGCGCGTACAATGGTGTGACGGGTTGCCCAACCGCCTTCTGGACACGCTTCCCGTCAGACTGGATCGAACATCTCCCTGAATTCCGGATCGGCAAAGTAGGCAAGCTTTTCAGCGAAAATTGGTCGTTGCCCGGCCAGGAACAGCAATTGTCCGTGCGCCGGCAGATTGCGCACCTCATCAGGGCGCGGCGGCTCGCATCATGTTCTTGAATGCGTCCCGAGAAAGTCGCAACCGGTTCATGGAGCGCCCTGCCCGCTGTCGCCATTCTCTGCTGTGCCCGTCAGTCCTTGTCCGATCAGATCGGCAAACAGCGCCTTGTCACTGTCGCGTGTCAGAAAACCCGGCAGTTCGCGGCGCAGCCAGTCATCGAGCTGCTGCTTAAACTCCTGATCATCCGAAGTTTCCAGGTGATGTAGAACGAGCGACCCGATCAGGACCTTGCGGCGCATATCGTTGTTGCGCTCGGTTTTCGAGAGACGGGCCTTGAGGGCCGAACGTTGCGCATCCAGTTCAGCCAGGCGCTGTTCGATGGTTTTCCTTGCCATGATTATTCCTTTCGATTGCGGTCGCACCGGAACTGCCGCTGTTGACCACGGCTTCGTTCCTGGAAGACAGACCAGTTTCTATGAGGAGATCGACTAGCGATTGAAGTGTAGGTTGGACCCTGTGGTTCATGACGCTGCGGTGGCTGCTACCTGAGCTCAGGATTGTTGTGTCACCGGTGAAGCTCAGTCGCTGGATTTTGCGGCTTGTCCCGCGGCCTGTTTGAGCTTTTCGATGTGCTCGCGGCAGAGAGTCTCGACCAGCTTATGAAGTTCCGCGGTGCGCTCCTGAAGCCAGGTGATCGCCTCTTCGGAAACCTCGAAACGCTTCGAATAGCGTGCCTTGACGTAGGCCTCATTCAGGATGTTGTACCACGTGGTAAATCGCTGACGATCGCGTGGCCAGATGTCGATCAAACGGTGATCACGACCCTCGGAAAGTCCACGTAGGAATTTGAGATTGTGCGACGCTGGGGAATAGTTTGTCAGTGTCAGAAGGTAGCAGTTGTAGGCGCTCTCCACTGCCTGATGGAGATTGAAGGCGGATAGGTGTAGGTTACCTTTCCCAACGAGATATTTTGCTACATCAGCGAAATCTCGCGCATCCGGGAAGTGCCGCAGAAAATGATCTTCTGCCACCCTGAGTGCATCGGCAGGGCTGAGCGGTTTCGCTTCAGCCAGCGGCCGATCGTCGAATTCGTAAAGAACAACACCTTCGCGGGCGAGGTCGACGAAGAAGTACTGGCCGTCATTTAGAAAATTGCTGATCTCGCGAGCGCCATGCACGATGAGACCGATAGGTGTCTCAATTTCCTTGTCCCACATCAGCCGGTCTGTTGTCTTGTCCCAGTATTTGGGCTCGGCAAGTTCCTTGTTGCTGACGATGACAAGAATATCGAAATCCGAGCGATAGCCTTTCGACGTATGCGGTTCATCCACCCAGGTGCCACGCGCGTAAGAACCGAACAGAATGATTTTGAAAATCCGCCCGTCTTTCTTGGCGTCAGACTTCGAGCGCTCCACCAGATCAGCAAACTCTTCCTGAATAATTCCGACGACACGCGCGAGCTCGCGTTGCTTACGTTCTGGCAAATGTTCAAGGCTGGTCTTCATGTCTGCTCCGCTTATCGACGGTGTCCTGTATGGGCCATTCCAGAGGCCTTTGAAACTCCGATTTTGGTAGCCACCAGGCGAATGTCTGTCTTCTCGGACGATGCACATTCGATCTTGCGGTAACCGGCTCTGATTTGTGCAAATGGTATTGGAATGCCGACGCTCCTCAATAGCGAACATTCAATGGTACTTTATCTCAGGTTGTATCTCTATTTCCGGTTTTTTCCAATCGCAGGTACTCCGGGTGCCATACCGTGGCCGAATGAGCGCAGTGTTGAGGTTCTGAAGGACCGCACTGCAGCAAGAGTCGCGCCAGCCCTGCCCTCACGTCGGCTCACTGCCGCAGTCCCTCACGATGACCGCATTGCCCGTTTCGCTCCAGCTGCTCCAGCACAAACCATTCGAGCAACATCTTGCCACGCGTTGACTGCGCCCGCTCCTGTTTATCGAGCCGCGCCTGCAATGTCTTCCTCCACTCCTCCCTTCTCCCCGATCAGTCGTGCGATCGACCTGCGCCTATCGCCCTCCCCGGAATGATGCGTTTGCATGCCTATTCAAACACGAGCAATTGCCACTTGGCGACTACTACTTTTAGTAGTCGAAATGCCCGTTCGATGTTGCTAGCGTCGCCACCGGTAAACAGACAAGGGCGCACTTACGACTTGCGGCGCGTTTGAGCGTTTGGTCTCCCCGTTTGCGTATCGGAGATTTCGTTTGGCGATTTATCATCTCAGCACCAAACCTGTCTCGCGGTCATCTGGCCGCAGCGCTGTCGCATCCGCCGCCTACCGTTGCGCGGTTCTTCTCGTCAATCAACGCGATGGCCTTGTGCATGACTTCACCCGCAAAGAGGGTGTCGAGCACAGTGAGATCGTGCTGCCGCAAGGCGTGTCTGCCGACTGGGCTTTGGATCGCTCGAAATTGTGGAATGCTGCCGAGTTTGCAGAAAAGCGCAAGGACGCCCGCGTGGCCCGCGAATTCGAAATCGCGCTTCCGCATGAGCTTTCGACAGAAGGGCGACTGAAGGCTGCACAAGCCTTTGCCCAGGATCTGGCAAACCGCTATGGCGCGGCCGTGGATTTTGCAATCCATTCGCCGAGTGAGCATGGTGATATCAGGAACTACCATGCGCATGTGCTGATGACGACGCGACAGGTTGGCAAAGCCGGCCTTGGCGAGAAGACCTGTCTTGAGCACAAGAACGCACGGCTGTTGGCAAACGGCATGGCGACAACCGACATGCAGCTTCGCGATATCCGGCAGTCATGGGAAGGCATCGCCAACCGTGAGCTCCAACGCGAAGGCCTGGATGTTCGCATCGATCATCGCTCGCATGAGGAGCGCGGTCTTGAGTTATCGCCGACCGAACATATGGGCGTGCATGCGTCGCAGATGCGCCAGCAAGGAATGGCCGTCGAGCGCGGGCGGCTGGATGACGAGGCAGCACGGCAAAATGCCGAACTGATCCGCCAAAAACCTGAACAGGTTCTGACGCTGATCAGCCATGAGAAGAGCGTGTTCGATCGACACGATATCGCCAAAACCTTGCATCGCTACATCAACGATGACGCACAGACATTCCAGAACGCCTTTGCGGCTGTCATGGCATCACCAGCGCTCGTGGCGCTTCAGCCTGAGCGCACCGATGCCGAGACAGGCGAAGTGTCCAATGCGCGCTATTCGACGCGGGAGATGATCGACCTGGAACTCGCAATCGCGCGATCGGCGGAACGGTTGCATCAGGCGCATTCCCATCTGGTCGACCCTCGCCATGTCGAGCGTGCGATGGAGAGGCAGGATAACGCTCTTCGGAGAAGCTCCGGCGGACCGTCGGCTGCGAGCGATCCGTCAGCGGGATTGTCGGACGAACAGCGTCAGGCGATCGCGCATATTACAGGTCCAGAACGCATCGCCGCTGTGGTCGGGTTTGCCGGTGCTGGAAAGTCCACCATGCTGGCAGCGGCTCGCGAGGCGTGGGAGGCGCAAGGCTATCAGGTCCATGGTGCGGCACTTGCCGGAAAGGCTGCCGAGGCTCTTGAGGAAAGTTCCGGCATAGAGAGCCGCACCCTGGCGTCATGGTCTTACAGCTGGGACCATGGCCGGGATCTGATCGGTCGCAGTGACGTGTTTGTCATTGACGAGGCCGGCATGGTCGGGAGCCGGCAGCTTGCCCGGTTCATCGGAGAAGCGGAAGAGCGCGGCGCAAAGATCGTTCTTGTCGGCGACCATGAGCAGCTGCAGGCAATCGGGGCCGGTGCACCCTTCAGGGCGATTGCCGAGCAGATCGGCCATGTCGAACTCTCCGACATCCGCCGCCAGCGCCATGATTGGCAGAGACAGGCGTCGGTTGCCTTTGCGACCCACAAGACGGCCGAGGGGCTCGCCGCCTACCGCGATCACGGCGACATCCACTTTGCAGAAAGCCGCGACAAGGCGATGGCGCAGATCGTGCGTGATTTTCTTGCAGATAGTGAGAAGGCTACCGACGGCACCCGGGTTGCCATGGCGCATCGCCGAGCCGACGTGCGAGCCCTTAATGCCGCCATCCGCTCCGAGCTTCAGAACAGACAAAAGCTGGAGCGTGGCCTGGGGCTGAGCGACGGTACGGACCATGGAGACCGTGGGAATGGTGAGTACCGTGTAGGTGGTGAGGATGTTGGAGAACGCGTGTTCCAGACCAACAACGGCAAGCGCGCCTTCGCCGCCGGTGACCGGATCATCTTCCTCGAAAACAACCGCGACCTCGGCGTCAAAAACGGCATGCTTGGCACGGTCGAGCATGTGGAGTCGGGCAAGATCATCGCCCGGCTCGATGGTCGAGGTGGCGACAGTGTCAGCATTCCGACAGACAGCTACCAGGCGATCGACCACGGTTACGCGACAACGATCCATAAAAATCAGGGGGCGACAGTCGATCGCGCCTTTGTGCTGGCGTCGAGTACCATGGATCGGCATCTGACCTATGTTGCCATGACCAGGCACCGCGACAGCGTGCAGCTCTATGCAAACAGCCAGGAGTTCGCCAGGGCGGGCCGGCTGGTTGATCACGGCGTTGCACCCTACGAGCATCATCGCCAGGCGCGAGAAAACTATTTTGTGACGCTGGAGAACGACAAGGGCGATCAGCGCACGGTGTGGGGCGTCGATCTCAAGCGGGCCATGCGAGATGCATCGGCAAAGATAGGGGACAGGATTGCCCTCCGGCATGAAGGCGCCACGCCTGTTACGCTTCCGGATGGCACCCAGGCCGAGCGCAATGCATGGCGTGTCGTCAAGGGTGACGCTTTGGCGCACCAGCAGCTGACAAGCCGTCTGTCGCGTTCCGGCGCGAAGGAAACCACGCTGGATTACATCAGCGACTTTGCCGAGCGGCGCGGGATCGTAAGCGATAGATGGATCGTAAACGGCCAAGGGATCGGGCAAGAGTTTGGTGTCAGAAGCGAGATCGAACTTGCGTCCGGACGGGATGAGCGTCAAGAGGTCTTGTCCCGTGCGGCCCATCTGCAACGGGAGCAGCAGGACCGGCCATCAGAGCGTCAGCAGGTTTACGAGGAACGTGCCGGCGATCTGGCCGGCCCTGTTCACCGCGAAGATCAGCACAGGGCTGAGGACAACAAAGGCTATCGCCGCATTCGGTGGTCCGACGTCATGTCGCAAGACGGCGCCATCCCTGCCCCAGAAGCTGCCGGCCAGCGATCGTCGCTGGAACCCGGTAAGCAAGCTCCGCTTGTGCCAGCCATCACCCGACACCAACGCAGCATCGAAGAGGTGGCCCGGGAAAAAGCGATGTCAGTCATCGATCACAGATTTGATACGGTGGAATCTCTCGCGCGGTACGTGTTCCGTGATCCGGTCGAGGTCGCGGCGAGACTGCGCACCGCGATGACCGAGAAGGAAGGCAACGGCAAGATCATGGCAAAGGCCATGGCCGGGCAACCCGAGCGGTTCGGGGAGCTGCGCGGCAAGTCGGGTCTGTTCGGAAACAACAAGGAGCGGAAAGAGGCACTACGATACGCCAGGTCTTTGTCTGCCCATATTGGCTACGTCTCCGAGGCATGGGAGCGCCGGCTTGGCGAAGAGCGTCAGAGCGAACAATGGCAGCGTCAGCAGCGTGACGTCATCGAGATCCCTGGCCTCACGCCGCGTAGCGCCGAGATGATTGCCAAGGTGGAGAAGACGCCGTTGGAGAAGCGGAGCCAGTTTATCTCAGAACTGCGATCGTCACCTGAGGGGCAAGCCGCGCTTGATGAGGCCAGGCTGGTGGCCGAAGCGCTCACGCGGCGGTTTGGTAGTTCTGATCCTCGCAGGTTCGCCGAAGAGCTAGCGGCACGCCCGGAACTCGCAAAGCAGGCCGAGCACATTCAGATGACCGCCCGTATCGTGAACCGAACGCGCATGGCCGAGCTTAGCCATGACCACGCACTCGGACGGCAGCTTAACCGGTCGCAGGGGCTTGGATTGAGCCGATAGTATGCGCCGACGACAACATTGGCGTCTTTTAATCGGTCACCCCTAAAAGTGAGCCGCCCTTCCAAATTTCCTAGGCGTCCCGATGCACCTATCCCCGTTAAGCGCTCGAGACGGCTTCCCTCAGCAGTTCATCAGGACTGAATCAAACAAGCCGAGCTGTCCGGCGAAACGGGGTACACTCCAGCCTGCCTACAGAGGGCCCCCGAAATTGGGTCACACGAAGCCCAAGTAGCCCAGCGGCCTGCGCCCTGCCCGCCATCCTCGAAGTTAACGAGGATATCCGCACGGGCGGCCAGGTGGTGACGGGGATAGGCTTCCTTGGCGCAGGACTAATTATGCGCGACGGCCTCAACATTCGCGGGTTGAGCACGTCGGCGACAATATGGGCTACGGGAGCGATCGGCGTCCTCGCGGGTTGTGGAGAAATTTTCGAGGCTGCTGAGGCAACGCTTCTGATCTTGCTGATCAACATAACCTCCCCCAGAGCTGTTCTGCTCATCAAGCGCTTTGTTCCACAACACCCAGTCGAGTCACAACGTCGTAGGGTTGAGGTCCGCACGACCACGGAAAGCGAAACCGAGGTCCGGTCGAGTTTGATGAGCCAAACGCGTGACGATCAACTAGCAGTCACATCACTCGCACGCCGCGTCAATTCACTGGATAGGAACATCACCATTGATGTCACTATTTCAGGTGATGACGTTAACGACGAAGTCATGAGCGTTCTTGTGCAACCTCTTAGCTTGCCGCCAAACATTCTTTACTGCACCTTCACGTAGTTTGGAGACGCCACGGCCGGTTCAACGACAACGCCATAGCCGCCATGTTCGCGCACACGAACATCACATTCCCTTGACATCTGTTCTCGGAGATTTTTGAGAGCTGTCACGATTTCGGCCGTCTGGCGCTTTTTCCAATGACGTTTCCATGAGAGTCTTCACCAGTCTAAACTCAGAGGTTGTGTCGCCGTACTTTTCATTGCACGGCTAGGCAGAATTATAATTTTTGATGTTGACCGGGGAGCGGATGGTACACGGAGAGAAATGCCGGTCTTTTGCATGTGTGCTTGTCGCAACTTCGGTCGCCGTTACGATGTTCGCCGGAACCGGTTTTGCACAGGATAACGATAGTGCCGTTCAAAATGCCGTACCGGTGATGAGAAAATTCGATTTCTCAGCGCCAGCCCTCAATCTTGAAGGGACGCTTTCCCCAAATGCTACGGCCGAAACCGTACCAATGAGTCCGACGGAGCCTGGCACAATCGGTAATGTGAAAGTCATCGGAAAAATAACTTCAGATTCGTCCAGTCCGAAAATCGAGACGACCTTTATCGGGTACAATCTGCAGGCGCCATCGGCAGCGTTCCGGATCTGCACTTACCAGGCAGACACTGCTGGATACACAACGCGCGTCTCAAAAGTTGCATCGGACCTGACAGAAGCTATGCTTCTGGGCACCAAGGATCAGAGCGGCGAACCACATAGCGCCCTTATCAGCTATTGCTTCTCTCGCGGGAAGCAGGCGCTGGGCATAAATTTCGTTGCAGATGTCAGCAACGCGGCGAATGCTGACGCGGCTTATGATCTGGTAGTTCGGGCTGACAAGTATGCCGTTGCGTTCATTGACAGCCTCTCATGGGAAAATGGAGAAGAATCAAGCTTTGGGGAGGATCTGCAATCGGTTCCTGTTCGGATAGGCAACGAGCGGATCGCACTCCGCATCCCGGACCAGTGGGAAATACCGATCAACGATTTTCATGGCGCTTTGCCGGCCGAGTTGCACATGATCCGGCGCAAGGGCGGAAGAGATGTTGGCCTGATATGGCTGCTCGTTCAGGACATGAAGGAAAAACCGGACCTGGAAATGGCCGGAGCCACGATCGTGAGGGATTACTTTGTCAGGCAGACACCTGATGCCCGGCCACCCGCACTGATATCGAGTGAGGAAGACAGTCTGCTTGCAAAACAGGGAATCCCCGCACGCACCTTCCGGTTTTCAGTAACAGACAAAAAAGGTCAGGACAGCGGCGATATAGATGCGACAGTCATATGGCGGAATGGGCGCCTGCATGTACTCACCCTTTGGTCAGCGTGGCCCTCCGCCGCCGATAACAGCAACTTCTTTTCCCGTCTTCCAGCTCTTACTGTCTACGATATCGTGCGACAAGCCATGGTAACAACGCAGCAATAAGGTACGGGGCAGATAAAAAACCAAAGCGAACAAAATGAATAAAAACATCAAACTAGGGTATTTTCTTAAAGTAAAAAAAGCCTGTTTCCTTCTGGTGTTTTGAGCCGCAAAAAATGGCGGAAGATAGACAGGTAAACTGGCTTGGAACCACGGCTGGCATTGACACCACAGATCGGAGCGGACTTGGGCGGAACTAAGCTGATTGAACTTTTCCCACTACCCTATGCCCATTGGTATGCGGCCACTCTTTTTGCCGAGGCCGGATATGCTGCGTCACAGATATTCGAGCGTCTCAACATAGATCCCGCGCGCTGGCAACGGTTCCGAGAGCGCTACAGCCAACTTCATTACGCCAATACAAGTTGGGTTACGGCCGCGTTCAGGCGGGACGGACTTCCCGAACCCGAACAGGATCGGGCGCTTTTCCAGCGTCTGACGGGGAATGACGGCATCGGCCTACCGGTAACAGAACCCTTCAGCATGCGCACAGAGCTTGCGGCATTGCGGCGGGCAGTCGAAGCTAATCCTCGTATCGGCCCCTTCGCCAATGTCGACTGGGTCGCGCATTACATCGGAGAAAGACGATTCCCGACCATCCGCTATATCCACAATGGCCATCAGGTCTATGTGGACGGCGCACCAATCCGCGACCGCAAGGGCGTCCCGTTGTCCGGGGTCGACCCCTTCACCTTTCGACAGCTTGGTGACCGCTGGTTTTGCGACGATAGACATGTCTACGGCCAGGGCGAGACACCAACGAAGCTTTTCTGGTTCTCAGCGCGCGGCGCCGATCCGGACAGCTTCACCGTTCTGAACCAACGTTATGGTGTCGACAAGGCCGCCGGTTATTACATTACCAACTTGCGCCTTCCCACCGAGGAGCCGGGTACATTCGGGATCGTCAGCTATTATTACGGCAGCGGCCAGAAACCGGGCATCCGTATCGAAGAGAGTCACTACGCAAAGGACAGTCGCAAAGTCTATGCTTACGGGGTCGCGATTGAAGGCGCGGATCCGGCCAGTTTCCATTCCATCGGCGACGAAGGCAGATATTTCGCTGACAGGAAGCATGTCTATTGGGAGAAGAGCCTGATTCCCGACGCGGACCGAGAGAGTTTTGTCTGCGCATCAGAAGCTGGTCAGTATCGCGCTTATGACAGCGAGCGGCCGTACTATGCAGGGCAACCTCAATCAGTTTCGGCAGAATTTGAGTCTTGGAGCGGCTATTTCGAGAACCATCCCGAGATTGCCGACAGTTGGTGGCACCGGGAAAAGGCACGCCGTGCGGTAAGCGCGTCTGTGGGGAATGAGCCAGTACCGATCGGCGGTCTCTATTACAGCGATGGACGCAGGATTCTGGTTAGGCCACAGCGTCCGCAGGAAGCCGAATGGGTCTCACTCGATCATTTCGACCACGACAGCTTCCGACACATCGTTGATGTGTTCGGAGAGGATCGGCACGGCCTGCGCTACTTCTTGCCCGGCCTCGAACATTACGGGATGGAGCCCATTAAGAAAGCCGATCCCGCGAGCTTCGGAAAGCTCGACGGCCCATGGTTCAAAGACAAGCAGCAGGCCTATTACATCGACAGTACAGCACCTTTACCAGAGCTTGCTGTCGTCAAAATCGACATGGCGAGCTTCGAGGTTTTGGGCGGCGCCTATGCTCGTGACGCAAAAGGGCTGATCGTGGAAGGTGTGCGCAAGCGCGGCATCGACAATCCCGCAGCGGTGGAATCGCTCGGCTATTCCTTTGCACGGATGGGCGATACCCTGCTTTATCGCGGGAAGCCCATCAACCGGCCCGGCAAGGTCAATCCCGCCACAGCGCGTGGTGTCAACGATCAGCTTCTGATTGATGCGAACGGCGAGATGCTGTTCGGAGGCAGTTATCGCAAAAAGATTCCTGGAATCGATCCAGCCATTCTGCATTTCCTCAACCGTGTATTCGCAGTTGACGCACGGCATGTTTATGCGATGACCGATACAGGACTGCTGCTCATTGAGGATATTGAACCGGGCGAAGTCGAGCTGGCCGGCCTCTACTCGATCCGGGTGGGTGACACACAGCTCCACGTTTCCGGTGGCATCGTAAGGCGGTTACGACCCGAAGATACAAGTGGATGAGTAATGCCTGAGATCAAAGCTCCCGGCGAGGCTGGGTGCGTCAGTAGTGACGAGCGGCGTGCGGAGGTGCCAGGGCGGTGAAACCTGCGCCGTTGAAGTCATGCAGGCGCGAGGAAAACTCAATAGGCATGACATCACCGGATCGGAAGTCGCTTTTTGCCAGCCTATAGAGGCACCCGCCGCGTGCAAACACCAGATCGCCGCCATCCCAGTCTGCCCAATCCGTTTCCGGAAGGTCGACAAGCAATGTTCCGTCCCGGTCATACACGCGGTAGTCCAGTCCGTACCACGCCTTTTGACTGCGACCGATCGAATGAAGAACCATCTGAAGGCGCCGGCCGTTTGCACCCGGTTTTTGCAGGACACGCGGCTTATTGAAGCTGTAAAAGGTCGAGGCGTTCAGGCCATTGGTTTGCCCCTCACCGGCGTCGATCACACGCCAACCGTCACGCGCAAGTATGTAGCCGCTGATGGGCTCGTCCTCTCCACGTCCCGACAATATACCGCACGGGTCCACTTGCATGCCTCGCTTCAATCGAAAACCTGGAGCGAGCGAGACGCGGTTATCGTCAAACGGATGGTTGAGAAGCAATTTGTTCTCGTCCTCGAAAACACCGCCTCCTCCCCACGCGTCTCCTTTTGGCCAAAGCGTCAGTGCGGTGAAGAATGGCGGCTTCGATATGGCCGTCCAGCTCGCGTAGGGCGGGCGATTTGTGGCCGCGAAGTAGACCAGAAGTTCTCCGGACGGAGAAAGATCGCAGCGTCTCTCGTAGACCCGTCCCTTCAACCATTGACCATGTTCAAAAGTGTCGGTGCGCAAGTCCCAGCGAATGAGCTGCACCAGCCGGCTCGGGCCGCGCCGAAATATCACTCCTGTTCTCGCTGACCGGGCCAGGATCGCATACAGCCTCGGTGCAAGTGCCTTCCGAGAAGGATCTACAGTCTGCTTGCCTTTCTCTACAGCCACCTGAGCAACTTTCTTCCGGCACTATCTGATGCCGTCATGTAGGACGTCACATGACAGTTTATCCCTGTGTCCGCATCGAGCTTGCGAAATTCCATCTCTCATCTCTCCGAAATACCGCGCCACATCATTGTCAGATACTGGACGAAAAAATCGAAATTGCGTAGTTTTAAACAACAATTGCGTCCATCAACGCGACTTGACACTTCGTCTCCCACGTTTTGATTCACACCCGGATACGTCGCCGTTTCAACCGATCGCACAGGAGAAACGCTTGCTGATACTTGAGATCGTCATTTTTTCTGCGGCTCTTATCGCGGTTGGCCTTCTGGCTGTGCAACAGATTATCGCGCAGGTTCGGGAGTATAATTTCTACAAGAAGAATGGTGGTGATTTTTCTGTCGACAGCAACATGGATCACGTCAAACTTGACAGATCCATGCACTACAACGACCTCCGCCTCACGAACTGGCAGCGATTTTATCTCTTCCGCCCAGCCTGCATCGCGATGCTCGTCTTTGTTTGGGCTATGATGGTAGTCTCTTTGCTTTAACTGAAACGCCAGGCTTAGGTTGCCCTTGGCATTGCTCGTCGACCAGACTGGTTTCGGCAAGCCCCCTGCAGCACCTCACCGGTGCCAAGACAATGCGATTTTGTTCGGCAAGCGGTCGGAGGCAATGGCGATCTTAGTCATTCGGTTTAGGCCGAGGTTTAAATTTGACGTGCCTGCGTATAGCGCTGCGATTGAGTGTGGACATGCGGGCTGTTCAAAGCCACCTCGACGTTAAGCGGATACAAATGCCTCTTCTGGCTGCGCAAATCCGCAAGATGCGCTTAAACGCTGAACTCGAGGTCCAAATCGTTGACCTTCGCGATCGCATTCGTTCCGCTCTTCGTGTAGACGACCTAGGTGCCGGCCAGCGAATACATTCCCAGACCCTTCCCGCACACCCGTGATCAGTCCTCAGTGGGGTCGTCCGCCATTACCCGATCGTATAGTTCGATGCTACGCCGCGAAGATGTGTGACCGTCGCTTGCGACAAAACACCACTGCCCAGATAATCAGCAAAGCTGAATGAGAATATGTCACTTCGTTCTATCGCCTTGACCAGATTGGTATCACCAAAGACAACGAGGTATTCGTGATCCTCCGGCGCCCAGATCCAGAGATCATGACCTGAAAAATGGATCAGAAGGCCATAAGGCGAATTTTCAAACAGTGCATCAAGCACCAACCCGACCGGTTGCGGTGCAAAATGGCGCGGAGGCTGACCGAACTCGTAAGCAGCGAAATCAATCTCGTTACTACCGATACGCGCGGCGACGAGAGCGATTTCCTCCTCGCTTGGAAATTCGGGGTAAATCCTCGCCGCGAAATTTCTGTTTCGAATGGCCTGATGATCCAGCGTGCAATCTTTTCCAATGAAGTCCATAATTAAACCCCAGGTCCGTCATTATAGCGTATCTCGGTCTGACGACCGTTTGGCCTACGTATTTGCAACGTCGGACGACCGTCAGAGCTTCCCGGACGGACGGTAACCTTGCTGCCGTCTTCCAGTTCCCCCGTGCGGCCCGGCCCGTATTGTGTTTCGATACCTTTCTCCTTGCCCGGTTTCAAGGAATCGAAGTCGCGTTCGGCTTCCGCCATACCGCCATCCTTTTCGCCGTGTTTTGTCTTGCCCTTTGTCTGTTGACTGACGCCCGCTTCATCCTCCAGTTCCTCTTGCCGCTTCTTCTGTTCTTCCGCCTTTGCCGAATCGCAGTTCCCAGTGCAGCTTCCCGCCTCGCCATCGGCGGGTTCGGAATGGCTCTCATTGTACATCTTGTAGAGTTCGTAACCTTCATAGGCCAGCATGGCGAGGCCGATTGCTGCACCAACTGGCCCAAGAAAACCGAGCGCGGCGCGGGCACCGAGCCTCGTTGCCACGCCCGCAGCCGCACGGCCAAGCAGAACCTCCCCGCCAGCAGCAGCCACGGCAGTCATGCATCCCCCCGTTCTTTCGCCGCATTCGCCATCAGCCGCATCATTTCATCCAGTCGAGCGTCAGGGTTGCGGCCTCTGAGGTTCTGGCGAATATCAGGTGCTTCGATGAAGCGCCCGTTGCTTGCGCTCATAAGGTAGGTCCACTGAAAGAATCCGCGCTCGGTTTTCAATCCGTAAATTCGTGCCTGTGTTTCATATCGTTCCATGAACATGAGCGCTTCGCGCTCGTCCATGCCTTGTAGCAAGTGCGGCGCGGACCTTTGAAAGGCCGTCACTCGGCGGCGACGCGCGGCGAGCATTCGCGATGCACTGATGACCTCGATATTCTCAGCAGTCAGGCGCAACATGCCGCCCTGCGCGACGACATCAACCGGTCGATGAGCGCGCTTGATGTTCCCACCCCATGCCTCGGCCGGAGCGAAGTAGATTTCTTCGGCCGGGCCCATAAGGCGCACCACCTGTTCCGGCGAAAGCGCCGGCAACACCTGCATCATGACATTCGGGTCGGCATGGCGGAAAACAACAATTTCGCTACGACCCCGCGCCTCTTCAAGATCAAGGGCAAACGATGCCCCTTCTTGCGCATCGCCGGCCGCCAAGGAGATATCACCGGCTTCTCCAGAAACCGAACCGCTCAATCCTGCGAGCGCGTCTCGCTCAAGCGGCAGAAAGATACGGTTAATACCACGAAGATGCCTGTAGATTGTTTCCTCAGAAAGGCCGCGATCACCGACCCAGAATACCACAGCCGGCCTGTCTGCGATAAGCTTGAGCAGGGCCTCTATTCTGCTCTTTACCCGCCCAGGCAAATCGATCTCGTCGGCTGGCATCAAGCCGCCGCCACTTTCATCACCATTGGCGACTGCTTTCGCCATGTCATTCGACAGTTTCGCTGCCTGCGCCTGCAGTTCCTCGTCGCTTGGCTCCGCCGTCTCGACCAAGCTATCCGGCGCACTTGAGGCCGGCGGCGAAAGACTAAGTGAAACGAGCCACGGCCCGCCGAGCACAATTGCCGAATTGGAACCCGCCGACCGATAGAGCGGCCTGTGGCACAAACCAGCCGCCGAAAGATCCGCTGTTAGGTTACCGAAGAGAGCTCCGTCCAGCACCGCATAGATTCGCCTGTCGCAACTGTCCGCAATCCGGGAGAGGCGTTTCAGATAAACCTGACCGACCGCTGGCACCTCCGCTCCGCCGTTAAGCTGGCTCTGCATCTTATCCTCGAACCGTTGGAACGGACCGCGCGGCCATGCTTGCCTGGCACGAGGTTGCATCACTGCCGCCCTTTGGCTCACGGTCGCCGATGTAGACGTCGGTCGAACCGGTTTGCGCATTGCCGCCACAGTCAATCGCATCGCCTACTCGACCGGCCCGCTTGCCGTTGATGAAGACGGTGGATGCTCCAGCCGCCAGAGCCCGCGGATGTAAGGGCTTCGGGCAGGACGGGCAGCCATGCGGCAAATAGGCATCCCCGACGCGCATCAGCGGCCGACCATTCACATAGACATTATTACTACCCCCGGTCGCCGGTGTGGGTGGAAAATGGCAGGAATGGGATGAACCTATATCGGCACGGCGATGAGCTTTGGGCATCGGCTATATCCCCTTTTCAGCGCGCCTGAAGCATGGCGCGTGTCAGTAACCCAAGCCGTGCTCCCTGCGGCGGGACAAACGATCCAGGGAGCCATTCGGGCTTCGAGGCCAAGGCAAGAGCAACAGCAAAATCGTCATCCTCGGTGCGCAGAAGCGCACTCAGATCTACAGGAACAATAGCGGGATTGAGCATAAGCGCAGCAAAATCGCTGCCGATTTCAGGGTCGATCTTCCAATGCAAACTTTTGCCGCGTCCTGCGACCTCGGAAAAGGTCACATCCCCCTGACACCAGGACAGAGCGGAGCAGCCCAGCGGTGTCCAGCCTTGGCCATCGCACAGCATTCTCCATCTGTCGGCCGAGAATTGTGATAGATTTGCCAACAGCTCATGTTGGGTTCTTATAGCTTTCAGCGCGATGTCACGGCTTGAGCCACCCGCATTGAGCATGCGTACATAGGTATTTTTCCACTGACGCTCGGTGGAATGGAGCTCTAGCCAAATTCCCGCCGGCGTAGATCCGTCGTCAAATTTCACTGGCTTTGATAACATCCGGCCTCACCTCCCCTCATAGAATATATGTTGCTTGTCCATAGGCACCCAAGGCATGAACGGGTTACTGTCAGGGGAACGCGCACCCGAATAGAATTTCTCGGTCATTTCTACCGACCTCTGCAGTGCATAGCCGGAATCAGGGAAACCGTATTTAGAGGGATTGACCTGCATGTCCCTAGTGATCGAGTTGATGATACGGTCCTGTTCCGCGATACGATCAAGCTGCTTTTGATAGGTATATTCTTCCGACTTCCATTCACGGAAATATGGATGAACGTTGTAGGCTTGGAATGGGTATTCCTCGCGTTTTGACCGGGACAACTCGTTCCAGAGCGAGTACCATTTTTTAACTCGCCAAAAGCCCATCATGGAACCCAGGGACGCGCCAACCAGGGTGGCTTCGGTCTTGACATTGAGGGCCGTCGCCCCTTTGAAAAGATTGCGGGCGTCGGCAAGATAATATGTCCCGACCCCTATTGCCGCATCAACAGAAGCCCCTGAGACCCACCCCATGGTGTAATCCAGATCGTTGATACAAAACGGTTTGAGAGCGCTCATTCCGTTCTGTTGCGCAGCAAGAAAACGGTAAATTTTTTCAGCGGAATCATACTGGTCTCCCGCTGTCGGGATGTCCGATATGTCCTTTGCGGTTTTCATATCCTCTATCGTCTTGAGTTGTTCGGAAGCCCCGCCGCCCTGACCGATCCTCATCGACTGCCCGCCGCCGCGTTCAACGCGCTTGGCGGCATTGGACATGCCGTAACCTGCTGACAGGCCGGCCCCGTAGAACGAGGCGACACAGGCGCACAAGTTCTCCCGGCCGAACAACAGAAAGGTGTGCGCACCAAGAATCAGAGATGCGCCACTGTCATAACCAATCAGCCATGACTGGGATTTGGTATGTGCCAATCCAGCCCAGGAGTCGGGAGTTTTCAGGTCGTTGCCATAGGGAAATGCGCTGTCGCTCATTGCTCCGCCTGACCGTATTTGAATGGCACATAGGGTACGAATGGTTTCGACGGATCGAAGTTCTGCTGTCCCGGATAAAGAAGGCAATAGAGCTTCTGTTTGTAAACGACCGCCAGTGGATAACACGCGTCCTTCTTGGCCATGCCGCCCGCGCCACATTGCTGGAGCCCCTCGAGAACCTCCATCGCTCGGCACTTTTCTTCCCTACAGTCGTAGTCCCTGATGTCCTCATAACCTTTAGAATAGAAAATGCGCGTTTTCGTATAGCTGTCTAACGGCCCAAGAACGGCCGCAAGCCCTGCATAGGCTCGGTCAACATCCTGCTTCTCTCCGATGTTGAAGGTGGATGGCGTATCCGATGTGAAGGCGAATTTGGCCGGATCGGTTTCGCATTCAATTGCGAAGGAAAAAGAGCTGGAGGCCATAAGGATCACACATGCCGGGGCCAGGATTCTCGTCATATTGCTTCTCAATTCAAATCTATCCTTCCGCCATTGACGACAACACGCTGTTCGCCATTGATCTCGATCTCTTCAAAGTCGAGAAAGAGCTTCGTACCGCTCAGCGTGACAGTTCCATCCTCATGCATCAAAACATTGGCCTTTCCGCAAGTCAGGTGCAATTCGCCCCCGCTATGTACGGTCGCGCTGTTTTGCGCAGACAGCGACATTGTGTCGTTGCTCATGAGATTGACACGCGTTCCTGCGTTGACGCTGTAGGACATACCGACATTGGTAGCCATTCCGGCCCCCACGTTGACGGCTTTGAACACACCCACGCTCTCAGTATTGTTCTTCTCGACGATGACGGACATATTGCCCTCGCCAGGATTGAGAAGCCCTGGAAAACCGAGGTTCTTTGCAACGTCGCCAATCCCGCTCACAAGCGAATTCAGCACCGAATTCACGACCCTTCCTATCCCGCTCGGCCCAACTGTAACCATCATATTGCCACCAACAACCTCGTGGTGGTTGTTGCGCACCTCTATCGATTTATTGTGGCCAACCGACTGGACCCAGTTATTATCAATCCGTTCGCTGTGATTGTTTCGGATTTTTTCATTGCGGTCTTTCTGGGCGTGAATGTAAATTTCCTCGCGGCCATTCTCGTCTTCGAAAGTCAGTTCGTTGAAGCCCGAACCTTTGTGCGTGTTAGTCCGGAACGTGCTCTTGGTTTTGTTGGCAGGCAGCTCATAAGGCACTGTCTGACGCGCATTCGGCACCACGCCGGTGACCAGGGGCCGGTCCGGATCGCCATCCACAAAAGCAACCATCACTTCCATGCCGATGCGCGGGATGATCTGGCCGCCCCAAGTGGAGCCCGCCCAGTTCTGCGCAACCCGCACCCAGCACGTATCCGTACCATCCTTCTTTGCCTTGCGATCCCAAGGGAACCACAGCTTGATGCGGCCATACTGATCCGGGTGGATTTCCTCACCCTCCGGGCCAGCGACGATCGCCACCTGGGTGCCTTCGATGCGCGGGCGTTTTGTTGACCGATGGGGCGTCAGCGGCACGCGGGCCGGAATTGCCTCGAAGTGATTGCGATATTCCGGTTCGTTGCTGTTTGTCTCATAGGAGAGATCAACGATGCTGTGGCTTGCCCTGATGATCACATGCTCTTCATAGGCATGTTCGGGATGGGCGACCTCGTAAGGCGTAAAGCGACGGCCGGGTTCGAGAATGCGTGAGGTGGACGATCCGAATACCCGGTCGTGATCGGCCTCGATCGCCTGGGTGCGCAGTTTCTGCGCCCGTTCCGCTTCTTCCACCGTCTTGATGCGGGCCGGATATTCGTAGAGCTCGCGCTTCGTCGCGTCCGGCATTTGCACCAGAGACGGCGTCATCGTGCCAGGCACAATGCCCGGCGTCTCGAAATTCCAGTCCGCGCCCGCCCGCTGGCCGGAGACATAGGAGAACCGCCGCGCCCAGTCATTGATGTGGTTGCGGTCCGACGAGCCCTGCGCCAGCCGCACCGTTCCCTCCCCCTGGGCAGCCGGAGACGGCCCGAGCCAGCCGCTGGCGCTATCGGCAACATGCAGCTTATGGGAACCGTCCTCGTGGCTGAACCAGTAGAACAGGCCATCCTCTTCGAAACGGCGGGTGAGATAATCCAGATCGGTCTCGTTAAACTGTACGCTGTAGTGCTGTGCAGGCGGCGGCGAAATGATGCCTGACGTATCGGGTGCAGGAATGCCGTGTTCTGAAAACAGCGTCTCGACTATATCCACTGCCGTCTTGTCCATCCAGATACGGCAGTCGGAACGCCGTGACAGCAACCACATCTGCGGCCGGATAGTCATGGCGTAAGAGCGCAAACCACGCGTGATTGGTGGGCCTTCGTGCAGCTCCGTTACCAGGCCGTTAAACGGACGGCGGACGCCGCCGCCCTCACCCTCGCCCTGGCTGATTTCGACCGAAACATCGACCAGCCGCCCGATCAATTCCTCGGGC
Organism: Agrobacterium sp. A3-95; assembly: GCF_053521785.1. Lineage (NCBI taxonomy): Bacteria > Pseudomonadati > Pseudomonadota > Alphaproteobacteria > Hyphomicrobiales > Rhizobiaceae > Agrobacterium > Agrobacterium sp. A3-95. Next base: position 62,855 of record NZ_JBNWDR010000013.1, on the reverse strand, counting down.
TTTACCGCTTCCTTTTTGGCACGCACCGTCAGGTGAATGTCAAAGAGCTGCGACACGCCTTCCTCGACTGTCAAACGCTCCGGCAGAAGCTGATCCTCGCCAAGGGGCGACTTGACCTTGAGGACGCGGCTTGCCTGAACGAAATCAGAAAGTGACGACTGGTCGTCCATGGAACACTCCTAATCAGGACCCGCGGCTGGACTGGAGTGGCCAGAACCAGATCGTTTCCGAATTGTAGTAGCAGGCCGACGCGCATTGGGTGGCCTCTGAGCCACCCCGCACGAGATCGATATGGCCGCCTCCGGTGTAACCAGGGATATTGTTGAACGCCACAACACCGTTGCGGGCACCGATGCCATTACGCGCTGTCGCGGGGGTAAACGGTTCGGGCTCGCCTAGATAGCTCGTCCGTTTCACCAGATTTGCGAGGCGGCGCATGTTCACCTCAATGCCCTTGCCCGCATATGGACCTTTCTGGATGCGATGCGAGGCTGGCACGATGTTGATCCCCGATTTCACGAAAGCGATGCTGACGCGGATGGCACAGGTATTGTGGTAGTTCGGGTTACCGATAAAATCATCCCAGCCTATTTCCGTGAAAAGATCACGCTGGCTGACATAGTTCGGGTGCGACGGGTCGCTGCTCGGATAATTCTTATAAAGAGTGTCAAAGTTAACGCGCATGGTTCGTCCCACTAGTTACTTTTCTGCTCACAGGGAAAGGAGACCTTGAGCGCCTCCCGCACGAGAGTGGCTGCCTGTTCATCCAGTTTTTCCGCAGGAAGATCGCCGAGATAGGTGTAGATCCGGTCGTTGAGTTCATGGGGCGCCACGGCGCCTGCACCACACCAGTCCGATCCGCTCGTCAGATCGGCCACGCCAGCGATATAGGCGCTTGATTTTGCAACGGAAACCAGCCGCCGCATTTCCGGATCGGACACCTCCGGGGCAAGCTTACCCTCGATGGCCTGCTTGAGTTCGGCACCAGAGAATATCCATGTCCGCTCCGCCGCACCGACCGGCGAAAGACCGGAAGATGCCAGAACAACCGGCACGGAAACAAAAAACGCATATAGGGAGCGCATCAAAAAACCACCTAGACCAAACTCGACGTGAAACATCACGACGTGAGCTGCAAAACTGCATTGAAAACGTTCCGGTGCCGGCAACGCCGGCACCGGGTCGCGTCACGATCAGGCAGCCTTCGTCGTCGCCAGATCGTAGGAGGCGATCATCGGAGACTGCGGCGAGTTGTTGTCGTCGAACGGCGTGTACTTCACTTCCATCTTCGTGAAGTTGAGCTTGACGGTTTCCACCGGACGGTCACCGCTGGAATCCACCGAGTAGCTGGCGATAAGCGTGTTTGTCAGCAGATACTCGATATAGGTGTTGCCGGGATTACCCGTGGTCACCAGATGAATGGTTGCGAGCTTGCCGGTCCGGCCGGCGCAGGCTTCCTGGAAAAGCTTGGTGGAAGAAGAATCGCTAACCTTGGTCAGAATGACTTCCGAAATGGTCGGTTCGGATGCCTCGCGGTTTGCAGCAGAACCAGCAGAGGTGTTCATGTTGCGGGCCACGTTCCAGTGAATGGCTTCAATATCCATCCACTTGCGATGTTCTTCATGGGTGGCGTCGCCCTGGATACCGTCAATCTGCAGATAAATTGGCATGCTGTAAGCTCCTGTAGCTAAAATGACCTCTTGCTCCGAGGCCGAGTTACCCTTCGTTTAATGCCGCATGCGTCGGGTAGCCCCATCCGACGCGGCAACTTTATCCACCCCAACCTCTTCGGTTACGGCGAATTCATCTGCTTCCCCAGCCTCTTCGGCACGAATGCCGAACCCGTTTTCACCAAAATCGACAACAATGTTCCCGACACGCTCTCCCGCGATTACCTTTTCGAGGAAAAAGCTGGAAAGAGGCGGCAGGAGGTCCTTGCCGATCATGATTTCAATGGCGCGTGCGCCAATCTCACTTGCACCGGCGCGCGCCACCAGGGCATCTCGCGCCACATTGGACAGGGTCAGGCCGGTGCCATATGTTGCGAACACACGTTCCCTGATCTTGCCAATCTGCATATCCACGATCCTTGCAAGCGCCTCCGTACCAAGCGGCATGAAGGGAAGAATGATCGTGCGCCCGAGGAACGCGGGCTTGAACTGTTTGGTAAGCTCCGGCATCAGAAGCGCTTCCAGCGCTTCGCCTTCCGGCATCGTGTCGGGATCGGCCGACAGCGCCGAGAGCAACTCCGAGCCTGTATTGGCCGTCATGAAGATAGTGGTGTTCTTGAAATCCACGTCGCGGCCTTCGCCATCACGCAACACGCCCTTGTCAAACACCTGATAGAAAATGTCCTGGACGCCGGGGTGAGCCTTGTCGATCTCATCCAAGAGCAGAACGCCGAACGGCCGACGGCGCACCGCTTCAGTCAACACGCCGCCTTCGCCGAAACCGACATAGCCGGGCGGCGAACCGAGAAGCAGCGAAACCTTATGCTCTTCCTTGAACTCCGACATGTTGATCGTCGTCAGATGGCTGTTGCCGCCGTAGAGCATATCGGCGAGCGACAGCGCGGTTTCGGTCTTTCCTGTTCCGGACATGCCAACAAGGAAAAAAACGGCCGGCGGGCGGCGCGGATCGGATAATCCGGCCCGCGCAGTGCGCATGGCATCGGCAATCCGTGCAATTGCAGCATCCTGCCCCACCACCCGCTGCCGCATACGCGCATCGAGTGTCCGGGCACTTTCGATCTGGTCCGCCAGAAGTTTGCCAAGTGGAATTCCGGTCCATCGCGAAACGACGGCGGCGATCGCCTCACGATCAACGACCGTCGGGACAAGTCTCTCGGCATTTGCCGGTTTTGCCTCAACCGCAGGCCGCAGGGGAGAGACATTGGAAACATCGCCTTCAACCGGCTGCTCTTCGCTTAGCTCAGCCATCTCCGCGTCGTAACGGCTGCGCAGGTCATCGATCCCACTCTCAAGCTTTTCGACTTCGCCCCGTATCGACTGGATACGGCTGTCAATCTCGCCATCCTGCGGTTCACGCAGAAGCCAGTTCAACTCATCGGTGAGAAGGCGCCGCTCGCTTTCCATAGCGCGCAGCCGCTCCGGCTCGGTCTGCCGTGCCAGTGAGACGGCAGCCGCGGCCGTATCGAGAAGGCTGACGGCCTTGTCCGGCAACTGCCGCGCGGGCATGTAGCGTGCGGATAATTGCACCGCGGCCACGACCGCCTCGTCACGAACGACAACGTTGTGATGGCTGACGAAGCTGTCAGCGACACCGCGCAACATACGTATGGCGGTCGTCTCATCCGGCTCGCGCACATGTACAGGCTGGAAACGACGGGTCAGCGCCGCATCCTTTTCGAAATACTTCTTGTATTCGCTCCAGGTCGTCGCCGCGACGGTGCGCACTTCACCCCGCGCCAGAGCGGGCTTGAGAATATTGGCCGCATCGCCCTGCCCGGCCGCACCACCCGCACCAACGAGACCGTGGGCCTCATCGATAAACAGGATGACCGGTTCGGTAGAACGTTTGACCGCATCGATTACGCCATGAAGGCGGCGCTCAAACTCACCCTTAACGCCGGCACCGGCCTGAAGTAGCGAAATATCGAGGTTCAGCAGGCGGACATTGCGCAACTTTTCCGGAACGTTGCCAGACGTGATTTCCAGCGCCAGCGCCTCGGCAACCGCCGTTTTGCCAACCCCCGCCTCACCTACCAGGATGGGATTGTTCTGTCGGCGGCGCGTTAGAATATCAACGAGCTGGCGTAACTCATCATCGCGGCCGATAACAGGATCAACCTTGCCGTTGCGGGCATCTGCGGTCATGTCCTGGGTGTAAAGGCGCAAGAAATCATTCTGGCCTGCAGACTGTCCTGTCCCTGCCTGCCCTGAGCCTGCCAGCGCGGAAGGAACATCCACGCCTGCGCCATTTTCAGTCGAGTTGCGAAGACGCTCAAGCGCGGTGCGATCCATCGCCTTGAGAGAAGGAAATGCCGAGCGGACGAAAGAGCGAAGTGAGGTTTCCTCATCCATCGCCAACAGAAGATCGCAAAGCGTAACACGGTCGCGGCCAGCCTCCAGCGATGCGAGAATCCATGCCTCCCGGGCTGCCGTGAGGATGTTCTGGGAGAGCGACAATGCCTCTCCGTCGCCGATGATGGACTCCTCCAGACTGCGGCTGATTTCAGCCTGCAATACCGGAAGTGGAATTTTTAATTCCTCGAATGTTTTCGCATAGATGCCGGAGTCCACAACCGCAAGCAGCCAATGCGGGATATCCACGTATCTGTGCCCCATGCGCACCGCAACAGAAGCCGCAGCTTCAAGGGTAACACGCAGGTCTGGCTCAAGCGCTCCAACAAGGCGGTTGAGATCGATATGCGACATGCAATGAGCCTCCTGCCCGGGTTCATTCCACAACGTGACGTGGAGTAAATATGATGATGAAACCAACTTGTCCACCCCGAAGTTGATTTTTTGTCAGATGAGATTATCCACTAGACGCCACAATTTAGACACATTTAGAATAAGTCTGTCTTATGAATAGCCTTACGTAAGGGAAGTAACTACAAAAAATCCATTACTATTTCTCGGAGATAGACTGCCATTGAACGCGCCGAACGTTAAAACAGATGTAGAATTTCTGAATGACTGCGGAGAAAATATCCGGGTTAACGCAAGAACGCGTGAAATATACTATAGAATTAAGGATGAAAGAAACCAAGCTCGTACAGAAGAGCGCGCCGCTTCTCCGCAGGATAACCTGAAAATATCCAGTAGCTGGGATAATGTCAGCAATCTTGGATTGCAGATTATATATTCCGAAAGCAAGGATGTTGAAATATTGGCGTGGCTTGCGGAAGCATCGCTGCGCCTGCGCGGCTTTCATGGTTTGCGCGAAATCTACGACCTCGGCAAAGAGCTGTTTTACAACCACTGGGACTCGCTGCGGTCAATCAGCGACGATAATGACGAAGAAAAATTTGCACCTTTAGCGGGATTGAACGGTGTCGGCAGCGAAGGAACGCTTGTTCAGCCTTTGCGCCTCGCCTCATTGATCCCAGGCGGCAAATTTGGCGAACACAGCCTATGGGACTATCAACTCGCGCAGCGCCCAAATGAGAGCAAACGTCGCGAAGAGCTATATCGGCTTGCGTCTGAAACTGGCGTTGCCGCCATGTCATCCCAGTTGGCAGAGGTGACTGCGTGCCTCTCCTCGTTTGATGCCATCATGGCCATCCTTGCCGAGCGCTGCGGGCAATCCGCACCACCGAGTTCCCATATCCGCAACACGCTGGTCGAAGCAGCGTCTGCAATTCGCTCGCTCGGCGGGCGTGACCAGGAGCCGGCATCCGTCGAACAGGAACCTGTGGGCATCAGCGGTTCAGACGAGAGCGGGCCGGCGGCCGCGCGGCCCGCCGTGACCGCACCGGAAGGCATATTATCGCGCGACGAAGCATTTGAAACTCTTCTCTCGGTTGCGCGTTACTTCCGCCGTACCGAGCCGCATTCACCGATCTCCCTTGCCATAGAGACACTGGTGCGCAGGGGACGCATGGATTTTTCGGAACTGCTGGCCGAGCTTTTGCCGGAAGCCCAGGTTCGCAACGCAGTCTTAACCGCCGCCGGCATCAAGCCAAGCGGAGAGAGCAACGGAAAATAGAAAGCGCGGAGCGCGACGCCGCTCCGTAACAGTCGTCTGTGCCAAGGGGCACCAAGGAGGTTGAAATGGCAAGTGTACATGAGAAGCTGGAGCGTGTTCGCAAACCACGCGTTCACATCAAATACGAAGTCGAAACCGAAGGCGCGATGGTAGTCAAGGAACTGCCTTTCGTGGTCGGTGTGCTCGGTGATTTCTCCGGCAATCCCACCCAGCCGCTCAAGCCGTTCGGGGAGCGTAAATTCGTTCAGATCGACCGCGACAATTTCGACGAAGTCATGCGGCGCATGACGCCCGGCCTCAATATTTCCGTTGCCAATACGCTGCAAAAGGATGGCACGGACATGCAGGTCAACCTGAAGTTCGAAAGTATGGATGATTTCGAACCCGGCGCTGTCGTGCAGCAGGTTCCGGCGCTCAAGGCGCTTTTGGATGCCCGCAACGAACTGCGCGACCTTCTTTCCAAGGCCGACCGTTCGGAAGATCTGGAGCGGATGCTGGAGGATATTCTGCAAAACAAGACCGACCTCGCAACGCTGGTTTCCGAACTCAAGGAAAAGAACGGCGCGAACGAATAATCGCCTGTGTGGAGGAAAATCTCCTCGAACGGCCCCGCTTGGGGCTTCTAACTGTTCAAGCGGCATTTTCAAAGCCGCATGTGGAAGGACTGAAACATGAGCGCTGAGAGCCTGCTGAAAAATGAAGCACAGGCAACGACCGCCGAAGATCAGGGACTGCTGTCCAAGGTGGTTGCCGCTACCCGTCAAACCGAACCGGACCGCGCGCAGAACCTCCTGCGTACGCTGACCGATCAAGCACTGAAGGGGACGGTAAAATATGATCGCAACCTCACCGTCACCCTTAACCACGCGATCGCGGAGCTGGACCGCACGATTTCCGAACAGCTCGCCGCTATCATGCAGGCGCCCGAATTCACCAAGCTTGAGGGCACCTGGCGCGGGTTGAACTATCTCGTCAAGAACTCCGAAACGAGCGTCAACCTCAAGATCCGCGTCATGAATGCCGGCAAGCGTGAACTGGCCCGCGATCTCGAAAAAGCCGTCGAATTCGATCAGTCCCGCCTCTTCAAGGCGATCTATGAAGACGAATTCGGCACCCCCGGCGGCGAACCGCTCGGCGCCATTATCGGCGATTACGAATTCGACAATTCCTTCGATGACGTCCAGCTGCTGCAAGGCGTCTCATCGATCGCGGCGGCAGCCTTCGCGCCATTCATCTCTGCTGCCAGCCCGCACATGTTCGGTTTCGAGGACTATCGCGATCTCGCCCGTCCGCGCGATCTGGAAAAGATTTTCGACACGGTCGAATATGCCAAGTGGCGCAGCTTCCGCGAAAGTGACGATTCCCGTTTCGTCACGCTCGCTCTTCCGCGTGTGCTGGCGCGTATGCCCTACGGCCCGAAAACCAACCCGATCGATGACTTCGCCTATGACGAAACCAAGGGTGCGGTGAATGGTGACCTTGAGCATGACGAATATTGCTGGATGAACGCCGCATACGTGATGGGCACCAAGCTGACCGATGCCTTCGCAAAAAGCGGCTGGTGTACGGCTATCCGAGGGGCTGAAAACGGCGGCAAGGTGGAAAACCTGCCCATGCATGTCTTCTCCAGCGATGACGGCGACCTGGATCTGAAATGCCCGACCGAAGTCGGCATTACCGACCGCCGCGACGCCGAACTCGGCAAACTCGGCTTTTTGCCGCTGTGCCACTATAAGAACACGGACTATGCGGTGTTCTTCGGCGCCCAGACCGCGCACAAGCCGAAGCTGTACGACAAGCCGGAAGCAACGGCCAACGCCGCCGTTTCGGCACGTCTGCCCTACATCATGGCCACGTCGCGTTTCGCGCATTATCTCAAGGTCATGGGGCGCGACAAGATCGGCTCCTTCATGGAAGCGTCCGATTGCGAAGTCTGGCTCAATCGCTGGATCGCCAACTACGTCAACGCCAATGACGAGGCGGGTGAGGAAAGCCGCGCCAAATATCCGCTGCGCGATGCCAAGGTGACCGTGCAGGAAGTGCCCGGCAAACCCGGCGCCTACAATGCGGTCGCATGGATGCGGCCCTGGTTGCAGATGGAAGAACTGACGACCTCGCTGCGCATGGTCGCCCGTATTCCGTCGAAGAACTGAGCCTGGTGCGGGGTGCTCAGCCACCCCGGCCCCGTTCATCATCCGGAGCACACTCATGGCGCATCAGTCGTTCACGGACGCCCGTATTTTCGCCGACCAGCTCATCGCCCTCATCGACGATGCGCTGACCGGCCAGGTGAACGCTATTCTCCACCATCCCGATTTTCAGGCGATGGAGGCGAGATGGCGCGGGCTTGCCATGGTCGTGCGCGAGGCGGGCCGCAGCACGGACGTGAAGGTGAAACTGCTGAACGCCAGCTGGCGCGACCTTGCCCGCAACACCGAACGCGCCACCGACTTCGACCAGAGCCATCTTTTCGAGGTCGTCTATAACCGCGAATTTGGCATGCCGGGCGGCGAACCGGTCGGCCTTCTGATCGGTGACTACGCCTTTTCCCCTGATGATCTTGATGGTGCCGATTCCATCACAACGCTGTCACAGATCGGCATGGTGGCTGCGGCCGCCTTCTGCCCTTTCGTAGCGGCGGCTTCGCCCTCCACCGTTGGGCTGCAGGACTTTTCGGAGCTCAGCCGGGTCCATGACTTTTCCTGGCTGAAACAGGAGAAATCGCGGCTGCGGTGGAATGCGCTTCGCGCACGCGACGATTCACGCTTCGTAGGCCTTGTCGCACCGCGCGTTTTGCTACGTTCTCCCTACAGGCCCTATGCGCGCGGGCGGGATGACGGATTTCCATTCCGCGAGCATGTGGCGGAAAGCGGCGAGACCCTGCTGTGGGGCAACGCCGCCTTTGCCTTCGCAACGGTTGTGGTGCGCAATTTCGTCGATTCCGGCTGGTTTGCGGATCTGCGCGGTGTGACACAGGACGCCGTGGATGGCGGCATGCTCTCTGCCCGACAATTGCCACCGCTTGATCTCGGCATCGAGAGTAACGGCCTGTCCGCCCAGCCGCCCGTGGAAGTGCAACTGACGACTGGGCAGGAACAGCAAATTTCCGATCTGGGCATCGTACCCGTCTCCACAACCTATCTTTCCGGCATGGCGATCTTCAACGCCAACCAATCCCTGCATGCACCCGGCCATTACTCCACCGAAGCGGCGAGGCAGAACGCCCGCCTCGCTGCCATGCTGCAATATGTGCTGTGTGCCTCCCGGTTCTCGCATTACCTCAAGGTCATCATGCGCGATGACATCGGCCAGCTCAGCGATGCCACGACCATCGAGCGTAAACTGGAAAGCTGGCTTTCCTCCTATACGCTCGGCAACGACGATGCGGAGGCGGCGTTGCGCACGCGCTATCCGCTGCGCTCTGCAGGGATCAATGTCTTCGAGGTTCCCGGCAAGCCCGGAACATTCTCATGTACCGTCCGCCTTCAGCCGCATTTCCAGCTCGATGACGTCTCCACGAGCTTCCACCTCATTGCCGAAACCATGATGCCGGCCACCGCCGCATCCCGGCCTTCGGCCGAGCCGCAAAGGATATCCGCATGACGCTGCGCGACGAAATTTCCCGCCTCCTGGACGACAACCAGCTGCAAGACGCAATCGGGCTCGCGCGGGACCATGTGAAAACCAGGCCGACCGACAAGGATGGCCGCCATTTCTACATCGATCTGCTGGTCCTCGCCGGCGACTATGAAAAGGCCGATGCGCAATGCAATCTGGCCGCAACATTCTCACCGCAGGACAGCGTCGGTTTTTCCCTCTTCCGCCACCAGCTGCGCGCGATGGCCGCACGCAATGCGTGGTTTGAAAGCGGCGCCGTACCGGATTTCCCCGGCGGCCCCTCCGAACTTGACCAATTGGCCATCCGGGCGAACATTGCCGCGCGGAGCGGCGATGTCGAGGGCGCGAAAGACGCGTTGAATGAACTCGACGAAAAACGCGGCAATGTGCCAATCGGCCACGACGGCAAGAGCGCCGGCGACATCCGCGATCTGGACGATCGGGTTCCGCATGCGCTGGAAGTCCTGACCAATGGCGGCCGTTATCTCTGGATCGATTACGGACGCATCGAGAGCCTCAGCATCGACCCCATGAGCCGCCCGCGCGACCTCGCTTTTCGCGGCGCCGAACTGACGTTACGCGACGGGGCAGTCGCATCCGTGCTGCTTCCGGCGATCTATCACGGTTCGGGCGACGATGTCGGTCTCCTCCTCGGTCGGGAAACGCACTGGAGTGAGGGTGAACCACTGATAACGGGTCTTGGCCAACGCTGCCTGCTGATTGGCGACGATGTTGTGCCGTTCCACGAAATCGGCGCGCTTTCCGCCCTGTCCGACGAAGAAAGGCAGATCGCCCGTGGTTGATCCGCTGGAGCAATATCGCGCACGGCAAAGGACGCTGTCGCGCTCGGTTCTGGACCGGCTGCTCGATGACGCGCCAGATGCGGAAACGGATATGCTCGTCAGCCTGAAGGATCAGGCCCGCGAGATGCGCGAGGTGATCCGCCGCGACCTCGAGGCATTGCTCAATACTCGCCGCAACCCGGCCGGCCCGCCGGCTGCGTTTAAGGAACTGTCCGATGCCCTCGTAAGCTACGGCGTGGACGGCATTCTTTCAGCCAATCTGGTGACGGATGCCTCCAAGGCGCGACTCGCTCGCAGCATCGAGCGGCGGATTTCCCTGTTCGAAACACGCCTTGCCGACGTGCATGTGACGATCCTGAAAAACCGCACGGATGGTGACCGGGCGCTTCGCATGCGCATACAGGCAAGCTTCCGCCTACAGGAAGGCATGCCGCCGATCAGCTTTGAATCCCGAATCGATCCTTCCACGCAGCAATTCCTGGTGGAGGCGACGAATGGCTGAAGGCTTCCTCGAAAAGTACAATGACGAGCTTTTTGCGCTGCGAAAGCGCGCATCTCGTTTCGCGGCGGCGTTTCCGAAGATCGCGGGCAGGCTGCGGATGACGGGCGACGTTGCCGACGATCCGCATGTCGAGCGTCTGATCCAGAGTTTCGCCTATTCCGCCGCCCGGGTGCGCCAGAAGCTGGATGACGAATTCCCCGAACTGTCGGACAGTCTGCTGGAAACGCTCTATCCGCATTATCTTGCCCCGATCCCTTCGATGAGCGTCGTGCAATTCGCTCCGAGCCCGGCGCTGGCAACCGTGCAGACGCTTCCCCGCCACAGCGAAATTCTCGCCGAACCGGTTGGCGGCGAAAGCTGCCGTTTCCGCACCACGCAGGACGTCGAGATCGTTCCACTGGAGATCGCAGCCGCCACGCTCACCGGTCAGCCGATCGACGCCCCTTTTTCGGCGTCCTTTGCCGGCACGGCCGCCTGTTTGAGGCTTTCGCTGCGCAGCACGGCCCCGCGCGGCGGTACTTTCCCGGAAATGGGACTGACGAAACTCCAGATTTTCCTGTCCGCCGCGTGGCAGCAGGCGACAGCGCTTTACGAGCTTTTGACCAACCATTGCGTCGGCATGGCGCTTGCGCGTCACGCCGAGGACAAGGAAGCCGTTTTCCTGCCCGCCGGAAATCTTACGCCGTCCGGGTACTCTCGCGATCAAGCCATGCTGCCATATCCAGCCAACAGTTTTGATGGATACCGGCTTCTCACCGAATTCTTCGCGCTGCCGCAGAAATTTCTATTTCTCGACATTGACGGGCTGCAGAAATGGGGCGGCGGCGACTGCGAGCTATACATCTATCTGGATGCGGCGGACACGCGGCTTGAGCGCATGGTGTCGGTCAGAGATTTTGTGTTGAACGCCTCACCGGTGATCAACCTGTTCAAACAAAGTTGCGAACCGCTCAGTCTTGATGGTACGCGGACGGAATACAGGTTGCTGCCGGATGCACGGCGGCAGCGGACGCGCGAGATCTATGCTGTTGAAAACGTTCAACTGACCAGCCGTTCCGGACAGACCGAGAAGACGTCTCCGTTTTTTGGTCGCACACAGCGCAATAATGGCGCAAACGTTTATTGGCAGATACAGCGCCGGTTCGATGATGACGGCTCTTCCGATACGGACATCGCCTTCGTGGATCAGAAGCGCGGCCCGCTTGGGCCGCTCGACATGGTGGCAAGCATCGATACACTTTGCCTCAACCGCGAACTGCCAAGCCAGCTTCCCTTTGGCGGCGGGCACCCATTCCTGCAGCTTTCTACCGGCAACGAGGCGGTGAAATCCATCCATGCACTGATGCCTCCGACGGAGGCGATCCGCGTCAACGAGCGTTCGGCACGCGAGTGGCGGCTGATCTCACATCTTCTCCTCAACCATCTCTCGCTCAGCGACAACGGCGGTGCACCGCTGAAGGACATTCTGTCACTGTATTCCTTCAGGGACAGCCCGGAAACCCGACAGATCGTGGAGGCGATCAGCCATGTCGAGGCGCAGAATTCTCATGCCCGGATTGGCTCGGCCATGGTACCGGGAACAGATATCACGGTGGAGTTTGACCCGGCACTGATCGCGCGACCTGCCGCATTTGTTTTCGCCGGCGTCCTCAACCATTTCTTCGGGCTCTACACCTCGATCAACAGTTTCACGCGACTGACGGCGACGATGCGAGGCCACTCCAAACCGATTGCCCGCTGGCCAGCCCGCGCGGCCGACCGGCCGCTGCTTTAGGAGACGGGTATGGAACAGCAGACGCCAACCATCAAAGACAGACAGGCGGCGCTTCTCAGCAACGATCCCGGCCGTTTTGACCCTGCAACCGCGTTTCGCGTCGCCCAGTTCGTTTCGGCGGATGACGGGATCGTCATCGGCGCCCATGGTGGAATACAGCCGACACCGCTTGCAGTCAGCGGTTTCAGCCGCAAGCGCGGTCATGCCGAACTGAAATCAGCTTTCGCGCCCATCGTCGGCCCGCTTGGTTCGCTACCGCCGGCATACGGCGAACTGCTGCAACGGGAAGAACGCAATCGTTCGGGCGCGCTGGCCAGCTTCTTCAACCTTTTTGCGGCAAGGTTCAGCGAGCTGTTTGTATCCGCGACGGAAAAATACCGTCTTGCAAGGGGTTTGCGCTGGTCGGCCGATCAGAGGGACAACGGTTTCCGCAAAACACTGCTCGCCCTCATCGGGTTCCGCACTGCCGGTCTGGTCGAGAAAGCAGGCGTGAGCGAAGACGCGCTCCTGCGTTTCAGCGGTCTTCTGGCCGGCCGCAACCGCAATGTTTCGGCCCTGACATCAATGCTTTGCGAATTCACGGGACTTCCGGTCCATATCGAACAGTTTCGCCGGCGTTGGGTGGCTTTACCGCTTCACGAACAAAGCCAGCTGGGGCAGGCATCAGGACTGAGGCTAGGACAGAACTCGACAGCGGGAAGCGCTGTCGAAGATATGAGCGGCGGCTTCCGGGTCGTGATCGGCCCTGTCGCATATGCGGATTACCTTGCCCTCACGCCCGGTTCGAAACGGCTTGCGGAAATATTTTCTCTGACACGCCTGTTCGTCGGAAGCGCATTGCACTTCGATGTGCAGGTGATCCTGAAAAAGGAGGACATTCCCTTTTGCCGCCTCGGCCAGTCCGATGCTCCCGCCCGTCTCGGCTGGAACAGCTGGGCTCGCGTGGCACCCGCCCAACAAGACAGCGCTGACGCTGTGGTGACCGAGCGGGAAGGCTCGGCGATTTCCGCGTGAGGGGGCATGGATATGAAGCTTGCACTCAAGGACACACGCAATATCGGAGCAGCAAGAGCCAGTCAGTGGACCTTCGAGCGCGGCCGCCGCGTCATTGGCCGTTCGCGGGAATGCGACTGGCAGATCGACGACAATGAGCGGCGCGTTTCCAAGCTGCACTGTACACTCAACCGCGATGGCGAAGGCTTCACGATAATGGACCAGAGCGCGAATGGCACGCTGGTCGATGGCCGCCTGCTGCTCGAAGGCGAAAGCGCACGTCTCCGCGACGGTTCGCAAATCAACATTGGCGGGCAGGTTTTTCAGGTCGCCATCAGCGGCGATGCCGAACTGGATTTTTCCGACCCCGACGCATCCCTGCGAATGAGCGACGAGCCGCTGACCATTTCGGCGATCCTTGCGGACATCGCCCCGAACGGCCGTTCGGCCGGCGGCATGATGGGCAACACTGCCTCTGTCGACGACTGGTCCGAAACATGGCGCGAGGGCGCCAAACGGAAGGCGAAATCCATTTCGCGAAATGTCGAGATCGGCTGGAGCGAACCGCCCGCGGCGTATGGAATAAGTGCCATTCTTCCTGATAACTGGGATGAGGAGCCGGTTGCAAGCAGCGAGCACGAACATACCGACGCGCTAAACACGCCCGTAATGATCTCTCGTCCGGTTTCGGCCGCCGGTGGCGAAGATTTCGACAGTGTTTTCCCGGAGACGGAAGAAGACTTACGAGCGGAGAACGCACCGGCTGCAGGCGTTTCTACCGCGCAGGAGATTGGCGATCTTCTGACTACGCTGGAGCAGGAAAGCGCCGATTGTCTGGCCGTTCTCGAACTCGAGAGCGAGCGCGCTGGCCAAGGTTCGTCAGCCTCCTTGAGCGAGCGGATGGAAAGGCTCATCCGCCAGCAGCGGCAGCTTGCCTACGCGCTTGAAACCCTGATCCATGTTTGCACGCAAAGGCTCGAGCCGAGGCTTATCGAGGCGTCTGTCGACGCCGGCAGCGATTTCCGGGCAAAGATCGGCCGCCGGGACTGGCAGGGGCTAATCACCAAAACAGACTATTGGTCCGCCTACAAAAAGCAATTCGAAGAAAACGGCCGTCCATTGCCGGTCAGGCAGTTCCTGCAGCGCGCAGCGCGTGGTGAAGCCGCGCCGGGACGGCAGACTGACGCGGCCACAGCCGATGCCAAGGGGGTAAATGACCACGATGAGACATGAGAACCGTGTAGCCTGGAGCGAGGGCATGTTTCTTCGCGTCCAGCATTTTCAGCAGTCCGACCGTTGGACCGAACGCCTGGTGCGCAACACCACACGCAACCTTTCGCCCTATCCGTGGGGCGTCGCCGAGATCGGGGTCGATCGCGGCGCCTTGTCGATAGGGCAATTCGCTCTGTCGAACCTGCGCGGCATTCTTCCAGATGGAACGCCCTTCGAGGCGCCTGAAGATTCCGACCTGCCGCCACCGCTCGATCTCGATGAAAGCGTCAAGAATGCCATCATTTATCTTGCCCTGCCGGCTCGGCAACCGGGCAAGGCCGACATGTCCGCCAGCGGCCACAATGACACCAACAATGTGCGTTTCACCGCATCCACCTATGAAGTCTCCGATACCAATATAGAGACGGATTTCGTGGCCCCGATTGATGTCGGCCGCCTGAGCCTGAAGTTCCTCAAGACCGGTGACGATCTTTCAGGTTATGACCTCATCGGGCTGGCGCGGGTGATCGAAGTCCGCTCCGACCGTGCGGTCATTCTTGATCCTGATTTCATCCCGCCAAGCCTCAGCTGCGCGGCTGCGCCCCGTCTCAACGAATTGCTGACGGAGCTTCTGGGGATTGTGCGCCACCGCGCCCAGGCGATCGCCGAACGCATCGGTGACCCGACGATCCGTGGAACGGCGGAAGTGGGCGATTATTTCCTGCTGCAGATCCTGAACCGGGCCGATCCGCTACTGGCGCATCGCTGTGCCAACGCTACGCGTTTTCATCCCATCCGCTTTTACGAAGACTGCATCCAGCTTGCCGGCGAGCTCGCCACCTTCACCACGGATAGAAAGCGGGCGACAGATTTCCCGCCCTATCGACACGACGATCTGAAAGCCACCTTCGGCGCTGTGTTTGATGATCTGCGTACCTCGCTGTCTGCGGTTCTAGAACAGGCGGCCGTCGCAATCGAACTGGTGGAACGCCGTCATGGCGTCCGCGTCGGCACTATCCACGACCGCACGCTTTTGCGCGACGCCGGCTTCGTGCTTGCCGTGCGGGCGGATATGGCTGCCGAGGATATTCGCCGCCGCCTGCCGGCACAGATCAAGGTCGGTCCGGTGGAACGGATTTCCGAACTGGTTAATGTGGCACTGCCTGGTATTCCCGTGAGGTCCCTGCCGGTTCTGCCGCGGCAACTACCCTATCGATCCGGCACCGTTTATTTCGAGATCGACACGCAGTCGCCGCTCTGGAAACGGCTCGATACTTCAGGGGCGATTGCCCTGCATCTGGCGGGAGAATTTCCCGGGCTTGAAATGGAAATGTGGGCATTACGCGAATGAGCACGGAAAACCCCTCTTCCTGGCAAGACTTGCCAACGGTGGTCGAGATCACCGAGGAAAGTCGCCGGCGCAACCAGAACGCCCGCAACATGGCGGCAATCCTGGAGGACATCGTCGAGACCGACGAGCCGGCAGGGCCCAGCAGGGCAAAGGCGACTGCCATGCCGGTCGAACAGCTGCTGACCGGTTTCCACTTCGGCGGCGAGGAGGTTCCGACACTTGTGCAATCGGCAGCTCCCCTTCTCAACCTCGCACATCTGCTGCGCTTCAGCGATGCCGAGCCGGATCCCGACCAGCTTCGCCGCGCCTGCGTTGAAGCAATTACACGCTATGAACGCGACCTCGCCTCCGCCCGCATCAGCCCCGAGCGGGCAAGGGCTGCGCATTATGTCGTCTGCGCGACGGTCGATGACGTCGTTCTCAGCAAGCCTTGGGGTGTGCGGGCAGGCTGGGCGCGCTCCGGGCTCGTTTCCACGTTCCACAATGACGTCACTGGCGGCGACCGGGTTTTCGACATTCTCGACCATTTCCACCAGTCGCCTGGCGCCAACAAGGATCTGCTGCTTCTGATCTATCTGTGCTTGTCGCTGGCTTTCGAGGGACGAACCCGCGTTTCACCGAAAGGAGCGCTCGAGCTTTCACGCATCCGCGACAGCCTCTACAAAACGCTGATCGGCCAATATGGCGCCTTCGAACGGGAGCTTTCTCCGCATTGGAAAGGCGTCGATGCCCGACATACGCCATTGCGCGCGATGGCGGCGCTCTGGACCCTGCTGTCGCTGATGGCGCTCGCCTTCGCGCTCGGTTATCTCTTCTTCACGCTGTCGCTCAACAGCGCATCCGATGTCACCTTCGAAAGACTTGCTCATCTGCCGCCGAACGAAACACCGAGCGTGTTGATCGCAAGCCCTCCTGCACCAACGCCGCCGCCAATTGAAGTGGAAACTCCCCGCGTCGTTGATCCACCCAAAATCGTGGAGCCGAGACAACCCTCCCGGCTTGAAAAGCTGATGGCCTTCCTGCAGCCAGAAGTCGACAGGAAGCTCGTGACCCTTGCGGATGTGAACGGGCGGCTGCGGGTTCGCATCAACAATTCGGGCCTGTTCACGACAGGCAGCGCCGATGTCAGCCCGCAGTTCCGCGATCTCATCCAGCGTATCGGCGGCGCGCTTGCGGCTGAGAAATTTCGTGCGGTGGTCATCGGTTATACCGACACCGTGCCGATCAAGACGGTGGAGTTTCCATCGAACTGGCACCTTTCCGAGGCGCGCGCCAAGGCCGTTGGAGACATTCTTTCCCAATTCACCGGCCCTGAAGCAATCCTGACCGAAGGCCGGGCCGACAGCGACCCGATCGCCGACAACAAGACGGAAGAAGGCCGTCAGATAAACCGCAGAACAGAAATCATGGTCCTGACCAATCCCGATGAAAAACTGAGCGATGCCGGCATTCTCTCGCCGCCCATACAGAACAGCCCGGGACAGCAGCCGGGAGAGACCCAGCCATGAATCCATTGAGCTATTTTTATACGATCCGCTCCTATGTAGAGAGCTATGCGGCCCTCGTCGGACGACGTTTCCTGTCGCTTTTATGGGTGATAGCGCTCTGCGTCGTCATCTGGTTCTACGGCTATCTGATTGCGCTCGGCGATTTCAAGCCGCTTGGAACGGTGCAGGCCCGGCTCATCGCCATCGGCATCATCGTCGCCATCTGGCTGGTCTACATCGTCGTCACGATCTACCGCGGACGCAAGCAGGACAAGGAACTCGTCGACAGTATCGAGCGCGAGGCGCTGGCCAATCGGCAGGCGGAAATCGGCGAAATCCAGACACGCCTGAAGGAAGCGCTCGCTCTCTTGCGACGCGTCACGAAAAAGCGCTTCGGTTATATTTACGACCTGCCCTGGTATGTGATCTTCGGCGCCCCCGGTTCCGGCAAGACGACGGCACTCACCAATTCCGGCCTGCAATTTCCGCTTGGCGATGCGCTCGGCGAAAATGCGGTGAAGGGCATTGGCGGCACGCGCAACTGCAACTGGTGGTTCGCCGATGAGGCGATCCTGATAGACACCGCCGGCCGCTATACCACGCAGGACGATCTCGACGGATCCTCAAAGGCCGGCTGGGAAGGTTTTCTCAGCCTCCTGAGGCGATATCGCCGTTCGCAGCCGATCAACGGCGCATTGGTTACCCTCTCCATCCCCGATCTGCTCAACCGTGATCCCGAAGAACAGCGGCAGGAACTGCGCTCCATCCGTCAGCGGCTTTCGGAACTCGACGAATATCTGCGCGCTCGGGTCCCGGTCTATATCGTTCTGACGAAGGCCGACTTGCTGCATGGTTTCGTGGAGTTTTTCGACGGTTTCAACAAAACCGATCGCCAGCAGGTTTGGGGCGCAACCTTCAAGCTGGATGAGAGCTACTCCGCCGAGAACCTGCCGCAGCGCCTGGCGGAAGAATTCGAGCTGCTGCAGCAGCGGGTCGATGCCATGCTGATCGAACGCCTGCAGCAGGAACAGAATGCGGAGATACGCGGACGCATCTTCCGTTTTCCGGCCGAGCTGGCGCGGCTGAAAGACCGGCTGCACGAAGCCCTTGCCGAGCTTTGCGCAAGTTCGCCGCTCATTGAGGCGCCGCTTCTGCGCGGCGTTTATCTCGCGTCGGGAACGCAGCCGGAAACGGAAAGATCTCCCGCATCCCCCAGAACCCGCCGGAGCTACTTCCTCTCGCGGCTGTTCAAGGACGTCATCTTCCCCGAAGCTGCACTGGTGATGCGCGACAAACGCCTTTCCGGGCGGCAATTGCTGGTGCGGCGCATTGCCTATGGCGCATCCGCCGCCGCGGTCGCCATTGTCTTTACTGGCTGGATTTTCACCTATTTCGCCAATACACAGGCGCTCGCCGAAGCGGATCGCAAACTTGGCGCTTATGAGCAACTCGTTCAGGGAATTCCCGTACGAGACGTCGCAGATGCCGATTTCCTGCGCATCCTCCCCGCGCTCGACAATCTGCGCGATGCCAATTCCGGCTTTGCCCGCGAACGCATGTGGAATGTCAGCTTCGGTCTCGATCAGGAAGACAAGATTGCCGGGCGCCAGCGTGATGCCTATCAGCGCGCGCTCAACGCCCTGCTGCTGCCGCGCATGATCGTGCAGCTGCAAAAGCAGCTTAAGGACGAGAAGGATGTCACCCGCACATTCAATTCGCTGAAACTCTATGGAATGCTGGGCGGGATGGGTGCACTGGACCGCGATTTCCTGACCGTGCAGACGCATCAGATGTTCGCATCGCTTTACCCTGGTGATGGAAGGGCTGCGGTGCGAGAAGCGCTGGACCAGCACGCAAAGGCGCTGGCCAACGGCGTGCTTGCACCGATCGAGCTCGATGCGCGGCTCATCGCTACCGCCCGCGAAACGATCCGCGATCAAGCGATTAGCACACGCGCCTACGATATTCTCGCCGGTCTTCCGCAGGTGCGCGAATTGATGGAATGGACACCCGCGGCGGCTTTCGGTCCTCTTGGAGAGCGTGCTTTCGAGCGTCGCAGCAAAGCGCCTATGGCGGAGGGCATAGAGGGCCTCTTCACTGCGGACGGATATCACCGTGTCGTCATTCCGCAAGTCGCTCATGCCGCCCGCATCGCACTTTCCGAAGGCTGGGTGCGTGGTTCTGATGATGCCATCAAGGGCGCGACTGTGGAGCAGGTGGCGCAGGCCACGCTACAAATCTATTTCGACCGTTTTGAGAAAAAATGGGTTGATATGCTGGCCGACCTTCGGGTCAAACCGTCCCAGACCCTCGGCGACGCAGTGGAAACGACCCGCGCGCTTGCCAATGAGCGCAATATCGTGATGGAGGCTGCCAGATCGATCGCGAAGGCGACCGATCTCCGCCCCGGAGCAAACCCCGCCACCCTCGCCTCCGCTGCGGAAGGCGACGCAACCACAGCCGTTCTGGCGGCCTCGGTGAATGCGTCCGATCCCTATGCGAGACTGCGCGACATGCTGGCGACTAAAGACGCAGCCACAACGGGCGAGCAGGCCAATGGCGACAAGACCGGTGGTTCGCCATCGGAACAGTTGCTCGCGCATTTCAAGCTGCTGAACGAACAGCTTGCCCGCTCGGCAACAACCTCCGATGAAGTCGCCAAGGTGTTCGACGTGGACAGCCAGCTCACCAAGGCCAATCAGGACCTGCTGCAGCAGGCCCGCGAACTGCCGGCACCGCTCGACGTCTGGGTGGCAGGCGTGGCAGCGGATGTCGGCTCGCTCGCGGTGAAGTCCGCTCGCAGCCGCATTGCCGAACTCTGGGCATCAGATTCAGCCTCCCTGTGCTCTTCGATCGTCACCGGTCGTTATCCCTTCGACCGGACTTCCGCGCGCGATGTCGCCATTGCGGATTTCACGCGTCTCTTCGGGCCGGCAGGGGTTTTCCAGAGTTTCTTCAAACAGCGCATGGAACCGTTTGTCGACAAGACGACGACCCCATGGAGCTGGAAGGGTACCTTTGGCGCGGCCGGCCTTCCCAGCAGCGCCGTCGCCCAGTTCGAAAATGCCGACAAGATCTCGCGCGCCTTTTTCCCGAATGGTAGCGAAACGCCGGCGGTTTCGATCAATGTCAAACCCGTCTCCCTTACCAATGCATCCAGCGCGGTAATGCTGGAGATTGAGGGCGAGCGGGTCGTTTATTATCATGGTCCGGTCCAGGCGAAATCGATCACCTGGCCCTCGCGCGAAAACACGGCAAGCCTGTCGCGCATCGCCTTCCAGCCCGGCGGCTGGCAGCAGGCCAAAACCGAAAATGGCGACTGGTCGCCCTTCCGGCTGTTTGACGGTGCCGATATCGAGAACCAGTCGGATGATCTGCTGAGGGTGCGGTTTGAGAATGGCGGACAGGCTGCCGAATTCGATATTCAGTTCGGCTCGGTTCTCAATCCGTTCAAGCTGGATGCAATTGCCAGCTTCGCCTGCCCCGCGCAGTTCTAGTGACGGACCGGAATGCTGATGTTTCAAAGGAGGGGATTAGAATGAAGGCAGGCACGATAAAGACAGCGGGTCATCGCAACTGATGGCCGATCAGGCATCAAGGTCCACGCAAACAGCGACGGAAAGCGATCGCATCGGTTTCTTCGGCAAGGTCCCAAGTCATGGCGATTTCATCTCCGATGGGCTCGAGCGGGAATTGATCGGTACCTTTGACGGCTGGATGCGATCCGGCATGTACGCCGGTGCGGATATGTTTACGGGCCGATGGCCCGAAATATTCTCTTCGTCGCCACCCATACGCTTCATCATTGAGCGCGGCATATGGGGAAACTGCGCCTATGTCGGTGTACTGGTGCCGAGTGCGGACCGGGTGGGACGCAAATATCCGCTCGCCATCATCGCGCAGCTCAATGGCTTCCGCGAACATCCACGAAGCCTCTATCTCGACGACACCTGGTTCATGGCCGCGGAGGCGCTGGCGGAGACATCGATGACCCGCGAATTCGACATCTCCCGGTTTATTACTTCGATCAAAAAACTACGTCTGCCAAAATCGCGGGAAGAGGAGGATGTGCCGGAAATGGTGCGCGGCCGTATGCCGACGAGCCTCTGGTGGTATATCGACCCGGTCAGCCGTCGTGCCCGCGGCCTCAAATTTGACGGCAAACCCAAAGCCTCCGATTTCGTGCGCCTCTTTAGCGACATGCCGGGCAAAGGCGGCGAGGACCGTTCAACGCCAGCGCCAATTCCAGCAACGGCGCAGGAGAAAACAAAACAGCAAATGCCGCCCGTGGCGCCAGCGCCTGCGCCGGCAGCGGAACAGCCGTCATCTGTGACCTACAGCTATGCCACACACCCTGGAACGCGGCTTTCCCTGAATGCGGATGCTCTTTTCGTTTCCCAGACACCTTCCCTCTTCGCCATAGCGGATGGCCAAGGTGATTCGCACAGCGCTGCAGAGGCCGCCCGTCTCGCCACGAATATTCTTGCGGAAACGCCAGATGCCGAAAACCCGGAGATGATGGCGCAACAGATCAGGGGAAGGCTTGGCACCATCAACAGCCTGCTCCTCTCCCGCCAGACGACCGGTGCCGATGTCAGGCCGATGGCCAGCGTCGTCATAGCTTCGATCATCTCGCGCAGGCTGAGCGTCCTGTGGTCTGGTGATGCGCGCGCCTATCTCCTGAAAAACGGCACCATGCACCAGCTTTCGCGCGATCACGTCGTTGTCGGCATGAAAAAGCAACTCTCGCAATGTGTCGGGCTTTCCCAGCAGTTCCGGCCGGACATCGTTTTCGAGGAGTGGGGTTTGCAGGACAGGGTCCTGCTGTGCAGTTACCCGCTTGTGCAGATCCTCCGGGACCGCGCCATCGCCGAGATCGTCTTCAACACCCCGGTCAAGGATTGCGCCAATGCCCTGGTCCAGGAAGCGCTCATCGAAAACGCCCGCGAGAATATAAGCGCTATTGTGATTGGAAACCGGCGTGAACAATGAACTTGCCTATCCAGAGGTAGCCGCACGCTTTTCCGACCTTTGGCGAAGCATCCGCCATGAGGGCACGCGGGAAAGAAGCTATCAGGAGCAGCAAGACCTGATCGACCAGATCCGAAATGCGCTGGATCGAAAATTACCACATATTTCTGGCGAAAAACCGGACTGGATTGCGGACAGCTTTGCCGTGAATTTCACAGCTTACCAGAGCGAGACGACACTTTTGCTCCAATTGCGCCACCGCGATCTCGGCTCGCTGCACGCGCTTAAAACCGTGCCGCCTGCCCGCAGGGACGACACCGTTTTGCTGCATCGTTTATGGGACGAGGCCGAGATCGGGCTCGCGCTGCGCCATCCCTGCCTTGTGGAAACGTCCGCCCTTTTGCGGTTACCCGATGGTCGGCCGGGTCTGTTGCAGCCGTGGTTTGCGCACTCACTGGCATCAATCATATCTGCGCAACCGATTGCCGCCTCGGAGGCGATCGTGATCCTTCGCCGCGTGCTGCAAGCGCTGAGTGCAGTGCATGCATTTGGATATGTGCACTGCGACGTCACGCCAGCCAATATTCTGCTGTCGGATGGTAAGTTCGAAACGGCAAGACTGGGCGACTTCGGCATCGCCCTGCAGATTGGTCGTAAACACGCCGGACAGGGCCTGCGCTTTGCTGCCTCAACTGAATTTTCGCCGCCGGAACAGATGCAAGGCGCACCTGCAAAGCCGGATCAGGATATATATGCCGTGGGACGGCTCGCCAGGCGGCTAATCGAGACGGATAAGGCACAATCACCGCAATGCCTCGCAGATCTTGCGGACGCCTGTTGCCATTATGATCCCGCTTTGCGCCCACAATCGGCAATGGAAGCTTTACAGCTTCTGTAACGCCTCATTGGTCAGTTGCCGCCGCCGGGAAGCGGCGCCGCCGCAGTCGGCACACTCTTCTGGAACACGGTCAGCAGCTTGGCCGAATCCACCAGCGGCGCGTTGCTGGCATAGAGCACATCGCCCTTTTGCATCTGGAAGAGCTGCATGAGTGCGATGCTGGAAGCGTCGCGCATGTTGACGTGATATATCACAGGCCGCATGGTCGTGGCCGTAGCGACCGGGCCTTTCGCGCCCGGTATCCTTGCGGCTGGAACCTGAACAATCTCATTGCGGAAGACATAGACATTGCGCGCGTCTGCGCGGTCATCCAGCAAGCCACCGGCGCGGCCGACGGCCTGCGCAAGGGTCAGCTTTCCGGCTTCAAACTGGAATTCACCGGCACTCTTGAAGGCACCGAGTGCGGTGTAGCTCGCCGCGTCGCCATCGATCATGATCTGATCATCCGGTGACAGGCGGATGTTCTGACGGTCTTCCCGCATGACGCGGTCAAGAGGCACGCTGGCCCTTTGCGAGCCGCGAACGACAGTGACCGTGGCCGCGCCCGCAGCGACAGTAGGGCCACCTGCTTGATTGAGCGCATCGAGCACCCGCTCCTGCCGGGCGGTGAGCACGATCTTTCCGGGATTTTTCACCGCGCCGCTGAGCATGACGGCGCTCGTCGGCTTATCAACGACAGTAACGACGGCCTGCGGATTCACGGCCGACCCCTTGAGGCCGGCAACGACCTGCGATTGCAGCCCTTCCGGTGTGGAATCAACAACCCTCTGCTTGCCAACAAAGGGAATATTCACCGAGCCGCTCTGATCCACTGTAAAGCGGCCGAGATTAAGCGTCTTGCTCTGTGTCGGGGAGAAAAGTCCGTCTTCTCCCGTATCCAGCACGGTAATGTCGATAACGTCGCCGCGCCGCAATCTCTGGGAGTTGTAACCGGTGTTGCGAAGCGCGGTAAGGCCGGGCCCGGAGGCGTTCTGTGTGCTTGCGGCGGAAACCGTGGCTGCCGATGCGTTAGCCAGCTCGATGACGGGGATTTTCTCGTTGGTTCGCGGTAAAGTCGCAGACCGGATATTGCCTGCGGTCGGTCCGTCAGATGGCTTTGCACATGCGCTCAAAAGAGCCATCAGCAAAATCGCCCCCAACTTTTTCATCCCTCGTCCCCTCAATGATTCAACCTGACGCAGAGATAACATCCCGACACGTCATCGCAACAACTTTAGCGGTTGCAATTTATGGAAAACCTTCTGTCGAAAGAAAGGGTGTGACCATTCCGCAACCTTTTTGGATCCGGCCGAAGCAAACTCCTAGAATGCACCGATGAGAAATAAGCAGGACAACGACTCCGGTGGCGGCAATTGGCTTCTCCAAACCGGATGCAGGAGCCAAGGCTTTCAACAATCCCGCAGCGCCGAAATCAGCCCGCCCTCAAAACGATCCCGAGCACTTGTTTCCTGTTTACATCGTTCGAATGCCATCACCGACAGAAAAAGATTGTCTGCCGCAGCAAACTTGCTCCCATATACACAGTTGACAAAAACCCGTTGAGCCGATGGAAGCCGTTTCCTTATCAAGGAACTCGCCTCTAATTGCAGCCGCTTGTTTTGGCGTTCGTGTGGCTTTCCCACGATCTCCGCCACCCCGCACTGGTTCTGATGATTTTATCGAGCTTCCCTGGCGCGGCTCAAACGGGTCCAGTTGCCGTGTACAGCGCAGAGCAACTTTTTCAAGGCGATAGGATCGCTGCAGAGGAGTCAAAGCGCTCCAGCCTGGCCAGCGTTTGCTGACCCAGTTCCACGGCACCGAAACCCTTCGCTCGCTGGAACTCGGCTTCCGTGCTGAACACCATGCCCAGCACAACTTTCGTCGTGCCATCCTGATCTTCAGGCCCACGCATCGGCATGTTTTGGCCCGTTTTCGCCCCATAGCAGCGTATAGGCGATCCTCTTTTCGGACCGGACCTCGACATAACGATGATGGTTCGGAAAGACTGTTCCGCCAGGGCCGATCATGTCAAAGACCCATGCGCCGCCGGTCCGCCGGTCAATGCTCTTCATGCGGCGGGAAAAGCCGTCAGGACCCCGCCATTGTGGCAGCGCCTCTTTGTTCATCCAGGCTTTCCAGACGATGTTTCGCTGCACCTTCATCGTTCGCTCCAGCACCATGGTTCGCCCGGCCACGCTGGCCAGATTGTTGAGACCGGCACTGAAACCTTGTTGATAGCCATCGCGCATATCCTCCGCCAGCGAGGAAAGCCGCTCCGTTACGGTCAAGCGGCTACGCTCTTTAACAGCCTGAAATGTGTTTCAGCGTGGGATTTGACCCCTCCATGGCGCGAGAGGCTGACCCCCGCCACGCCGAAGAAACGGCAAATTGATCAGCGTGTTAACCTGCCCCAACCAGGGTCAATTTTTCCGCGAGGCGTACAGGAAACGATAGACGTCGCCGCGCCTGTGATACCAGGCATAGGCGTCGAAATCAGTAGGCTCAAAACGGCGAAGGGTTAACTGCGAGGTCTCGATGGGTAGAGAGGTCTCAGGAAACATTCATCAGCCTTTTCAACCACCCCGGACGTCTAGTGGCGAGATCTGTGAACCGCAAGTCGTCAAACCTCGATCGGAAAGGAAAATCCGGCCTTTACCCGGTCCATGACGACCATGGTCTTGAAGCCCTTGATATCGTGGTTTTCGTAAAAGAACCGCCGGGTAAAGGCCTCATAGTCCTCCATGTCCTTGGCGGTGATGACCAGAATGAAGTCGGCATCTCCCGTCACATAATATCCGATCATCACTTCCCGGGTCGCGCGGATGGCCGCCTTGAAGCGATCGACAATATCGGCGCGTTCGCGCTCCAGTGAAACGAGCACGATCATGGTAATGCCGCGCCCAACGGCCTTCGGCGACACGATGGCGACATCCGCTTCGATGACGCCATCTTCGCGCAGACGTTTGAGGCGCCGCTGGCATGCGGAAGGTGAAAGATTGACGAGTTGCGCCAGCTCTTCCGACGTAAGGCGATTGTTTTTTTGAACGGCCTCAAGCAACGCCTTGTCCGCTCTATCGAGAGTATTCATGCACAAATCCTGCGTACGGAACCTAAAATAAGCGAAATTCCGGCTTGAACGATATAATTAACGCAGTCAACCGCTCAATGCGCTTGATTAGTCTCCCTGTAAATCTACCGGGAGCTCCATATGAGAAGTATTGCAAGCACTGCATTAAAAAACCTGCGGCGGCCCGATTTGATCGAGCGACGCGCTTTTCTCCATGGCAGCTGGGCTGCTCGCGATGAAACGCTCAGTGTCATTGATCCGGCGACCGGAGAAGATCTCATCGGTGTGGCGGCATGTTCGCTTGAGGATGCGGATGATGCCGTCAGTACCGCGAAAAATGCCTTTCTAGAATGGCGCGACAAGCTTCCAACCGAACGGGGGCAGATCTTGCGTGAATGGGGCAAGTTGATGCGCAACAACGCGCATGATCTCGCCGTCATAATGACGGCCGAACAGGGCAAACCACTCTCGGAATCGCTTGGTGAAATTGCTTACGCTGCCAATTTCCTTGATTGGTTTGCCGGCGAAGGCGAGCGCGCCTACGGCGAGACGATACCGAGCCATTTGCCCGACAGCCGTGTCTCGGTCCAGATGCAGCCGCTAGGCGTCACCGTGGCCATCACGCCGTGGAACTTTCCCTCTGCTATGATCACCCGCAAAGCGGGCGCAGCGCTTGCCGCTGGCTGCACAATGATCGTCAAACCGGCGCCTGAAACACCCCTCTCGGCGCTCGCTTTGGCAAAGCTCGCTGAGGAAGCTGAAATGCCCGCCGGCGTATTCCAGGTCATCACTGGTCACGCCGCACCACTTGCGCATCGCCTGTTGCAACACACCGATGTGCGCGCATTTTCCTTTACCGGCTCGACTGAAATCGGTCGTATTTTGCTGGCGCAATCGGCGGCGACCATCAAGAAGGCCTCGCTGGAACTTGGAGGTCACGCGCCCTTCATCCTGTTCGACGACGCCGATGTCTCCAAAGCCGTAAAAGGTTGCATCGGGGCGAAATTCGCAACATCGGGGCAGGACTGCCTCGCTGCCAACCGGATTTACGTCCAGCGAGGTATTTATGACCGCTTCGTCAGTCAGTTCGGCAAGGCAAGTGCCGAACTCAAGGTCGGCCACGGTTTCGAGGCTGGCATCGATATAGGGCCGATGACACGCCCCTCCGTCGCTGAAAAGTGCCGCAAGCAAATCGCGCAGGCCCTCTCTGCCGGTGCACAGCTCATCTGCGGCGGGCAGGACAGTCCGCTCGGCGGCAATTTTGTCACCCCGACCGTGCTGGCCGATGTCACAGACGACATGCTGATCGCGCGGGAGGAGACCTTCGGTCCGGTGGCCGCGATCTTGCCATTCGATGACGAGCGGGAGGTCGTGCGACGCGCCAACTCGACGGAGATGGGGCTTGCGGCCTATCTCTACACCAACGATCTCGGCCGGGCGATGCGTCTGACGCATCAACTGGAATATGGCATGGTAGCCGTCAACACGCCGAAATTTACCGGCGCGCCCGTTCCCTTCGGCGGCTGGAAACAGTCCGGCCTTGGTCGTGAGGGCTCGCGTCATGGTCTCATGGAATATCTCGAACCCAAATATGTCTGCTTCGGCAACTTAGCTGCGTGAAAAGGAACTCGCCTATGACAATCGACGTCAAGAATATTGCGGAAATGGATCGAAGCGCCGTTTTGCACCCTTTCACGCAGCTCAAGGATTTTGCCAGCGGCAAACTCGGCGAGCCCACCATTGTCGAAACCGGCAAGGGCATCCGCATTCAGGACGCGCACGGCAAGCAGTTGATCGACGGTTTCGCCGGTCTTTATTGCGTTAATGTCGGTTATGGACGTACCGAGGTGGCTGAGGCGATTTCACGCCAGGCCTACCGCCTTGCCTATTATCATTCCTATGCCGCCCACACGACGGATGAGCTGGCCATCCTTTCCGATCGCCTCGTCAGAATGGCACCAGGCAAAATGAGCAAGGTCTTCTACGGCATGTCAGGGTCAGACGCCAACGAGACACAGGCCAAGCTCGTTTGGTATTACAACAATCTGCGCGGCAAGCCGCAAAAGAAGAAAATCATCTCCCGCGAACGGGGATATCACGGCTGCAGCGTGGTTTCCGGCTCAATGACCGGCATGAGTTTTTATCACGACCATATGGACCTTCCACGGGCCGGCATCCTGCATACAGGCGTTCCGCATCACTATTGGGGCGCAGAAGCCGGTGAGACGGAGCTGGAATTTTCGAGGCGGCGCGCGGAAGAGCTGGACGCGCTTATTCTGCGCGAAGGACCGGACACGATTGGTGCATTCATCGCCGAGCCGGTGCTCGGAACGGGCGGTATCACACCGCCGCCGGAAGGTTACTGGCCGGCCATTCAGGAGGTTCTCAAAAAATACGATATCCTGTTGATTGCCGATGAGGTTATTACCGGCTTCGGCCGCACGGGTTCGATGTTTGGTTCACAGCATTATGGCATTGAGCCGGATCTGATCACCGTCGCTAAAGGCCTGACCTCGGCCTATTTCCCGCTTTCCGGCGCTATCGTTGGGGAGAAAGTCTACAAGGTGATGGAAGAAGGCGCGGATCGCGTCGGCGCGTTCTCCCACGGCTACACCTATTCCGGCCATCCTATCGGAGCGGCGGCTGCAAACGCCGTGCTCGACATCGTCGAAAAGGAAGACCTGCCAGGCAATGCACGAGCCGTTGGCAGCTATTTCCAGGAACAACTGAAGGCGAAGTTCGCCCAGCTTCCGATCGTCGGCGAGGTGCGCGGCGTGGGACTGATGGGCGCTATCGAATTCGTGGCGGACCGGGAAAAAAAGACGCGTTTTGCCCCTCAACTCACGGTGGGTGCACGCGTTTCCAAGGCAGCGCGCAACGGCGGTCTCATAGCACGCGCCATGCCGCATGGCGATATTCTGGGCTTTGCACCGCCGCTCGTTACGACCCGGGAGGAAGTCGACGAGATCATCGCCATTGCTGAAGCCGCTGTCCGCAGTGTCATGGATGATCTGGTCCAGGCCGGCGAGAAAATCTGATCGGCAGCTTCAGTTTTCAACGTCGCAAATGCTGCTCATTTCGACGGCAACTGCGCCTCTTTGCAGCGCAGTTGCTGTCTGCGCTGCATAAGGCTTCATCTTTTCATAGAAACATGCATAATGTCATGAAATTACCTTCGTCGAAAACGAGACAATTTCATGCGTCGTCAAGCCAATTCACCCAGCCCAGATCCAGTTTCCCCAACGAGACCGGTGGCATGGCGACCGACGCTAGCCAAGCAGAAAGGCGAAACGAAACATTCCGCACTGACGGAACGCATCATTGCTGATATCGACGCCGGCGTTCTGAAGCCGATGGACCGCATGCCGACACACCGCGATCTGGCCCGCGAACTCGGCCTTTCTGTCCAGACGGTCAGCCTTTCCTACAAGGAGGCGGAGCGGCTTGGTTATCTCAGCGGCGAAATTGGCCGTGGAACCTTCGTGAAGACGCGGGTGACGGAGCGGGCAGGTCGCATGATGCTTGATCACAGCCCAACCGAGGTGCTCGATCTATCCATCATCCGCGGCGTTTATCTCGATGACCATGAAAATGCCTCGCGCGCCATTCTTCGCGAGATGGCCGATGGTGACAATTCTGGCTTCATGCGCCCCTGCCGGCCGGTCGCGGGGCTCGAGAGCCATCGCGAAACGGCCAGAACATGGCTTGGCATGATGGGCGTGACCGCCGGTCCGGAACGCATTCTTGTCACCAATGGCGCGGCGCACGGCATTTTTCTCGCTCTGAGCTGCATTATCCGCTCTAATGACGTGGTGCTCTGTGAAAACCTGACCGACCACGGCATTATCGGCCTGTCTAATATTCTCGGCTTCAGCCTAAAGGGCTTACCCACCGACGAAGAAGGCATTTTGCCCGAAGCGCTGGAGGCCGCCTGCGCAGCCGGAGGTGTCCGCGCTCTGGTGCTCATTCCCACGCTTAACAACCCGACCGGGCATGTGTCGGGCGCAGCGCGAAGGCAGGCCATCGCCGCAATTGCCGAGCGGTACGGCATTTTTGTCATCGAGGACGAGGTCTACCGTCCGATGATCGAGGATGATCTGCCATCCATCACCGAAATGCTGCCTGATCTGGGCTTCTTCGTCACCAGCTTCACCAAGACAGTGTTGACAGGGCTGCGCGTCGGTTATCTCGTCGTGCCACCCGCCTATTCCATCCGCGCCGCCTCCATTCTGCGAGTGTCGAGCTGGAGCGGGACATATCTCACGGCCGAGATCGCTACCCGTTGGGTCGAAAACGGAACGGCACGGCTGCTCTTGGATGTCCAGCGCACCGAGGCCCGTGCGCGGCAGAAAATCGCCATGGACATACTGGGCCACCATATAGGGTCGACCCACCCCCTCTCCCTCTGCGCCTGGCTGAAGGTTCCGCGGCGCTGGACGGAGGACGGACTGGTGCGCGCGCTCACGAACCAGAACGTCGCGGTAACCCCGTCAGAACCATTTATTGCCGGTCCTAGCCATGGCGGCGGCATTCGCATATGCCTCGGCGGCCGCCTCAATCATGCAAGCCTCGCCAGGGCTTTGACCATCGTGCGACAGACATTCGAGCAACTGCCGCCGGTCTACGATATCGGGTCAATCGGCTGAAGTTGCCAGCCGAAAATCATTGAATCATTACAATATAATAATTGACATGATTTTATTTCGCTCTCAACATGACAATCATGAAGAGCGAAAACCTGTCCATATCCGCCGCCGACAACTTGCTTCCAGTCTCACTGGCCGCGATAAAGCGAGCAGCGGCGCGGCTTGCGGGACAGGTGGAGCGCACACCGCTGGTTCGCTCGGACTTTCTCTCTGAGCGCTGTGGTCATCCCGTTCATCTCAAACTTGAAACCCTTCAGCCCATCGGCGCCTTCAAATTGCGCGGCGCGATGAACGCCATTCTCTCGCTAGACGATACGACGTGCCAGCGTGGCCTCGTCACCGCCTCGACGGGCAATCATGGCCGGGCCGTGGCCTATGCCGCAGACAAACTCGGCATCCCCGCCACAATCTGCATGTCGGCGCTGGTGCCGGCAAACAAGGTGGAGGCGATCCGCGCGCTCGGCGCGGAAATCCGGATTGTCGGCAGATCACAGGATGATGCGCAGGAGGAAGTGGAGCGCCTGACCAAAAGCAGAGGCTTGACCGCTATCCCGCCTTTCGATCACGCCGACGTCGTGGCTGGCCAGGGCACTATCGGCCTCGAGGTCGTCGAAGACATGCCTGAACTGGCGACAATTCTCGTTCCTCTATCGGGCGGTGGCCTTGCGGGCGGTATCGCCGTTGCGGTGAAGGCGCTGAAGCCGGAGGCACGTGTCATCGGCGTTTCCATGCAGCGGGGCGCGGCCATGCATGCGTCAGTCACTGCCGGGCGGCCCGTCACCATCCAGGAAGAAGAAACGCTGGCGGATTCGCTGGGAGGGGGGATTGGATTGAAAAACCGGATCACATTTGCGCTCTGCCAATCTCTTCTCGACGAGATCGTGCTGGTATCCGAGGAAGAGATCGCAGCCGGCATCCGCCATGCGACGCATGAAGAAGGTCTGACGGTCGAGGGTGCCGGCGCAGTCGGTTTCGCGGCGATCCTCTTCGGCAAGGTGGACATCACCGGCCCAACCGCGATCATCGTGTCGGGTGGAAATATCGATCCGGCGGTTCACAAGACGATCATCGAAGGGCCTGCTGTATGAGCCAAATCACCATCCTAACCGAAAAAGATCTGCGCGCTGTCGTGAAGCTCGACCTGTCGGCAGTCGAGTGCGTGGAGCAGGCCTTTGCAGCGCTCGCAACCGAAGCGGTCGCCATGCCGCCGATCTTGCGGCTCGATATACCAGAGTTTCGTGGCGAGGTGGATGTAAAGACGGCTTATGTGCCGGGTTTTGACGGTTTCGCCATCAAGGTCAGCCCCGGCTTTTTCGACAATCCCAAGCTCGGTCTGCCGAGCCTCAACGGGCTGATGATCCTCTTCAGCGCAAGGACCGGACTGGTGGAGGCCCTTCTTCTCGATAACGGCTACCTCACAGATGTGCGTACCGCCGCAGCCGGGGCGGTCGCAGCACGGCATCTCGCCCGTGAAGATGCTTCCGTCGCAGCAATTTTCGGAGCGGGCATGCAAGCCCGTCTGCAGTTCGATGCGCTGAAACTGGTGCGACCCATTCAATCCGCACGCATCTGGGCTCGTGACCATCAAAAGGCCGAGGTGCTCGCAGGCGATCTGGCCCGCGAACACGGAATAGAGGTCGTCGCCGCGGCCGATCCGCAGACCGCTGTCCGGGGCGCCGACATCGTCGTGACCACGACGCCAGCCGATAAGCCGATCCTGTTTGCCGGCTGGCTTGAAGAAGGCCAGCATCTGACGGCCATGGGATCGGATGCCGAACACAAGAACGAGATCGATCCGGCCGTATTTTCCAGGGCGCGCTATATCGCAGACCGGCTTTCGCAGACCCGAATTCTCGGTGAATTGCACCACGCTATCGCCGCGGGGCCTGTAACGCAGGATCAAGAATTCACCGAGCTCGGTGCTGTCATCGCTGGCAAGGCACGCGGTCGCGTATCGAGGGACGACATCACCTTTGCCGATCTGACCGGCACCGGAGTGCAGGACACCGCCATCGCCAATCTCGCCTTTACCCGCGCAAAAGACGCCGGCAGCGGCCAAATCATCGAAAACAGTGTGAAAATGGGAGACGCAGCGTGAGCGTAACGCTGAACTTTACGCGCGAGGAATATGCCGCGCGCCTGTCCAAAACCCGCGACGCCATGGAAAAGGCAGGCATCGACCTGCTTGTCGTCACCGACCCATCCAACATGCATTGGCTGACGGGCTATGACGGCTGGTCCTTCTATGTCCACCAATGCGTGCTGGTGCCGTCGCTAGGCGAGCCGATCTGGTATGGCCGCAAGCAGGATGCCAATGGCGCCAAGCGCACCGCCTACCTCGCCCAGGACAACATCATCGGTTATCCTGACCACTACGTTCAATCGACCGAACGGCATCCGATGGATCTGTTGTCGAAGATCGTCGATGACCGGGGCTGGTCAGGCCTGTCGATCGGCGTCGAGATGGACAATTATTATTTCTCGGCTGCTGCCTTTGCATCCTTGCGGAAACATCTGCCGAACGCCCGCTTCAAGGATGCCGCCGGTCTTGTAAACTGGCAGCGCGCAGTCAAAAGCCCGACCGAACTCGACTATATGCGCAAGGCCGGCAAGATCGTCGAGCTGATGCACAAACGTATCGTTGACGTAGTCGAGCCGGGCATGCGCAAATGCGATCTCGTCGCCGAGATCTACGATGCCGGCATTCGTGGCACCGCGGAATTCGGCGGGGATTATCCCGCGATCGTACCGTTGCTCCCTTCGGGTGCCGATGCTTCTGCGCCGCATCTGACATGGGACGACAAGCCGATGCGCTTGGGCGAAGGCACCTTCTTTGAAATCGCCGGCGCTTATCGCCGTTATCATTGCCCGCTGTCTCGCACTGTCTTTCTCGGCAAGCCGACGAAGGCGTTCCTTGATGCGGAGAAGGCCACGCTTGAGGGCATGGAGGCCGGTCTTGCGGCTGCCAAACCCGGCAATACCTGCGAAGATATCGCCAATGGGTTTTTTGCGGTGCTGAAAAAATACGGGATCATCAAGGACAACCGAACCGGTTATCCCATCGGCCTCTCTTATCCGCCGGACTGGGGCGAGCGCACCATGAGCCTGCGCCCCGGCGACCGCACAGAGCTGAAGCCCGGTATGACGTTCCATTTCATGACCGGTTTGTGGCTAGACGACATGGGGCTTGAAATCACCGAGAGTATCGCCATTACCGAAACGGGTGTCGAATGCCTCTCCAATGTGCCGCGGCAACTGTTCGTGAAAGGCTGAGAGATGTTAAGCACCGCGCTACGCCCCTCACCTATCACGTCGTCGGTCGATTTTGACAAGAAAGGCGTGCAGCACGGTCATCTGCGGCTACCATACAGCCGCGATGACAGTGCATGGGGGTCGGTAATGATCCCGATCTGCGTGATCGCCAACGGCAAGGGGCCGACAGCCCTTTTGACCGGCGCCAATCACGGCGACGAATATGAGGGGCCGGCCGCACTCTTCGAACTTGCCCACACACTCGATCCAGATGACGTCAGCGGGCGTATCATCATCGTGCCAGCACTCAACTATCCGGCTTTTCGCGCGGGAACACGCACCTCGCCGATCGACCGCGGGAACCTCAATCGCAGCTTTCCCGGTCGTCCGGACGGTTCCGTGACGGAGAAGATCGCCGATTACGTGACCCGCCATCTGTTACCGCTTGCGGATATCGTTCTTGATTTTCATTCAGGCGGCAGGACGCTTGATTTCCTGCCTTACGCTGCCGCTCACGAATTACCCGACAAGATACAGGAAGCCCGGTGCTTTGAGGCGGTGGCAGCTTTTGCTGCCCCCTATTCGATGAAGATGCTGGAG
This sequence comes from Agrobacterium sp. A3-95, assembly GCF_053521785.1. NCBI lineage: Bacteria > Pseudomonadati > Pseudomonadota > Alphaproteobacteria > Hyphomicrobiales > Rhizobiaceae > Agrobacterium > Agrobacterium sp. A3-95. The sequence continues at coordinate 28,029 of NZ_JBNWDR010000013.1, read as the reverse complement.
ATTGACGCCGTTGGCATGCTGGACACGACGGCCGAGGAACTGGGAAGGGTCTTTGTCACCACCGAGCTTGGCGGCGCGGGCACGGCCAGTGCAAAATCGATCGACATCGCCCGCAAAGGTACCATCAACCTGCTGCGCCATGCAGGCATCCTGACCGGCGTCGCGGTGCCGACGCCGAGCCGCTGGCTGGATATGCCCTCCAACGATTGCTTCACCTTTGCCGAAGATGACGGGCTCGTCGTCTTCGTCCGCGATCTCGGCGACACGGTCACGGCAGGTGAAACCATCGCCAGGGTCTACCCTGTTGGAAAAACCGGTCTTGCGCCGGTCGAATACCGCGCCTCTATCAGTGGCGTGCTCGCAGCGCGCCACGTTCCCGGCCTCATCAAGGCCGGCGACTGCCTTTCCGTCATCGCCACGGTCACGGAGAATACCTAGTCCGAAGAATGAAGTGAGATCCGAAAACGGACCACGCAACCCAACCAGAGGAGTTAGAACATGAATATGACAAAACTCGCCGGGCTTTCCGCCCTTGCTCTTTCCATCAGCGTGACAGCGGTCAGCGCACTCACCCTCGAGGAGGTGAAGAAGCAAGGCTACATTCGCGCAGCGACTGCCAATGAAGTGCCCTATTCATACATGCAGCCCGACGGCACCTCTGCCGGCATCGGCCCCGATGTCGCGAATGCAGTTCTGAAATCGATGGGCATCGAGGAGGTCAACTGGACGGTGACCCCATTCGGCACGCTGATCCCCGGGCTGAAGGCGCGTCGCTTCGATTTCGCAGCCGCCGAACAGAACATTTCGCCCGAGCGCTGCAAGCAGGTGGCCTTCACCGAACCGAACTCGTCCTATGGCGAAGGCCTGCTGGTGAAGAAAGGAAATCCTAAAAAGCTGACCACCTATGCCGATATTGCCAAGGACCCTGCATTGAAGGTCGCCGTCGTATCTGGCGCCAACAATGTAGACTTCCTGCGCGCCGTCGGCGTCAAGGAAGATCAGATCGTCTTCATCCCGGCCAATGCAGATGCCATCCCCACTGTCCAGAGCCGCGCCGATGCCTATGCCGCCACGGAACTGACAGTGTCAGAACTGGCCAAGGGCCAGGCCAATGTCGAGCAGGTGAAGCCCTTCGTTGATCCTGTCGTGAAGGATGCGCCTGTGCGCAACTACGGCGGTTTCGCTTTCCGGCCGGAGGACAAAGAATTGCGTGACGCCTTCAACGCCGCGCTCGTCGAATTCCGCAAGACCGACGACTACAAGAAAATACTCGCAAAATACGGCCTCTCCGAACAGAGTATCGCGGCAGCGGCCGAAAAGAAGGTCGCCGATCTCTGCGCCGGAAAATGACGCCAGCCGGCGCCCGTGCGTTACCGGGCGCCGATTACCATGAACTCGGGAACACTCCAGATGGACATGACCGCCTACCTGCCGATGTTGTGGCAAGGCGCAGTCGTCACGATGACGATGACGCTCGCAGCCCTTGTTGTCGGCACGGTACTCGCCTTTTTCTTCGGCATTCTTCGCGTCGAGGGTGGACCAATCCTCTCGACTGTCGCGTTGTGCTACACGGAGGTGTTTCGCGGCACCTCGCTGCTGGTCCAGCTTTTCTGGTTCTATTACGCGCTGCCGCTCGTCGGTCTGAGTTTCGATCCCGTCACCACCGGCGTCATGGTGCTCGCCGCCCATGCGGGTGGTTATGGCGCCGAGATCGTTCGCGGCGCGTTATCTTCCGTTTCGGTGCAGCAGCTGGAAGCCGCACGAGCGCTGAACTTCACGCGGATGCAGACGCTGTTTCGCATTTCCTTGCCGCAGGCGATCGTCGAGATGATGCCGTCCTTCGGCAATCTAGCCATCGAAACGCTGAAGCTTTCCTCACTCGTATCGCTGATCTCGATTGCCGACCTCACCTTCGCGGCACAGTCGATCCGCAACCTGACGCTGGATAGCACCAGCATCTATTCGATCACACTCCTTTGTTATTTCGCGATGTCGCTGATCCTGATGGCCATCATCCGGGTGATCGAACATGTCGTGCGGCGCGGCAATGTCTTTCCGCGCACTCGCCATTCGTAAGGATATTCAGTCATGATGTATGGTTACGAATGGGACACGACCACCTGGATCACCTACACGATCTCGATCCTGCCCATCATTTTGATCGGCCTGACGGTAACGCTGAAAGCAGCCGCCGCCGGCTTTGCCACCGCGCTTATTCTGGGGCTGGTTTTTGCGCTGCTGCGCCGCAGTCGGGTGAAATTGATTTCCTGGCCGACCGCAGTTGTTGTCGAATTCCTTCGCGACACTCCGCTTCTGGTGCAGCTTTTCTTCCTCTATTACGTTCTTCCGGAATTCGGCATCGTTCTGCCGGCGTTTCTCACCGGCGCGCTGGCGCTGGGCCTTCAATATGCCGCCTATACGTCTGAGGTCTATCGCGGCGGCATGGAGGCGGTGCATCATGGCCAGTGGGAAGCCGCGACTGCGCTTAATCTGACGCGCATGCAGACGTATCGGGATATCATCATCCCGCAGGCGATCCCGCGCATAGTTCCGGCCATGGGCAACTATCTTGTCGCCATGATCAAGGAAACGCCGGTGCTTTCCGTAGTCACGGTTCTAGAGATGATGGGGCTGGCAAACATGATCGGCGAGCGCACTTTCGAATATCTGGTGCCGCTGACGCTTGTCGGCCTGATCTTCCTTCTTCTGACCATAATCTGCTCAGCAGGCCTCAGCCGCCTGCAAAGGGCGCTTCCAAAAGCAGGAATACCCTTGCGATGACAAACAATACCAATCAACCGCTGATCGAATTTTCCGATGTCACAAAGCGGTTCGGCATTTTGACGGTCCTCGACCAGTTCAATTTCAGCGTGGCAAAAGGTGAAAAAGTCACTCTTATCGGTCCTTCCGGCTCCGGTAAGTCGACGGTTCTGCGCATTCTCATGACGCTGGAACCGTTCCAGGAGGGAAAGCTGACGCTGGCGGACATTTCCTACCATCAGGCCGGCGGCAAAGGCCCCTTCCAAGCCTCGGAAAAACACCTGCGCCAGATCCGTAACCACGTCGGCATGGTTTTTCAAAGCTTCAACCTCTTCCCTCATATGACGGTGCTGCGCAACATCGTGGAGGCGCCGGTGCGTGTACTGGGCATTGCCCGGCCGGAGGCAGAAACACGGGCAATCGAACTCCTGAAGATGGTCGGCCTGGCCGACAAGAAGGATCACTATCCAGTGCAGCTTTCTGGCGGCCAGCAGCAGCGTGTCGCCATTGCCCGCTCTCTTGCCATGCGCCCGCGTGTCCTGCTTTTTGACGAACCAACCTCCGCCCTAGACCCCCAGCTGGTCGGCGAAGTGCTTTCCGTCATCCGTGGCCTGGCCCACGAGCACGATTTGACCATGTTACTTGTTACCCACGAGATGCGTTTCGCTCGGGAAGTGTCGGACCGGGTTTGCTTCTTCGACAAAGGGCGTATTTGTGAGCAAGGAACGCCAGAAGAAATCTTCGGCGCACCAAAGGAAGATCGGACCCGCGAGTTCCTGTCATCCGTTCTGCGGTAACCGCACTCTCACACGACCAGGAAACAGCCATGACCACAGCGACGACGAGGTGGCAGACGTGCTCGATGATGCTGAATACGGTGGTCACACCGGAGGCGACCTGAAGCAGTTCTCCGAGGCGGCTGAGCAAAATAGCCGTCGCCCGCCGCAACGTCTCGTCGCTGCGGCGGGATTTGCTCATTAATCAAGTGTTGGCGAGATTGACAACACCGTAAGATGTTGGCATTATAGACAACAAGAAGGCGCTCACGATCACAGAACACAAAAGTTTTGGTGCCGACGGCAGCATTATCCAGTTCGTTATTTGGAAAGTTCCAACGCCTGTTCCCCCAACCGAACATGGGTTCAAATATCGCATGGTCTATGCCCAGAACGGCATTAGGGTTGTGGGCTTCGACAATGAGCGGGGTAAAGGCGATCACATAGATCTGGACGGCCATGAGTTTCCTTACCGGTTCACAACAATCCACCAACTGATTGAGGACTTTTTATTTGAGGTCGAAAAACGGAGGCAGTCATGAGAACTTTGACCATCACGACAAACGCCGACTGGAAATCGGCATTACGCGTAGCAGGTAAGCGCGCTGCTATTGGCCTCGAAAGCGGTGAGTATCAGGGTGAAACGCTAAACTTTGAGACACCCGGCACATTCTTTTCGCGTCTCACCGAGCGCCGTTGGGAGCTACTGAACGTCCTTCTGGGAAGTGGAACGGTTGGCGTGCGAGAGCTTGCGCGCAGACTGAACCGGGACGTCAAGCGCGTCCATGAAGATGCTGCGGTGCTAGTCGAGCTGGGACTGATTGAGAAGGACGAGCGCGGTGCATTAAGTTGCCCGTTCGAGCATATTCATATCGATATGATGATGGTGTCAGCAAGAAAGGTGGCGTGATAGGAGAGAGGGCGCTGACGTTTAGCACGATTAGCGTCGATTATGGCGAGAGGAACCGCCTTCGGCCCTTCGCCTCCCGGTCCCCTCGATACGGACACGGCACTCTGTTGATCTGAACCCTTCATACTGGACCGTTTTTGGTTAGAGTGTTCCGGTGCATTTTCCTGGCTGGGAAAGGAACGGAAGACGATGAAAGCATCGCAGTTTTCGGACGCACAGAAGACGTTCATTCTGAAGCAGGGTGATGAAGGAGTGTCGGCGGCGGAAATCTGCCGGTGCCACTCCAGTTCCGCCGAAGTGCGGACGAAGATTGGCTGGTCGCCAGCACTGGCTGCGCCGCAAACCAGACACGGTTTGGCAGGCCCGACCAGATGGCCAGGAGCATTCACATGAAAGTTGAAAAAATCACTTTAAATCCGGGCGATCAGGTTCCCAACAACCAGACCTTCCCTGTCATCATCTATCGACACGTCGGCTCGCCATTCGATTCCGCTGCTTTCGAGGCACTGTTCGCACGAAACGGATGGCGCGGCATCTGGCGCAATGGTGTGTTTGCCTATCACCATTACCACAGCGGCGCGCATGAAGTTCTGGGCGTGGGGGGCGGTGAAGCGACGTTGCAGATTGGCGGGCCGGATGGGCAAACCTTGCACGTTACGCAAGGTGACTGTCTGGTCTTGCCAGCCGGTACGGGCCACATGAAGCTGAAATCCTCTGCGGATTTTCAGGTTGTCGGCGCTTATCCACCCGGCCAGGAGGCCGATATTCAGACGTCTGCACCAACCAGTGCGATGCTTGCACAGATAAAGTCTTTGCCAAAGCCGACAACCGACCCCGTGCACGGAGCATCAGGTGGCCTGATCGATCTCTGGTAAGAATGAGCCAGGTTTTCGAAACCTGCCAGCTTCCATCACTAGTAAGAAGTATTGAGACTGCTCCGAGATTCACGCCTCGGAAAGCTCCTGCTTCACCGCTCCCCCCGCAACGCGCGCAATACTCAGGAGCCGCTCCACGTCGCGGCCAATCCGCGCCATGGCGGAGAGACCGACCATGGTCGAACTCACGAAATCCGCCAGACGCTCAGCCTCTTCCGGATGGCGCGCGGCAATATAGGAGCGGATCACGCCCTCTGCCGCCGTGTGAAAAACGCTGGCTGCGGCACGCGCCTCTTCATCATCGCAGCGCGTACCTTCCAGAACGAGGCAGCCAAGGGCTGCGGAATGAGCGGCATAACGCCTTGCCGCATCTTCCAGCAACGCGGCAAGGCACTCGCCAACCGGACGATCCGGCCGCAGGATATCGGCAAGAGGAATTGCTTCCGTGCCGGCATAGAGATCAAGAACCCTCTTGAAGAGGCCCATCTTGCTACCGAAGGCGGCATAGAAGCTCGGCGGGTTGATGCCTAACACCGAGGTGATCTCCGCGACGCCGACAGCATCAAAGCCACGCGCGTGGAAAAGCTGCTTGGCCGTGGCCACAGCCTGATCAGGATCAAAACGGCGCGGACGGCCGCGAGAGCGAAGGTTTTTTGTATCAGTCATTACATAATATCTTGACGAGTGAGCTGCTTCGTATTTATGTATCGATCATTAAATTAATTTTCAAGGTCATGGAGAGTGCTCGTGTTTCAAGGAAAATCCGTTCTGGTTCTTGGCGGCAGCCGAGGCATAGGCGCAGCCATCGTGCGGCGGTTTGCAGACGAAGGTGCAAAGGTAACGTTCACCTATGGCGCATCCCAAGGTGCGGCGGAACACCTGGCGAAGGAGACGGGCAGCACTGCCATACGGGCGGACAGTGCTAACCGCGACGAAGTCATCCGCGTAGTGCGTGACAGTGGTCCTCTGGACATATTGATCGTGAACTCCGGGATTGCCATTTTTGGCGATGCTCTCGAGCAGGACCCTGATGCCATCGACCGTCTGTTTCAGATCAACATCCAGACGCCCTATCACGCCTCTGTGGAGGCGGCGCGGGAGATGCCTGACGGTGGCAGGATCATCGTTATCGGCTCGGTCAATGGAGACCGGATGCCGGTGCCGGGCATGGCCTCTTACGCCGTTTCCAAATCGGCCTTGCAGGGGCTGGCGCGCGGTTTGGCACGCGACTTCGGGCCGCGCGGCATCACCATCAACGTTGTGCAGCCCGGCCCGATCGACACCGACGCGAACCCGGAAAACGGGCCGATGAAAGACCTGATGCACAGCTTCATGGCACTCAAGCGCCACGGACGGCCAGAGGAAGTGGCCGGCATGGTGGCCTGGCTTTCCGGGCCTGAAGCCGGTTTTGTGACGGGCGCGATGCACACGATCGATGGCGCATTTGGCGCCTGATAAGCAGATTGCCTGATTGTTTGCGGCAGGTTTCGGGACATCACGATGCTGCTGCTCCCGAAACCGGCGAGTAGAATGCGGCGAAGGAAATTTCGCCGCGATCTTATCGGTTTTGCCTTTGGGCGATCTATCGCGGCATTCGGGCGAAGCCCTTTGCCAGAATCGGGCCGGTTGGCCTTCCTGTTGGTGATCCGCCTGCCTGTTCAAGCGTGATCTCGTAGAGCTGGTCGCTTCTGGGGGTCGGCAAAGCCGGTCCATCGAGACGCGCTGAACGGACGCCATCGATCAGGCCGAGCGAGACCGGGCCAACCTCCCTGGAGGGCAATGTCCATACCTGTATCGTCTTGTCTCCAGGCACTGCAAAATCGGCCAGCATCCGCACGGTTGCTCTTTCGTTGCCAAAATCCTCAACAACGGCCTGAACCTCACCCGTCTCGTTGACGAGGACTGCGATCACCAGCGGCTCCGTTGTCCGTGTCAGGCTAAACGTAAGGCCGGCGGCGAGCACAAAGGTTGCGGCAATGGCGGACACGGCAACGGCGCGCCAGCGGTTTGTGCTGTTGTCGTTTGCCGTGTGGGTGAGCTTGAGGGATGCGGATTTCGACTGGAGCGGCAGGCGGGATTCGATGTTGCTCCACAATTCGCCCTTGATGGCTGCCGGCTCGACGGCAGTATCGAGCGGCAGAAAACGCTCACGGCTGGCCGCGATTGCCGCACGCAATTCGCCATCTGATTCCATTGCTGCTTCAACAGCCTTGGCTTCGGAGGTCTCCAGCAAGCCCAATACATAGTCATCGGCGATGGCGGGAATATCTTTGCGCGCCATCATCATGCCATGCACTCCCGAAGCGCCGAAAGGCCGCGCCTGATCCAGGACTTCGTCGTTCCAAGCGGAATGCGCAACCGGCCAGCGATTTCGCCGTGGGAATATCCGGCCACGTAGGCCATCAGGATGCCCTGTCTCTTTGTCTCCTCAAGACCGCCGAGACATTCATAAAGTCGTGAATTCCGATCGAGCTTCTGCCATGCGGCCATTACTTCACCTGCCTGCGCGCCATCGCGGAGCGTTTCAACATCCTCCACGGGGAGTTCACGCCTGCTGTCGCGCAGAAGATTAAGCGCCCGGTTTCTGACGATCGCGTAAATCCAGCCGCGCGCCGACCCCTGGTCTGCCCGATACTGGTGCGCATGGGTCCAGATGCGCACGAAGCTCTCCTGTACCACCTCTTCCGCCAGTTCCCTGCGCTTGACGATGCGCTCTGCCACTGCAATCAGCCGGCCTGCCTCGCGATCGAAAATCGCACGCAATGCGTTTTTGTCCCCTTTTGCGCAGGCAGTAAGCGCCCTGTGGAGATCGTCCGGCACGGAGCCCATCTGCATTTGAAACCTTTCAACGTCTGATCGCCAGCATGGTCGGCTTAGGCATAATACCCATCGTGGCGGCATATGGATGCATCTCGCAAATATTTTTTCGCTGTCTGCATCCAAATGCACCCTGCCCGGTGTCTTGAACTGTGGAAGCGTCGAAAACCAACCGCTGGACGCCTTCCGAACGGTTCAACGCACGGGAGAAACACCATGAATATCATCCGCTCCACTCTGATCGCCTCCGCCGCTTTCGCTGCATCGGCAACCATCGCGGTTTCAGCACCGGTCCTCGGGCTAACCGGCGACAAGACGCTCGTCATGTTCGACACCACCAAGCCTGCCGTCACAAAGACAATGGATGTCACCGGCGTCGACAAGCTCATTGGCATCGATTTTCGCCCCGGGAACAAGACTGTCATCGGTGTAACGCCGGACCACCGCATCGTCTCCATCAACCTTGAGACAGGTGCTGCAACCGATGTGGCCAAGATGGACAAGATGCTGACCATGACCGAAGCGCCTGTTGTGGTCGATTTCAACCCAGCAGCGGATCGTCTTCGTTTCATGACCGGCACGACCAATCACCGCGTGCATCCCGATACCGGTGCGGTGACGGTTGATGGAACACTGGCTTTTGAAGATGGCGACATGCACAAGGGAGAAGCGCCAAACATCGTTGCCGCCGCCTATACCAACTCTATCGGCAAGCCGGAAAAGACGGCGATGTACAATATCGACGCGACCATCGGCGCCCTGGTTCAGCAGACGAAGCCGAATGATGGCACACTGAAGGCAATCGGCAAGCTCGGCCTCAAGGACATGCCGGCAACCTACGCATTCGATATCCACGGCGAGGAAGGCGGCAAGAACACCGCATACCTGGCCGCCGGCAACACGCTCTACACCGTCAACCTCGAAACCGGCGCTGCCACCGAAATCGGCAAGATCACAGGTGCAGACAACACCTTGCGCGACATCACCATTCTTCCTGCAGTGTGATTAACCATCACCTACTGCGTACGTGAGCTATCAAAAAGGCTGGTGCGGTTATGCGCCAGCCTTTTTAATTACATCCGTTATGTCAAGGGTCGCTAAAAAGCACTATCTGCGAACAATAATCGTTCCTAGAAAAATCGCCACCTCAGACCAAAAAGCTCCCTACACCTTCTTTATCGCTTTTTCTAAGTTTGCGATTAAGCCATTAGGGAAGCGCCCCTCGTCAGCACCATATTGGACATAGTGGCGAAGTGGATCAACGCCGGCCCTGTCAATATCCACATAGTAATTCCGATACCATTCCGGATCAAACAGCCCGGAACGCTTGAGCATGCTGACCTGACGCGACGAATACAGCCTGCGCGGAAGCACTCTCCAAAAATTAGGCAACTCGAGCATTTTCATTACAGCGCGTCCTAACAGGCGTCCGGCCTCTTCAAGAAGCAGAGACCGAACGGACGCTTGGCCTTCCGTTTCCATCAGCATTTTCGTCAAGGTTGTAACTTCAACCAATCGCTCCTGCGCCCGTAGGTCGCTCTCTGCCTTCGCATTCTCTAGGCTCGCATATTGTCGAATGTGCTCATCCCTTGCAGCTTTGGCTTCCGCCAACTCCGCCGCGGCTTTTGAGGCCGCATCATTCAACTCCTTAATAGATATCGACTGAGCGAGACAACGTTCCTTGTCTTCGGACTGAGCATCGCGAAGTTGCTCCACATCACGCACCAGTAGATTAATATGCTCCTTCAGCGCCTCTGTGACTTTATTACTTTGGATTTGGCTTTCAGAAGCGATTGCCAACTCGCGACGTAAGTCCGAAATTTCAAACGCATTTTGTTCGGCCTCCAGTTGGCGTTGCGAGAGCGCACTTGTAACATCAGCTAGGCGACTTCTTAAATCCGCAGCCTCAACACTCACCTGGACGGAACTTTGCTGGGCGACCTCAATATAATTCAAATTATTCGATAACTTTTCTTCTAAAACCCTAATATTTACTTCCCGCTCTGCCGCTAAAGCCGCCAGTTCTTGGACTTTATTCTTATGTTCGCCAAGCTCCTTTTCTAACTTCGTGACCTGCACAACCCTCTTACGTAGCTCCTTGTTATCATATGAATCGAGACATGCTTTTCCCAAGCTCGAAAACAAATGCTGAACGTCGCGTCGAAGGCCGTTTTGGTGCTCGGCATCAAGAAGTAACCGCAACCTTTCTGGAAGATGCCCGCCGACTCCTACAACTCCTAGTCCGTGACCATGGAAAAACTCGAATACTGGGTATTTTTCTCGCAATTCATCAAAAAGACGAAATACTCCAAAGTTGCGCTCTCTCACATTTGTATCGTGTAAAAGCACTACACCCCGGTTGGATATCTTTGGTAACCACTTGTCAAAATCATTCCTCACAGCTTCGTAGCTATGGAACCCATCAATGTGCAAAACATCTATACTACCATCCAGAAAGTATTCATTCGCCTCATCAAAGTTTTTCTTCATGAGGGTGGAAAAAATGCTGTAATTATCCTCATTGTAATCTTTAACATACTGGTACACTTCCCCACCATATGCCCCAGCGTGTTCGTCCCCGGTCCAACGGTCAACAGCGAAAGCTTGCGCACCTATGTCAAGTTTCTCGAGCGCTTGGCAGAACGCAAAGTACGAAGTGCCCCAATGGGTGCCCAACTCAACCATTAAAGATGGGCGCAGCGCCTCAGTTAACCAAAAAGCAAAAGGAATATGCTCAATCCACGCAGATTGCTTCAAGTACCTGGGTCGCAAATAAGCGTAGCTTCCGATGGGTAAAATCTGCGCCTCGGTTAGGGTTGACAAAATAGTACGTTGACTAAGTGCATCGTTCATACCTGACTGATCCATTTGGGTTCCCAAGCGAATAATTCCCGCGTTTGAGAAACGCGTAACACAGAAGAGACGTCAGGCAAATATCGCTTCAACCATCAGCCGCTTTGTGCGGATTATTTTCAATCAGCCGTTTATCAAATACTGAATAGCCCAGAGATTTGTAGACGCCTTCTTTCCTAATTTTGAGGCAGGAAGAGCATCATGAGCAAATCGAATTTCAGCGAAGATTTTAAGCGCGACGCCGTGCGTCAGATCACGGAGCGAGGCTATCCGGTGGCGGAGGTTTCTAAGCGCCTCGGCGTGAGCCAGCATTCCCTGTATGAATGGAAGAAGAAGTTTGCGGCGTCAAACGCCAAAGGCAACGACGAGGCCGAGGAGATCCGGCGGTTGGAGAAGGAACTGGCTCGCGTCACCGGGGAGCGAGACATCCTAAAAAACGATCACGGGTTTCGGTCAGCCTATGCGCGGTAGAAACAGGCCGAGCTACGCTGATCGTGGGAGGGGAGTTGCCGACTGCTTATTGGAGGCGATCGGCCCCGTTAAAAAACGTGGCACATGGGCTGTTGCGAACTTGGGAGTGGTGACGCTGTTTCGGCGGCGATCCCGGATAGGAAAATGACGAACTTTTGCGGCCCAGCCCCTCTCGATCCAGAGGAGGAGAAGCCGTGCCAAAGACAAGTTCATCCATGCCGCAGAACCTCACCCGCATAAATCCCGGTGCAGCGGCCGTCGACATCGGATCCACGATGCATATGGCAGCGGTCAATCCAGATTGTGCTGAGATGCCAATCCGTCATTCGGAATCTTTGCCCACGATTTGCATGATATTGCCGCTTGGTTCAAATCCTGCGGCGTCACCAGCCTGGCGATGGAGTCAACCGGGGTCTACTGGAATACCGGCCTACGAGATTCTAGAGTAGCGCGGCTTCGAGGTGATCCTGGTCAACGCACTTTATGGAAAGAACGTCCCTGGCAGGAAGACGGACGTTAGCGACGCGGCATGGCTTCGCCATCTGCAGATTTATGTCCTGCTGCGCGGGAGCTTTCGGCCGAACGCACAGAGGTCGCAACGCTGCGTGCTTACCTGCGCCAGCGAGAACGGCTGGTCGAGTATGCGGCAGTTCATATCCAGCATATGCAGAAAGCTCTGATTGAGATGAACCTACAGTTCCACCATGTTGTCTCCGACATCACCGGCGTGACCGGCATGAAGATTACTCGTGCGATCATCTCCAGTGAACGTGATCCCGACGTTCTGGCATCTTTGCGCGATGTTCGCTGCCACTCATCTGTCGAAACAATCAGAGCACCCTTGATCGGCAAAGATCGTGATGAACAAGTGTTTGCTCTTTCCAGTCACTCGAGCTTTACGACTTCTACCAGGAGAAGACGCTGGAGTGCGACCGCAGGCTTCAAGCGTAGATTGCTTCCATGACCGCCGAGCCTGAGCCGCCGCTGGCGCCACTGCCAAAGATCCGGAAGAAGACCAAGCAGACCAACGCACCGTCCTTCGATGTTCGCGCCGCACTATACGGCCTCACAGGGACAGATTTGACCCAGATTCACGGCCTCGGCTCCTCGCTTGCGCTCGAGCTTACCGGCGAGTGCGGAACGGATCTGAGGGCATGGCCCTCTGCCAAGCACTTCACATCGTGGCTCTGCCTCGCACCCCGCAACACCATCTCCGGCGGCAAAGTGCTTTCGTCCCGGACACGTCGATCCTCTAGCCGCGGCGCTGTTGCGGTTGGCTGCCACCACGATTGCCCAGGCTGCGGCACATCCCGCCTTTGCGGAACGGCGAACCGTCACACCTCGAAGCCGAGACCGCATGGTGGAAACTCTTAGAGTTTTAAAGGCTTGCCGAAAGACCGCAGTCAACGCTCGGCGCATAGCCTTACAATTTAATCCAGAATACGATCATCGACGCGCCCGACGTGTTGCGGGATCAGCTTCGTGGCATGACCCGCACGCAACTGATTCGATTGCTTGCCGCCTGGCGTCCGGACCTGATAGCCTACCGCGATGTGGAAGCCGCATATCGGATCACCTGAAGTCGCTTGGCCGCAGATATCTTTAACTGCATGATGAGATTGCCGATCTCGACATGATGATCGCTGCAATCGTCGAGGACCTGGGTCCGGACCTTATCGAACGTAATTCAATTGGTCACAACCGCGCCGTGCAGCTCTTGATCACCGCCGGCGACAATCCCGAGCGATTGAAGTCAGAAGCAAGTTTCGCGGCGTCAAACGTTAAATCGCTCGGGAAGTCTTCGGCATCATCATGCGTCGCCAGAAACAGATCAATCAAACCAGGATCGTCGCTTGACAAACAGAAGGGCGTCCAGGGCTCCCAGTTTGCCAGCATGAACCGGGCATTGTTCCTCAGCCATCACAATCTGGTTTATTCGATGAACCGACGCGGCAACTGCCATGACAATGCGCTGGCCGGAAGCTTCTTCAATCTTCTAAAGCGAGAACGGATATGTCGCAGGGTCTACCCTTCACGCGATGAAGTACGCCAGGACGTGTTCGACTGCATCGAAATGTTCTACAACCCAAAACGCAAACACGTCAGAAACGGAATGCTGTCGCCCGTCGATTTTGAGAAGCAGCAGAAAATCTAACCCGAGGGTGTCTACAAAACTCACGGCAATTCACAGATCGAGGCTTTGAAACAAGCAAAGCCTCAAGCCGTCAGAGTGAAGGAGATTCGAAACTCGGAAATTGTCGTTGCGAAGTGCAACTACTGCGGCCACGTTTCAAATATCCCGCACTGGCAACTGAACCGCGTGGCAAAGGTCGATACCACCGTCGACGAAATTGCCAAGCGACTGAAATGCAAACGCTGCAATGTCAAGGGTGTTGTGAAGATCACCATAGCCAAGATGCCGAGGTGAGCATGTGCAACCTATATCGCATTGTAATAAGGATTGATCCGGGATCGCAATCCGCGCTTTCATATCACCGAGGGGTCAGTTGTGGAACTGATTAGAAGCGCATCTCTCAGTGGAAGTGTCTAACGACTGCTACTTTCCGTAACCCGCAGTTAACACTTGATTAACCAACGAACTATTTATATCGATGCAATCACTGATTGCTCATGAAGAGCGCGAGATCATTTTTTTGCGAGCTCCTCATGACATCTATTCTGACCAACAGCACTGCCATTTCTGCACTGCAAACCCTCCGCTCCATTTCATCTGGATTGGAGAATTCTCAAAAGGCAGTATCTACAGGACTTCGCATTGCAACTGCGTCTGACAACGCAGCCTACTGGTCTATCTCTACGACCATGCGTTCTGACAATGGCGCTCTCTTAGCCGTCCAGGACGCACTCGGCCTCGGTGCAGCCAATGTTGATACGGCTTATGCCGGGATTGATTCGGTGGTCGCTGTTCTAATAGAGTTCAAATCGAAACTCGTAGCAGCGACAGAGCAAGGTGTTGATAAATCCAAAATTCAAGCCGAGTTGGACCAGCTTAAGAATCAAGTTGTAAGCGTTTCTGGCTCCGCCAGCTTCAGTGGTCAAAATTGGCTGAATACAAATATTGTCGATATTTACGACAGTGCCTTCAGTAGGGCTTCCATTGTTTCATCCTTTGTGCGGACGGGAACTTCTGTCTCCGTCAAGACGATAGGTGTCGATCTTTCCAGAATATCGCTATTCAACAGCACTGGCGGCGGTCTGCTTCAAGAGGACGCGCGAGATATCAAGACCATAGGCGGCATTAGGTCTCTGAATCCAACATCCGATCCGGCCACTATTGGCGGTGACTACACATCGTATGATGGGATCGACGGTTCAAAAGGATATATGACGCCCGTATGGAACACAGGAAGCCCTGGCAGGGTCTTCATCGATTTCCCCGCAAACGCGCCGCTCGATTTCAATCAGCCGGGCGCTGAAGTCAGCTTTACGATAATTCTCGATAAAGAGGCTTCAAATCCGGACAACTACACTGGAGCGGGCGGTAATCTTCATGAGCTACCAGGACCATATTACAACGGTTATTCCGCGACAGTGACCATTACTAAGGCCGATGTTGATGCTTACAATGCAACCCTCGGAGGTGTAATATCAACTAATACGCAGTATGCGGGGCTACTTACCTCAAAATTGAGTTCAATTGGAGCCTCTGCGTCCGCAAACTACCTTACGGGATATCCCCCCGTCCATGATCCAGAAAAGATTTCGATCACAACGCTCCAACAACACGGTGATGGATCGTACGTAGAGATCGCTACGGTTACGAGTGTCGGCGTAAGCGCAGGAGGACTAAAACCGGACTCCGATTTCGGTACGCGCGGTTCCGGCCTCGCCCTAAATTTTGAACCGTTTATAGTTTTTAGAGACGGTATCGATGATAAGGGAATAAGAGTTAGCTTCACCTTCTCGGTGAACGGGGCGTCACCAAAGGCCTACGCATTTGATCGGTCTTACGTGAATCAGGTGCTGTCACGCGACGACGGAAAAGTGTCGTCGCCCGAGGATATGGCGACCCTGATGAAGTCTCTCCTCGAAGACGATTGGCCAGATCTCATCATCGAAGCAAATGCGGGTCGCGTTGTTATTAAATCAGACCCGGCTGTGGATAGGCAGTGGGGCTCAGGAACCCTGATCGACTTCGACAACATCCGTGTCAGCAACGAGCCGCGCTCTACCCTGAATTTCCTAGAGATCAACATTGTTGCGAACCCTGATTTGGTCGACATGTACATCACTTATGTTGAGAACGTGACTACCAACGCGACTTCTGGTGCGGCGATGTTGGGCGCTATTCACACGCGGATAGACTTGCAGCTTGGCTTCGCGGACCGTCTTTCAGAATCGATCGCAAAAGGAATTGGACGGCTAGTCGATGCCGACATGAACGAGGCATCAACCCGTCTCAAAGCCCTCCAAACGCAGCAGCAGCTAGGCGTACAATCGCTGCAGATCGCCAACAGTCAGTCGGAGAGCATTATAGCTTTGTTTCGGTGACCGAGCGTTTCGGTTCGCAATCGCAATTGGTCATCCGTGAACAGCAACGCAATGCGAGATTGAGAGATTGGATAGCAGGGGCACGTTCAGTGCCCTTTGCTCTCCCTAACTCCCTATCCTTCTTCGTCTGATCGTGATGCCACTTGATCGCATAATGCATCGTAACCGGTGTTCCGCTCCCACGTTGTTCTCGCCGCTCTGATCTGTGATCGCCTATCCATGGACGAGCAACGGGAGTTTCTCCATGGAGACTACATTGGAGGTTCTCACACCCAGGAAATCTGGACGTGAGGCGCATCGGCATTGGCCAGACGAGATCAAGGCGCAGATCGTTTCGGAGAGCCTTCGGCCAGGTGCGTTGGTGAATGAAGTGGCAGAGCGACATGGCCTGAAGCCGAACCACTTGTCTACCTGGCGAACGATGGCACGGCAGGGCAAACTGATTCTGCCAGCACCCGAGGATGCGGTGGAGTTCGCGGCGGTTGTCGTCGATCCACCAATTGCGGAGCCGCCCATCAAGAAAGCCAGCCGTCCCGAGATCATCGTCGGCGCTGTCACGATCCGTCTGGAAGAAGGCGCGTCCGCCTCCCGGATCGCCGCTGTCGCGCGTGCCTGCGCGGTTCCGGCATGATCTTTCCCTCGAACCGGGTTCGGATCATGGTGGCGACCAAGCCTGTCGATTTCCGCAAGGGTCACGACGGCTTGGCCGCACTGGTCAAGAACGAGCTGCATAAGGACCCATTTACGGGGACGGTCTTCGTATTCCGATCACGCAAGGCGGACCGATTGAAGCTGATCTACTGGGATGGCAGCGGTCTGGTGATGGCCTACAAACGGCTGGAGGAGCACACGTTCACTTGGCCAGACATCCGGGACGGTCTGATGACTTTGGGCCATGCCCAGTTCGAGGCGCTATTTGCGGGGCTCGACTGGCGGCGGGTCCGCTCCGTTGAGACAAGAGCGCCGACAGCAACCGAGTAGGTGCGTCACGATGACTCGGGTGGCAAATTCGGGCAGCGAGACGCCGCCCAATTTGATAAACTTCCAGTATGTTGGATGCGGTTGATCTTCCAGACGATATTGCTGCCCTGAAGGCGATGCTGATCGCCTCCCAGCTTCGTGAAGTTCGCAAGGACGAGCGGATCGAACGGCTGGAGAAGCTGGTAGCGGCGTTCAAGCAGGCTGCCTTTGGTCGTAAATCCGAGAAGGCTGATCCCGAGCAATTCGACCTCGCACTCGAAGACCTGGAAACGGCCATGGCGGCCGTCCGTGCCGAGGACGAGGCCGACAGCACTCCGGGTAAGCAGCAGCCCAAGCCACGCGCAACCAATCGAGGCTCTCTTCCCGCCCATCTTCCTCGTGTCGAAGAGGTCATCGAGCCGGAAAGCTTGATCTGCACCTGTGGCGGCGGCTTGCATTGCATTGGCGAGGACGTGTCCGAGCGGCTGGATATCATTCCGGCACAATTTCGAGTCATTGTCACGCGTCGCCCCAAATATGCCTGCCGTGCCTGCACCGATGGGGTGTCGCAGGCTCCAGCGCCTGCACGATTGATCCACGCAGGATTGCCGACCGAGGCGACAATCGCGCATGTGTTGGTGTCCAAATATGCCGATCACCTGCCGCTCTATCGGCAGGCTCAGATCATGGGCCGACAGGGCATCGATCTTGATCGATCCACTCTTGCCGACTGGGTCGGCCGGGCAGCATTCGAACTCCGCCCGGTCTTCGACGCTCTCATCGCCGACCTGAAGCGGTCGACGAAGCTGTTCATGGACGAGACTCGTGCACCAGTCCTCGATCCTGGCTCCCGCAAGACCAAAACAGGATATTTCTGGGCGCTGGCCCGCGATGAGCGACCGTGGGGCGGAGGTGCGCCGCCGGGCGTCGCCTTCACCTATGCACCAGGTCGCGGCGGGCTCCATGCTGAACGGATATTGCAAGGATTTACGGGCATCCTTCAGGTGGATGGTTACGCCGGATATAATCGGCTGATCGCACCGGATCGTGTCGGTCCCGACATCCAGCTTGCTTACTGTTGGGCCCATGCCAGGCGCAAGCTGGTCGAGATCACGCGCAGCGGCTCAGCACCGATTGCCGAGGAGGGTGTGAGGCGGATTGGAGAACTCTACCGGATAGAGGTGGAACTGCGCGGTCTTCCCGCCGACGCTCGCCTCGCTGGGCGGAAGGAACGATCAGCGGCATTGATTACGGACATGCGGACCTGGCTGACGCATCATCGCGCCCGCGTGGCTGGTAAATCGCCGCTTGGCGAAGCTCTGGCTTATGTCGCCAAATACTGGGATGGGCTTTGTGTTTTCCTGACTGATGGTCGCATCGAGATCGACAACAATACCGTCGAGCGGACCATCAGGCCGATTGCGTTGAACCGGAAGAATGCACTCTTTGCAGGCCACGATGCTGGAGCCGAGAACTGGGCGACAATCGCCTCCCTGATCGAGACCTGCAAACTCAATGCCGTCGATCCACATACCTACCTGACCAATACCCTCACCGCCATCTTCAATGGCCATAGGCAGAGCCGTATCGAAGAGCTGATGCCGTGGAATTATTCGCGGCGGTCAAACGGCTAAAGTCTGCTGTCGGCCCGAAGAGGTCATTGGCGGTATGTGCTATCGAAAGGCCAGATGCATCGACGGTATCTTCCTCCGCAGGGCGAAGGGCTGATATCGCTCACTGAGGAACGCGAAGGTCGAATCAAGCGAATGCAGGTGGTGAGGATGCAACATATTCCAGATGATGCGTGGGATGCTTGGACACCGGAACTGCTTTCTGAGCGTTTCCGCTACCAGCACCCGTCCTGGTATATTGTCGGTGGCTGGGCACTAGACCTGTGGCACGGTTACCAGACCCGCGATCACGAGGACTTGGAGTTCTGCATACTTTCGGACGATGTCGATCTTTTTCGCGACGAGTTATCCGAGCTGGATTTCTTCGAGGTCCATAACGGCAATTTTGCCTATCTTGCTCCTGAAACGAGGCCTCGGCCAGAGACCACCCAATTATGGGGAGCCGACATGGCGAACCTTTGCTGGCGCGTGGACATGATGATCGAACATGGCACCCGAGAAAATTGGATTTACAAGCGCGATCCATCTTTCCGTCTGCCCAGATCGACTGCGGTTCGAGAAACACCGACCGGAATTCCTTATCTCGCTCCTGCTCTTGCCCTGTTGTTTAAGGCAAAACACGTTCGAGCGAAGGATGAGGAAGACCTGCATGCTGCCTTGCCGAAGCTTCACGATCAGGAAAAAGCCGATTTACGATGTTGGCTTGAGGCAATGTATCCGGGACATGAATGGATCACACGGCTTTGAAGAAAGGCAGGATGACTGCTTCTGGCGCTTTGTTGCCGTCAATGCTGCAACGGTAGCGTCGGAATAGCCCACCCCGCCTGGTCAACGTGCGAGGAAAACACCGCTTACAATGCATCCCTATGCCGAGTACTATGATTTTGAATGGGAAGAAGACGTAGGCGCTGTTGACAAGGTATGGCAGCCATATTTTGGCTGCGGCCGAGGCGAGGAATGCCGAAAATGATTTTTGGGTCTTATCGTATCGGGTGGCGACGCGGTGGAACTGCGCGAGCCTGTTGAACATTCTCTCAGTGCGGTTGCGCTCCCTAGATGCGTTGAAGTCACGGGGTGGAGGGCTTTTCCGGTTTGGTTTCGGGGGAATTACGGGCCTGATCCCGTAGATCAGCAGTTCCTCGCGCAGGAAATCGCCATCATAACCTTTGTCAGCGAGAAACAATTTCGGTTTCCAACCGGCATTGTCAGCAGGTCTGGAACGGCAACGTAATCCGACGCTTCGCCACCCGTCAGGATGAAGCCGAGAGGGCGTCCCTGACCGTCTGCGCGGGATTGGATTTTAGTTGTAAATCCGCCGCGTGATCAACCAAAAGCCTCGTTATTAGTCCCCCTTTTGCGCCCGCAGCGTGCTAATGCCCCGAACCGTGGTGCTGTCGATCATGTGCTGCCAGTTGAACCGCTCCGGGTTTACCGAAGGCTCCAACTTCTGAGAGAGTGGAGCCACTATGAGCAAGACAACTAACAAGTTTTCACCTGAAGTCCGTGAGCGTGCCATCCGCATGGTCTTGGACCATGAAGCAGAACATCCGTCACGGTGGGCTGCCGTTTCATCAATCGCGGCCAAGATCGGCTGCTCGCCAGCAACGCTGCATGAATGGGTCAAGAAGACCGAGGTTAACAGCGGCAAGCGAGCAGGTCTGCCGAGCGATGTGGCCGAGAAGATGAAGGCTATTGAGCGGGAGAACCGCGAGCTTCGTCAGGCCAACGAGATTTTGCGCAAGGCGTCTGCCTATTTCGCGATGGCGGAGCTCGACCGCCCCTTCAAACGATGATCTCGTTCATTGACGAACACCGTAGCGTGTTCGGGGTCGAGCCGATCTGCAGGCTGTTGCCGATTGCCCCATCAACCTACTACGAGAACGTCGCCAAGCGCTTGGATGTGGATCGCCTGTCGGTTCGCGCCCGCAGCGATATTGGCCTGAAGATCGAGATACGCCGGGTGTTCAATGAGAACTTCCAGGTCTACGGCGTGCGTAAAGTCTGGCGGCAGTTGCAACGAGAAGGCTACGACATCGCCCGCTGCACGGTCGCTCGGCTTATGAGGTCGATGAGCCTGCAGGGAATTATTCGAGGAAAGCCGGTCCGCACGACATTCTCGGACAAGGCAGCCCCGAGCCCGCTTGACCGAGTAAACCGCCAGTTCAAAGCCCCAGCACCAAATAGCTGTGGGTTTCGGACTTCACCTATGTCGCTACCTGGCAGGGCTTCGTCTACGTGGCCTTTGTGATCGACGTTTTTGCCCGGGCGCATCGTTGGCTTGCGGGCGAGCCGGACGGCACAGGCGAGCTTTGTCCTCGATGCCCTTGAGCAGGCACTTCATGATCGGCGGCCCGTTCATGGCGGCGGGCTCGTGCACCATTCGGACAGGGGCGTTCAATACGTCTCCATCCGGTACTCCGAGCGGCTAGCAGAAGCTGGCATAGAGCCTTCTGTCGGAAGTGTCAGCGACAGTTATGACAATGCCCTCGCCGAAACGATCAACGGTCTCTACAAGGCCGAGGTCATTCATCGGCGCGGACCATGGAGGAACTTCGAAGCGGTGGAATTCGCCACTCTGGAATGAGTCGACTGGTTCAACCACCGACGACTTCTGGAGCCCATCGGAAACATACCGCCTGCCGAAGCCGAAGAACGTTACTACGCCATGCTGGACAAAACAGCCATGGCCGCATAACTCAAACCAAATGGCCTCCGGCAAACCCGGAGCGGTTCAAGTCATCGGTCAGCCCCAGCTCAACAAGCGTCTCAAGGAGAGCGTCCCAAACGCTTTGTTCGGCCCAGCGGCGGAAGCGCACATAGACAGAATTCCACTTACCGTATCGCTATGCATGTCGCGGCATGGGCAGCCGACCCGCAGGACATGCAGCATGCCGCTAAGGAATTGCCAATTGTCGTAGGCTGGCCGCGACTTGCGTCCCCGTTCCGGCGGAAGAAGACCATCGTTCACGTACCATTCTTAATCGGCCAAATCGCCACGGACGACTACCGCTCCTCGCAAAGAGCAAGCTGTGAATCAGAGTCCAGTTCATTTGGTAATCGTTAGCGTTCAGCTTCGGTAGGCTTACATAAATTTTTGCGATAGCAAAAGTTGCAAGCGCCGGATTCTGCGAAATTCAGTCGCGCTTGAACCAGCGACAGCGGGCCGTTCGGACCACCGCGGACTAACTCAGCATCATAATCGTCTTGCCTATCATCTTCCCAAAAACAGACAGGGCAAATCTCGTAGCCGCCTCGCTCTTAAAGGGTCGCGAAATGGCAGCACGTGCACCGGTATGCTTGCCCCTCAACGTGAGGCTCAATGATGTTGCGAAACTGCATTGCGAGAGGTCCACCTCAGTCACAGACTTTGTCAACAGGACCTAAATCTCCAGAGCGATAACCTCAATATCACCTAGATGACGACGCAAAAAGGAGCGCCTCTCCTTTGCAATTCTCGCCACATGCAAGCCTCTACCCGCCGTTATAGTAACCATCTCTTCTTTCCAAGCGAGGCAATCGACTTACCAGCGCAACACAGACTTGAATTTTACCAGCCAGCGCCATCTACCGGATGGCTATCGGCTTTCTAGTCGCCGATTGTAACTGGGGGCGCTCAGTTCCCGCAACCTCGGCGCCTTCCTCGCGCGTTATCGCCTTTTATTTGTTCAGCGGCGACCTGTCCAATGGTTCGATGATTGGCGAGCGCTCTGTGACGCCATAACCGGTTGGGCCGCCGTCGATCGTTGCGTCAAAGTAGGCGTCCTCTTGACCAAACATATGGTCGGAAGCGACGGAAAGAGTTTCGCGAGCCGTGGTGTTCTCTTGGTCGTGACGGGTTATTTTTGTTGCCAAATCGCGATATACACGTGCCCGAAAATATTCCGATCGATTTCATATAGTGGAGGCGTAAATGAGCGACGGTTTCTTGCATCGCTATTTTTTAAACAATGGACATAAGCGCCTTCACAAATGGATGCACTATTTCGATGCGTACGAGCACCATTTCGACCGGTTTCGCGGCAAGAAGCCTACAGTACTTGAAATAGGTGTATTTGGCGGCGGGTCTCTCGCCATGTGGAAAGACTACTTCGGCGACGGCGCAACCATTATTGGCCTTGATATCAATGCAGAGTGCAAAGCTCACGAGGACGAGGGTATTAAGGTCTACATCGGAAGCCAGGATGACCCACAGATCATTCAGACTGTACTCGATGAAAACTCCCCGATCGACATCGTTATTGACGACGGCAGCCACCGCATGGACCATGTCGTAGCGTCGTTCAATTTACTCTACGAACGGATTTCGCCGAATGGCATTTATTTCGTTGAAGACACTCACACCTGCTATTGGCCTGAGTATCAAGGCGGCCTTGGCAATCCGCAGTCCTTCATGGAATTCACAAAGACCAAACTTGACGAGATCAACGCAGTGCACACAAGGGGTGCGGTTGAAACGACCACATTTACGAAATCAACCCGGTCCATAACAATCTACGACAGCATTTGCGTTTTCGAAAAAGCGCCCCAAGGAAAAAGACAAGCTCCCATCACCGAGCCGCTGTAGTGGATGATGATAAGTGATGGTTATCCATGAACAACCGACGAGGCATGGGCAGTAACGGAAATCTTCGCCCAACTAAACGCCGTTGTACCACGCCAACAGTCGCCAAGATGTTCTCCTGATGGTTCAAAACAAGCCACACGCAAGCGTGCCGATTTAATGCTCCCCATAAAAAGCGGAGAGCAGAAATGAAGTCAGGATCGTGGGATAATACTGTTACCATCGAGCTAGGTGGCAGAAGCAAGATCTATGCGCGCATCTCCACAACGCGCGGTGCTGCATCATACCTTATTGATCAGTGGCCTGGTTCCCGGGACAATGCCTATAGGCAAGCGATCCTCTCCTGTACGAAGGCGCTGAAAGGTGAATTAAATGATGAAGCCGCCTTCACCAGTTTCGTGCGAGCGGCGCTAGTGTCAGGCCTGAAACATACGAGCGCGCCGCGCCGCACTCCCAACGAGTTTGAGCGAGAAATAGTTAGAGCATTAACTCAGTCGCTGCTAGACGATCTGCGCCAGGCGACCAGATAGGCATCGCGGGTGTTGATTGTCACTGAGAACTGACCCGGCGTGGCCTGATATTTCCATTGAGAATTGACCCATGTTCCAACCTTCCCTCGCATGTTTTCAGCGGGGGCTATGGAGTGATCGACATGGCGTTATTGAGCGTGATCCGACGCTGGCATTTTCGAGACCATTTATCGATCCGGGAGATTTGCCGCAGGACCGGCCTATCCCGGAATACCATTCGCAAATACCTGCGCCTGGACGGTGTGGAGCCGAAGTTCAAGGTCCCGGAGCGGCCGAGCAAGCTCGATCCTTTTGCTGATCGGTTGTCTGCCTGGCTGAAGACAGAATCCAAGAAGAACCGCAAACAGAAGCGGACGATGAAGCAATTGCATGCTGACCTGATGAGCCTTGGCTACGAGGGCTCCTACAATCGGGTTGCGGCATTTGCCCGGGAATGGCGTGATGATCGCCAGAGAGAGTTGCAGACGACGGGCCGCGGGACATATGTGCCTCTGGCGTTCGATCCCGGCGAAGCCTTCCAGTTCGACTGGTCGGAGGACTGGGCGATCATCGGTAATGAACGCACCAAGCTACAGGTGGCGCACACGAAGCTGAGTTACAGCCGCGCCTTCATCGTTCGGGCCTATCTTCTACAGACGCACGAGATGCTGTTTGATGCCCACAATTGTCAATCGGCGCGGAATGTTGACCCCTTATCGGCGTCCAATATTCACCCCCTGTAGGCGATCAGCGCTTGGCCTGCCCGGCGCTGGCCGGGGTTGCAGAGGGTAGGCCAAGTGCGGGTGACGGGTGTCTTTGGCTTTAGCTTTGAGAGCGGTTTTTGAAGCGCCAGGACTCGTTGCCGGTTTCCACGATCTCGCAGTGATGGGTCAGGCGATCGAGGAGGGCCGTCGTCATCTTGGCATCACCAAACACCGACGGCCATTCGCCGAAGGCAAGGTTGGTCGTGACGATGACCGAGGTGCGCTCGTAGAGCCTGCTGATCAGGTGGAACAGGAGCTGACCCCCGGCCTGTGCGAACGGTAGATAGCCGAGTTCGTCGAGGATGATGAAGTCGAGGCGCGTGAGGTAATCGGCCATCCGACCTTGCTTGCCGTTGCGCGTTTCCGTTTCCAGGCGATTGACCAGATCGACGACGTTGAAGAAGCGTCCACGTGTGCCGTTGCGGATGAGCGCACGGGCAATCGCGATAGCCAGATGGCTCTTGCCTGTTCCTGTGCCGCCGACGAGAACGACATTGCGCTGGTCGGCGACGAAGGTGCCGGTGGCCAGTTCTCGCACCAGGGGTTCATTGACGGGCGTGTCGGCGAAGTCGAAGTCGTCGATGTCTTTTGCCAAAGGCAATTTGGCGATGCTGAGCTGGTAGCGGATAGACCTGGCCTGTTTCTCGGCGATCTCCGACTGCAGGAGATCACCGACGATGCGCGGCGGTTCGTGCTGCCGTTTGATGCCGTTTCCCATGACCTCGTCATAAGCGCTGCGCATTCCGTAGAGCTTCAGCGTGCCCATCAGTTCGAGAACCTGTGTGCGTTCCATCAACTTACCCTCCTGAGCCTGTCGTAACGGGCGCAGTCGGCGACCGGCTCATGGGCAAGCCGAAGCGCATCCGGGATTTGCAGGGTTGCAGCGGGAGCCGGATCGCGGCTTCGCGCCAGAATGTTGATGATCACCGAGGCAGAGCAGACGCCGTGATCGAGCGCTTCCTGGCAGGCAGCCTCAACGGCTGCGAGACCATCGGCGGGAACGCATCCGAGTATGGTGACCATCTGTCGATCACCGTCGTCAGCACTCTTCAACCGCTTGCGCACCTTCTCCATCGCGGCTGGCAAAACCCATTCGCGGAAGGGAGCACCGTTGCGCAAGGCACCGGGTTTGCGAGCAAGGACAGGGACATAGTGCCAGGGATCATAGACGGTATCGCCACGGCCGAAGCTACGCTGGTGTTCAGCGACCGTCACCCCATCCTGTTTGATGACGATCCGATCAGCATAGGCATGAACCTCGACTGGGCGGCCGACGGCAGTCGACAGGACCGAGTATTTGTTGTTGTCGAAGCGGACGGTGCAGGTCTTCGACACCGAGGCCGGAACGCTGTGGAAACCGTCGAACGGGCCGACGTAGCGCACGAGGCTGCTGCGTTCGGCCTCGAACATCTGCCAGATCGTCTGCGCCGTCTGTTCGGGATGGCTATGGGCCTTGGCATAGGCAACGCATTTGTCGAGCAGCCAGACATTGAGTTCCTCCAGGCTTTTGACCCTGAGACGCGGCGTGAAGAACCGCTCGCGCACAAGGCCGACCTGGTTCTCGACCTGTCCTTTCTCCCAGCCGGATGCTGGCGTGCAGGCCACCGGGTGGACGAGATAATGGCTGCACATCTGCAGGAAACGGCGATTGTAGAGCCGTTCCTTGCCGATAAAGACGGCCTCCACGGCCGTCTTCATGTTGTCGTAGATGCCGCGCGTGCAGGTGCCACGGAAGAAGTCGAAGGCCTTGTCGTGGGCGTCGAAGACCATCTCCTGGCTCTCACGCATATAGGCCCGCGCGAACATCATCCGGCTGTGGCAAAGCCGGACATGGGCAACCTTCACCGTTGTCGTCACGCCCTGGATCAGGACGATCTCATGGCTCCAGTCGAACTGATAAGCCTCGCCGGGCGCATAGTAGAGCGGCACGTAGGCTTCGGCCGTCACGGCCCCTCGATCCTTCGACCATCCCTTCGCATAGCGCCGGATTGCATCGTAGCTGCCGTCGTAACCCAACGCCCGAAGCTCTTCGTAAATCCGGATCAGCGTCAGTCGCTCGCGAGATGGCTTGCCTTCGTTCGCGGCCAGGAAGCGCTCAATCTCAGCCTTCCAGGCCCCGGTCTTCGGAAGCGGCTGCCGTTCGCGCTCGTAGGAAAAGTCGGTCTCATCGGATCGCAGTATCTTCCGCACCGTATTGCGGGAAACATGCAGCTCCCGGACGATCCTCTTCACCGACCAGCCCTGCACATGGAAGGCTCGACGAACACGCGCAATCGTATCCACTCGCTTCAACTCCCCCTCCATCCGCCAGCAAAAGACGGATGGTCAGACGAAACAGGTGGGGGGTCAAAATTGGACGCCGGTCACCCCGCCAGAGGGGTCAATATTCCACGCCGAAACACACACAATCATGCATTCCGCGTATTCGGTGGCATTCCAGGACGCGGCATCTACGACAATATGCGCACCGCGATCGACAAGGTCGGCCGTGGAAAAGAACGTGACATCAACGTGCGCTTCCAGGCGATGGCCAGCCACTTTCTGTTCGAACCCGAGTTTTGCAATCCGGCTTCAGGCTGGGAGAAGGGACAAGTCGAGAAGAACGTTCAGGATGCGCGTCATCGGTTCTTTCAGCCCGTTCCGCGCTTTCCATCGCTGGAAGCCCTGAATGACTGGCTCGAGCAACGCTGCAAGGAGTTCTGGGCACA
Organism: Agrobacterium sp. A3-95; assembly: GCF_053521785.1. Taxonomy (NCBI): domain Bacteria; kingdom Pseudomonadati; phylum Pseudomonadota; class Alphaproteobacteria; order Hyphomicrobiales; family Rhizobiaceae; genus Agrobacterium; species Agrobacterium sp. A3-95. Next base: position 922 of record NZ_JBNWDR010000013.1, on the reverse strand, counting down.
GACCCCGCACGGTCAGATGCGTGGAACCATTGCCGACATCTGGGCGGAAGAAGCTCCCGCGCTCATGCCCATTACCCGGCCGTTCGATGGGTTTGTCGAATACACCAAGCGTGTCTCTCCGACCTGCCTCGTGCATCTGGAGCGCAATCGCTACAGCGTCCCGGCGTCTTTCGCCAATCGGCCGGTGAGCCTAAGGGTTTATCCAGACCGTGTTGTGGTCGCCGCAGAAGGACAGATCATTTGCGAGCATCGTCGCGTCATTGATCGCTCCCACGACAGGCCAGGACAGACGATCTACGACTGGCGGCACTACTTGGCCGTAGTGCAGCGCAAGCCAGGTGCGCTTCGCAACGGTGCACCATTCGTCGAACTTCCCGATGCATTCCGGGCCTTGCAGCAATACCTGCTCAAGAAGCCGGGCGGCGACCGGGAGATGGTCGATATCCTGGCGCTCGTCCTTCAACACGATGAACAGGCCGTCCTGTCGGCAGTCGACATGGCGCTGAAGTCCGGTGTTCCGACCAAGACGCATGTGCTGAACCTGCTGCATCGCCTTGTCGATGGCAAATCCTTCACGCCGCCGACCATCGATGCGCCGCAAGCCCTGACGCTCGTCAACGAGCCCAAGGCCAATGTTGAACGATACGATGCCCTGAGAAAGACGGAGGCCCGCCATGCGTCATAATCCAGCAAGCGGTGCGATCGTCATCATGCTGCGGCAACTGAAGATGCACGGAATGGCACAAGCCGTCGGCGAACTCACCGAGCAGGGATCGCCAGCGTTCGAGGCCGCCATCCCGATCCTGTCGCAGCTCCTCAAGGCCGAGACGGCGGAACGTGAAGTGCGATCGACGGCCTACCAGCTCAAGACGGCACGCTTCCCGGCCTACCGTGATCTTAACGGCTTCGACTTCGCCAGCAG